>CAYZMW010000094.1:0-37676 GCA_964479645.1 uncultured Melioribacter sp. | reverse complement strand
AGCCTTTGCGAGGAGTCCCGCCAAGGCGGGAGGACGAAGCGATCTAACAAAGTTTCCGAAAAAGACATCTTGGTGCGGTTACAAATTTTTTCGTTATGCCAAGTCTCATAAATGATATCTCTACTTAAATTTTACGATTTCTTTAAACCAATGATCCAAAGTTTTTCCGACGATTATTCACACTCTTAAACTGTTTCGGTGTAAAATTAACTTAATCCGAAAACGCTTTCTTTGAATTTTCGTATATTCACAATCGAAATTTTTAGGACTTGAAATGGACTTTATAGAAAAACTAAAAGAAGTAAAAGATAAATACGAGCGTATTAACGCGGAACTTTCGGACCCCGAAATCGTTTCCGACCAAAAAAAATTAGTGGAATTGAGTAAGAAAAGAAGCGAACTTGAAAAAATAGTCGAGGCGTACGACGAATACGAAAAAACGCTAAAAAACATGGAGGAAAACAAAGAAATTATCGCTTCTGACGAAGACGAGGATTTTAAGGAACTGGCTCAAACGGAATTGGAGGAACTTGAAAGAAAAAAAATCGAACTTGAAGAAAAAATAAAAATTTTACTTATCCCGAAAGACCCCGACGACGACAAAGACGTAATTCTTGAAATCAGAGCGGGAACGGGCGGCGAGGAAGCTGGATTATTCGCCGCCGATTTACTTCGCATGTACACGCGTTTCGCCGAACGCGCGGGCTGGAAGTACGAAATCATTGATTTGAACGAAGTCGGAGGAATGGGCGGAATAAAGGAAGTCGTTTTGACTGTCTCCGGCAACGGCGTTTACGGCGATTTAAAGTACGAAAGCGGCGTACATCGCGTTCAACGCGTGCCTGCCACGGAAGCAAGCGGACGTTTGCACACATCCGCCGCCTCGGTTGTCGTTATGCCCGAAGCCGAAGACGTTCATGTGGATATCAATCAAAACGATTTGAAAATTGACGTTTACAGAAGCGGGGGAGCGGGCGGACAAAACGTAAACAAAGTGGAAACCGCCATCCGTATTACTCATCTCCCCACGGGCATTGTGGTTCAATGCCAGGACGAGCGTTCGCAGTTGAAAAACCGACAAAAAGCGATGAAAGTCTTGATGGCGCGATTGTACGACTTGGAACGACAAAAACAACAGAGCGAAATTGCCAAAACAAGGAAATCGATGGTGCGAACGGGCGACAGAAGCGAAAAAATCAGAACTTACAACTTTCCGCAAAATCGAGTTACCGACCATCGTATCGGACTAACGTTGTATAATTTGTCCAATATTATGGACGGCGATTTGGCGGAACTTATTGAAAAACTCAAACTTGCCGATAGAACCGAAAGGTTAAAAGCCGAAAACTGATATTCACGAACAAAAGCCCGCTTTCTCATTAAATTCTCCGAAAATCTAATCCGAAGCGAATTTTCTTCCGTTAATGATAATTTCGTGTAAGTGATGTAAGTGACGAAGCGCACAGCGAAGGCAATATTTCCGTCAAATGTGACCGAGTTCATTTTATTCTCATAAACGATACATTATTTTGCAAGCGAAATTAAAATTCACGGGAGAGGAGAAAATGACACTAATCGAAATTATTTACACGGTCACAATCGGCACCGGGGTTTTGTTGGCTCTTGTTTTAATCCTTGCTTTTATTTCTCATTTGTTTAAAAAATCCCCCGAGCACGGCAGCGAAGAAAAAACCGAACAACCTTACGCGCCTAAAATTTACAAAGAAGAAAAACACGCGGACTTATTTTCAGTTTATCACGACGCTTTATCGATGTATCCCGATTTTTGCAAGTATTTACAATGGAAAGAACGTCATCCGTTATGGGGAGACAGAAGGGTTATTATTCGTCGCCGATAATTTTTCAACGATTTTTTCTATTTCTTCCTCTATAATTGAAGAATATTTTTCTTTCAATTTCTCATTAAAACCGGCTGGTTTTTCATGTATTTCATAAACTTCTTTCGAAAGAGATTTTTCTCTTTCCTCTTCAGTTAGTTTGTAGGCTTTTACTTCGAATTTTAGCGCTTCAATATCGTCGGGATTTTCATTCGCTTGTTCGATACATCTTTCGCAAACTTCATCAATCAATTTATTCTTAACGATAATCGGTAAATCGCGTAACTTTTCATTTTTATTGAATTTCAACAAAACCGACGCGTACAAATAATTCGCTTCCGAAGTATCGAGATTGGTTCTTTTTCTCATATTACACGCTCCATAAAAGCAATACGAAACCCAACGCCAATCCGAAAGCCAGATTAATCAATTTCAGCACAATCCAACTTTTTTTTGAAACCGCAAGCAACGGAAGAGTTCCGTGACCGTCCTGAACAACGGAACTTGCGAATAAAATGCCGAAAGGCAAAAGTCCTTGCGCGAAAAGAGTAACGAAAATCATGTGAGGACCCGATTCGGGAATTAATCCGATAAGAACCGCAATAATAAGAACCGTGTAAATGTTATCGGCAATCCACGCGCTGACGTCGAAATAATGATTGAAAAATGCGACGACGAAAAGCGCCGCGAAAGTCCAAGCGAAAATTCTTATCAAATGCTTTTTGATTACATGTTCCCAAAAATGTTTTTCAAGAAAATGTTCGGAAACAATTGATGCCAAAATAAGCGCAAGCGCCGTACTTATGCCGAAAGTAAGTTTAACCCACGTTTCCGCTTTCGGGGCAATTTGTTCGGTCAAAAGTAAAAAAAGCGCGGAGGCAAGTAGGAAAAGAAGCAGCGCCCTTTGAAAACTCAACGATTTGAGATTCGAAAAAATGTCCTCTCTATCAATTACTTTGTTTTCGTCGGATTTGTGAAGTTCCAATTCGTGAATATCTTCCGGCAGAAGCGATTCGGAATGTTTGTAAAATTTATCGGTAAGATAACCCGCAACAATTCCAACCAATGCGAGCAAAAACATAATTCCCAATGCTTTCAGGGGGAAAAGAGAAAGCATCAAATAAGTTTCGTCGCCGCTTGTCGCGATCATTGCCGCCACCAAAGCGCCGAACGAAAGAATTTTATGGGAATAAAGAGAAACCACAGTGAACGCTCCGAGGCAACCCGGCGTGGCGCCGAGAATAGAAGCAAGCAGATATTGTCCGAATTTCGCATGCTTGATTTTCTTTTGCCAATCGCCATGAGTAATTACATTAATAAACTCGATTAATAACATCATTACGATTACGAAAGACGTAATCATCACGGCATGCTTAATAATTCCGATAATCTCTTTCAGTTCCATTTTACAATTCAATTTTGTTCGACAGAAGATAAGATAAAATTTTTCAACGGAGGGTTCAGAGGAAAATTTTTCGGTAAACAATCACTGTATTTATCTATATTTATCTGTCGTTAGCGACGCTAACGGAGAATCATAAAAACGGTTATAAAGAGTGTTATAATTGTCTTTTTGGCGTAATGGGCGGGAAATAAAAAAGCCCTGTAATCGTCAATAATTACAAGGCTTTCGTCGTTTGTGCATCCTGGGGGACTCGAACCCCCGGCCTGCTGATTAAGAGTCAGATGCTCTACCAACTGAGCTAAGGATGCACCGCAAAAATAAGGGAAATAATGTTTTTTTTAAAATCTTTTTTTGTGAATTTCGAAGAAACGCGCATCCTTTTCAAACGGGGAGTGTAAAGCTATCTGTCAATTTGTTAGCGAAAGACTATTCAGCGCACGGCGCGGCAGATTGCTTCGTCGTTTCCCCGCCTTCTGCGGGAAATCTCCTCGCAACGACTGTGTTTATTTTGGTTAGCGCAGTAATACTACAGATTGCTTCGTCCTTGCCGACTTCGTCGGCGCGTCCTCGCAACGACCGAAAATTTCGCGTCATTGCGATTCCACCAAATACCTTCTGTCTTTACGAGCGGAACGAAGTGGAGCGAAGCAATCTGTCGGTTTGTCAGTGAAAGAAAAATCGGCGCACGGTGTGAAAGATTCCTTCGTCCCGCCGAAGGCGGGACTCGGAAAGACTGTGTTTATTCGGGTCGGCGCAATAATGATACAGATTGCTTCGTGCGAGTTTCGTGAATTTTTTCAAACGGTGATTTTTCTGTATTTTTACAGGAAAGTTAAAAGGTAAGAAGTATTAAAAAGGTCAAGCGCGATGAAATTTTTACGTGTCTGTTTTGTTTTTTTCATGTTCATTGTATCTTCGCTTTTCGCGCAAGAGAAACGCGAGTTTGAAATCTTCTCTCCCGCTTTTGATAACGCGTCGGGAATTCCCGCGAAATATACGTGTGAAGGTGAGAACGTTTCGCCGCCGCTTCGTTGGAAAAACGTTCCGTCGGAGGCGAAAAGTCTCTTGCTGATTGTGGAAGACCCCGATGCGCCCGACCCGAAAGCGCCGAAAACAATTTGGGTGCATTGGATACTTTACAACATTCCGCCGAAAGACGGAGCTTTGGCGGAAAACTCCGCCCGTCAAGGATTACCGCAAGGAATTCGAACGGGAAAGAACAGTTGGGGAAAAGCAACTTACGGCGGACCTTGCCCGCCAATCGGCAAACACCGTTACTTTTTTAAGTTATATGCTTTGAAAGAAAATTTAAAATTCAACGCGCCGCCGTCAAAATCGGAATTGCTCGAAACAATAAAGGGGAAAATTATCGCCGAAACGGAATTTTTCGGAACGTATGAAAAAACACGATAGAAGATTTTTGCGGCTCAAGACGATTATGTTTTGAGCCGACTAATTTCACTTCTCTTCAAAAACAATTTCGGTTATCGTTTCTTTTCCGTTTCGTTGAACCGTGAATTTTGCCGTATCGCCCGGCGCGAAAGTTTTCAAAACGTTCGAGTAATCGCGTAAATTTTTTATTTCAGTCTCGTTAACCTTAATGATTACATCGCCCGCTTTTAAGCCCGCTTTTTGCGCGGGTGAATTGTCGAGTAAATCCGCCACTTTTACGCCTTCGCCCGTATAAGTGAAATCCGGAACAACGCCTGTTTTTACGCGCCGTGTTTTTCCGCCGTTTCTTTTCGGAGTTTGATTTTTCTTGCTTGTGCGCACCGAAAGCGGTTCGGGACGATTCGCGAGATAGTCGAGCACTTCTTTTCCGACCGTCGCGATTTTCACCAAACCCGCTTTGTCGATTTTATCGATAGTGTCCGTCGGTTTGTGATAATCTTTATTCGGTCCGCTGAAAAATTGCACCGCAGGAATTCCTTTTTCGATAAATGCGGTTTGGTCGCTTGCGTCGAGTTGCTGTTTAATCAATTCCGTGGGAACGCCTGTTACGTAATCCGTTCCCATAAAAATAAATTTCCATTCGCGCGCAGTGTTGGAATTCAAAATCATAATTTTTTTGTCGTTCAATCTTCCGACCGTGTCGAAATTCAAATCGGCTATAATCTTTTTAACATTTATTCCCGCCGTGGGATTATTGACAAAATGCCGCGAACCGCGCAAGCCCGCTTCTTCGCCGGAAAAAGCGATAAAATAAACGGGACGAAGCGGCTTGTAATTTTCACCCAATATTTTAGCGAGTTCGAGAATTACCGCAACGCCCGAGGCGTTATCGTCGGCGCCGAAATGGATTTTGCCTTCGTTCCCTTTGTAAACGTCGGGCCAGCCCAAACCGAGATGGTCGTAATGCGCGGAAATAATAAGCGGCGCGTCTTTCAGACTGTCAGCCGTGCCCGGAATAAATCCGATTACGTTCGTAATTTCATAATTTTTCCCGCCGATTTTTTCTTGCCAAGTCTGAAAGTACGTTTCTCTATCGCCGCCAGGTTGCAAACCGTATTCCGCGAATTTTTCCGCAATGTATTTCGCGGCTTCGCTTAATTCGGGTGTACCGAGACCGCGACCTTTCATTTTTTCGGAAGCGAGAAACTCAATATGCGCGAACATTCTTTCCGCGGAGAAAACAGGTTTAAGATATGCAAGCGCTTTTTCTTTCGGCGGTTTCGCATGTGTTTCCGTTTGTTCGAAGCGATAAACGAGCGGCGAATTAACGCTCTGCCAAGCGCCCTTGTAAATGTTCGTCGGTTCGTCGCCTTCGAAAGCGAGATAACCGTACTTGCCGTAATGCGGCAGTTTTCGGATAAGTCCCGCCGTTGCGTTCTCATTTTTCAACGCAAGCCAAACTGCGACGTTATTCTCGTTTTGCGGATTTCGAATTGCGAGAACGAACGATTTGTTTTGAGTGTCCAATTTCTTTCCGTCGATAATCACGCTATCGGAATAAATCGCCGAAGAATATTTTTTTAGAGAATTGTTAATGGCGCTAACAAACTTGTTTTCAAAACCGAAAATCCACACCGCGGCGTCTTTCGGCGGTTTGTGTAATTCGTTATCGTAAACGATTTCGCCCGATTTGTTTTTAATCCAACTTTCCGCAATTCGTTTGTAACTTTCGTTGAATTCCGAAGAGGAGGGAAGAACGCAAATCACTTTTTTCGAACCGAAAGCCTTGGTGAGCGCGGGCGGAATTTCTTCGGCGCTTAATCTTCGCATTACGTCGAATTGCGGGTCAACGGCGATTTTTATCGGATTTTGTTTTGATTCAATTGTAAAAGATTGTTCGCGCTTGTCAAGACGTACGGTTTTTTTCAAAACATCATTTTCGAAAAAAATTGCAATCGGAACGTCAAGTACGAACGGGTTTTCTTTTTGTGTTTGCGTTAAAACGAATTTTACGACGTAACCGTTTTCTGTTTTCGATTTTGTAACATCGCTCAAACTCAATTGCGGCGCGCCGTTGCGCGTTATCCATTGCGTAAAGAACCAATCCAAATCGCGTCCTGTAACTTCTTCGAACGAATTTTTAATATCGTCGAACGATGCGCGTTTGAATTTGAAATCGCGGTAAAACTTTCTGAAACTTTTAACGAAATTTTTGTCGCCGACCAATTTGCGAAGCATGTGCCAAGTCATTAATGTTTTGCCGTAACCGATAGCCTCGCTCGCTCCGTCGTAACGCGATTGGAATTCGGAAGGCGGGAAATCGTTTTGCGGATTGACGTAATCGGTGAAGCGTTGCAATGTTGAGCGGCGGTAATCGGCGCCTGCGCCGCGCTGTTCCTTTATCAAATGGTCAGCCATGTACGCCGTAATTCCTTCGCACCAATTGCCTTTCGAGAAATCGACATAAACGCTGTTTCCCCACCAATTGTGCAAAAGTTCGTGCGGATAAGACGAATGTAAGATAAACGGAAAGCGGATTATTTTTTCGCCGAGCAAAGTAAACGAGGGCATTCCGTAACCCGTTTCCCAAAAATTTTCTACAAGCGCGAATTTCTTGTACGGATACGCTCCGATTAAATTGCGATACATTTCCAAGTACTGCGCAGTCGTTTCGAGATATTTATTCGCGAGCGCGTCGTCGGGCGTGCGCAGAAAAGCCATCGCTTTTACCGCTCCCACGTCTTTGGAATACTCCGTAAATTTCGCCGCGATAAGAAACGCTTCTTCCTGCGGTTCGGGCGAATGCCAATAATATTTGCCGTTTACGCTTAAACGCTCGCCTTGGCTTACGGTTTTCCACCCTTCGGGAAGCGTTGCGTGCAAGTCGAAACCGAAAAGCCGTTTTCCGAAGGTCGGAATCCAATATGTAGAGCCTGCGAGATAAACGCCTTTTTCGCAAATGATGCCGGGGGATTGACTGAAACCGCGCTGATAATTTTCTTCGCTTTGTTCGATTGGCGAATCGATTTTTCCGCCGTAACTGAAAGTAACGGGTTGTGACGTTTCTTTTATTTCAAGCAGATATTTCGAAACTTCGAGAGGTTCGGTGTCCGTGTCGTGATCCATTCCGACGTTCTCGTTTGTTCGCTCGGTTTTAATCAAAGTGATTTCGCCGTTTTCAACGCTCCCTATTTTCAGCGCCGAGTTGAGTTCGAATACGATGTTCGTCGGTGAATTTGTAGGCAAAAAAACAGTATCGATAACTTCAATTGCCGATGTTGACGGATTTACGTTTGCGCTTATTTTGTGATACAAATTTTGAGCCGTGAAATTTGCGGTAAGCAACAAAGCGAAAAACAAAGCGATGCGTTTCATTTTATCTCCGAATCTTTTTTCCTTCTTTAAAAATAAGAAAAGGAAATTTTATGCGCCCGAAAATACGCTTGACGTTTCGGGTGAACTTTTTCGGAATAAATAATTTCGGAAATATTAATAATAAACGCTTTTCCGCGCGTGAACGACGTAAGTTCCCGCGAGAATATCGTGCAACGCCCTTTTATGACGCGTAAATGCCGCCATGATGTAACCGAAATAAAGAAGCATGCTCGAAATAAATTTTGCGAAGTAGCGGAGCGAAGCCCGAGCAAAAGTGAGGCGTTCGAGATTTTCATCGACAACAATCAACCCCATCGCCGCTTTGCCGAAAGTCGCTTGTTTTTCCGACGATTGCAAGCCGGCAAAATAAAGCCAACTTAAAACGACGCTTACGAAACCGAACAAACCGATGAAAGAAGAAGTGAAATATTCGTACGTTTCGGGATAATTTTGCACCGCCGCCGTGACGAATTTAGCGTAATGTCCTGTCGTTTCCGGTTCGTTAACGAACGGAACGGCAATGCCGACAATCATGGCGACGAAAACAAACACAACGGTTTCCATGACGCTCAACAGAATCGAGTCTATGATATAAGCGACAAAACGCACCCAAAAGCCCGCGAATCTAACTTCCATTTTTCTCTTTTCCCTTTTCTAATTTTCTTTTTTTGTAAAGCATTCCGACCTCTGCGCCGATGAGAAAAAGTATCGACGAATAAAAAATCCAAAATAAAATTACGATAAAAAGGAGAAACGCGCCGTATAAATTTTCCGCTTTTAAAAAATAATTTACGTAATAGCCGAAAACATATTTCGCAGAAGCCCATAAAATTGTAGTGGTCAACGATGAAATTAAAATCACTTTGTGTCCGATACGTTCGTAAGGAATGGCGAAGTAAAACAAATAGAACAAGCCGAAGAGAATAAAAAACGAAGAGAACGAAAGCAGATAGGAAATCAAAGTGTTCAAATGCAATTCCTGGAAGAGGGGGGATTCGAGAGCATAATCTATCATTATTCTCATCACGGGAAAAATGACGGTTGAAAGCGTAATGATGAGCATGACAAGCAATATCATGCCGAAATCCTTAATTAAACCGTACCACGCGCTTTTCTTTTTATCAACTTCGAAAATATGATTTAGAATGGAGCGCAAACTGCTGAAGAGCCACGTGGATGTAAACATCAAACCGAAAACGCCGATGTAAGCCGCGGTGTCTTTGTAACTGAAAACGCTCGGCAACCTTTTACGAAAAAATTCCTTTACGAATTCCGCATGTTCGGGATAAGGAATTGTGGTGTCAATAAGTTCGCTTATCTGTTTCAAAAGAGCATCCGGAGAAATTATATTTCCTAAAATCGCAAAAAGAACAAGAATAAAAGGGATAAAACTTAAGATTAACGAAAACGCAATTCCCGCCGCCGCAAGAAAAATATGGTCGTCTTCTATTTTGCGAAAAATTCCGCCGAAGTAATATGAGAAAAAATCGAGCGTTTGACGAACTTTTTCCGTCGTGAAAGTTTTTGATAAAAATTTTAAAATTTTAAAGCGCATGCGACATTTTCCTTGCAATTGTATTGTAAAAAATATCGGCGAGTGTTTCGCTTTTCAAATTAATTTTATCATTTACCTTAAACTGTTTTGAAGTAACCTTACCGAGCAACGTAAGCGGAAAACCTCGTTCGCTTACGATTTCTTCGAACTTGTCTTTGTTTTCCTCTTTAACCGAAACGATAACTCGCGATTGGCTTTCGGAGAAGAAAGAAAAGTCGGCGCGTGTTTTAATCGGTATTTGAACATCAACGCCGAATTGATTTTCTTCGTCGCCGATTGCGCTTTCGGCGAGCGCACAAACAATTCCGCCTTCCGAAACATCGTGCGCCGATTCAAGTAAATCGTTTGCCGCAAGTTCGAGAATTGTTTCGTGCAATTTTTTCTCGCGGTTCAAATCAAGTTTCGGAGCGTCGCCTTCGGTTTTGTTGAAAACGGTTTTTAAATATTCGCTTCCGCCGAGTTCCTCGAAATCTTCGCCGAGCAAATAAATCAAATCGCCTTCGCTTTTGAAAAACGAAGTCAAACGTTTTTCCGCGTTTTTGAGAAGTCCCACCATTCCGATAACGGGCGTCGGATAAACGGTCGATTCCGTGCTTTCGTTGTAAAAACTTACGTTGCCGCCGGTAACGGGCGTGTCGAAAAATCGGCACGCTTCGCCCATTCCTTCGATTGCACGCGCGAAAGTCCAATAAACTTCGGGATTGTAAGGATTGCCGAAATTGAGGCAATTCGTAATTGCGAGCGGTTTGGCGCCCGAGCAAACGATATTTCGCGCGGCTTCCGCCACGGCGATTTTAGCGCCTTCTTTCGGATTGAGATAAACGTAACGTCCGTTGCAATCCGTTGTTGCGGCGATTGCCTTGTTTGTTCCCTTAATGCGAATTACGGCGGCGTCGCTTCCGGGTCCTACGAGAGTATTGGTTTGCACTTTCGAATCGTATTGTTCATAAACCCATTTTTTCGAAACGATATTCGGCGAAGAAAAAACTTCGAGAAAAGTTTTTTCGATGTTTTCGGGTTCGGGCAAAGTGGAAAAATCGAACGCGTGTTTTTCATCGAGATATTCGGGATATTTTTGTTCGCGCTTGTAAACGGGCGCGCCCCCGCCGAGCACCAAATTAAACGCGGGCACAACCGCTTTTTGCTCTTCATTATATTTCACGTCGATATTTCCGTCGTTAGTAACTTCGCCGATGATTTCGCAATTTAAATCCCACTTCGCAAACGTTTCTTTAATTTTTTCTTCGTAACCTTTCTTCGCGACCACGAGCATTCTCTCTTGACTTTCGGAAAGCATAATTTCGTAGGCGGTCATATCGTTTTCGCGCAGCGGAACTTTCGTTAAATCGATTTTCATTCCCGCGTTTCCTTTTTCGCTCATTTCGGAAGTGGAACACGAAATTCCCGCCGCGCCCATATCTTGAATGCCGACAATCCAATCGTTTTCGATAATTTCGAGTGTCGCTTCGAGCAAAAGTTTTTCGGTAAACGGGTCGCCGACTTGCACCGACGGACGTTTCGATTCGGATTCTTCGGTAAGTTCTTCCGAAGCGAAAGTGGCGCCGTGAATTCCGTCGCGTCCGGTTGCCGAACCGACTATCATCACCGCGTTGCCTTCTCCTTCGGCAATTGCGCTTGCGGTTTTCCCTATTTCGACCAATCCGATAGCCATTGCGTTAACAAGCGGATTTCCTTGATACGAATCGTCGAAAAAGACTTCGCCGCCCACTGTCGGCACGCCGAACGCGTTTCCGTAATCGCCTATGCCTTTTACGATATTTTCGAAAAGATAGCGCGTTCGCGGATTTTCGAGCGAGCCGAAACGCAAGGAATTGAGCGCCGCAATCGGTCGCGCGCCCATTGTGAAAATGTCGCGTAAAATTCCGCCCACTCCCGTTGCCGCGCCTTGGTAAGGCTCAACTGCGGAAGGGTGATTGTGACTTTCGATTTTAAATGCGATTGCAAGTCCGTCGCCGATACCCACAAGTCCCGCGTTCTCTTCGCCCGCTTCCACAAGCAAAGCGCCGCCCGTGCGCGGTAGCGTTTTAATTTGCGCGATTGAATTTTTGTAACTGCAATGTTCGCTCCACATTACGCTGAAAATTCCGAGTTCCGTGTAATTCGGCGTGCGTCCGAGAATTTCGCAAACCCAACCGTACTCTTCTTCGGTAAGTCCGTGTTGCAAAGCGAGTTGTAAATCGACTTTCGGTTCTTGCATAATAGTTTCCTAAAAGAAAATTTTTGCGAATTTAAGCGCGCCTTGTTTCCATGGAACGCGGTGCGAAACTCCCGATTGACGCGCAAATTTATCGAGATTGTCGATATACCATTGGAAATTTCTGATTAGCGCGTCTTTATTCGAATATTTCGGCGCGAATCCGAACGTGCGTTCCGCTTTTTCGATTGAGACGAAAGAATCTTTGCCCGCCGTTTCGTAAACCCATTTGTAAAGCGGCGAAAGATTCAGCGCTTCAAGAAATTTCAGCGTCCAAATAATCGGCGTTTGCGGAAGGGGAACGATTTTTTTCCCGTGTCCCGCATAGTCGAGAACCGCTTGATAATCTTCGCGCATTGTGGTGAATTCCTTCGCTCCGATATTGAAAACGTCGTTGATTTTCTCTTTATCGAACACAAGCGTTGTTTCGATTGCGTCGCACAGATCCTCCACATCTAAAAGTTGGTAGCGATTTTTTCCGCTTCCAATCATCGGGAAATTGTGTCCGGTGTAAGCCCAATCGTAAAGCAAGGCGAAAACCCCGAGTCGTTCGGGCCCGATAAACGATTTCGGACGTAAAATCGGCACCGTCATTCCGCGTTTGCGAAAATCCTCACAAAGTTTTTCCGCTTTTATTTTCGCTTCGCCGTAAGGTCCCACGCCGATTAGTTTGTCGGTTTCGTAAATCGGATGATGGTCGGGAATTCCGTAAACCGCCGTCGAAGAAATGTAAACGAAACGCTCCGCTCCTTCTTTTTCGGCGGCTTCGAGCAAATTTCGCGTTCCGTCTATTCCCGTGGTGAAAATATCTTCTTTCGGATAAAGCGGAAGCGCCATTGCCGAATGCACGACCGCATCGCAACCGTCGATTGCTTGTTCGACCGTCGTTTTATTGCGAATGTCGCCTTGAATTATTTCGATTTTATCTTTGACGTCGTCGTATGTAAAATCAGCCGTGTCGAGCGAAACTATTTCGTAACCCTTGGCAAGCAAATGTCTGATGAGATTTATCCCGAGAAACCCCGCGCCGCCTGTGATTAGAATTTTCATAGAGTGAAATTTTTATTTACATTTATTTTTCGAAAACTTAAAGTTAACAAAATTCATAATTAAAAATAGGTATGAAAATGTTAAGGAAAACTCTCATAATCGTATTTGCGTTGTTTTTATCCGCGAATATTTTCGCGCAGGACGGGAATTTTGAAGGCACGATAGTTTTTAATATCACTACAAGCCAATCGCCCCAACCGCAGAAAATGAAATATTATTTGAAAGACAAATTGGTTAGAATGGAAGTTTCGCAAATGCCGGGTTACATGTTGGTGAAAGATTCCATGTTGACCGTAGTAATGCCGGTGCAGAAAATGTATATGCAAATGGATATGAAACAGAATAAAAAAATGTCCGCCGCTCCCGACGATTTCTTGAAAAACAGCAAACCGAAAGCGACCGGAAAGACAAAGAAAATTCTCGGTTACGAATGTGCTGAATATGTCGTTCAAGATTCCAACGGAACGGCAACCGTTTGGGGAACGGAAGAATTCACGAATTTTCCCGGCTTCGACGGAAGCGGCGAAGACGCTTTTGCGAAATCGCTCGGCAAGGAACACTTTTTCCCGATGGTAATCGAAGCCGACCAAGGCGGAGTGAAAATCAAAATGGAAGTAACGGAAATAAAAAAAGAAAAATTAAATTCGAATTTGTTCACCGTTCCCGAAGGATACAACAAGATTGACGTTCCGGGAAGGTAAAATGAAAGCGGCGATTCTTTTATTGGCGTTGTATTCGTTCGCATGCGGAACGGACGAACCGACAACTAACGAACAAGCCGGCTATGCTATCGCGCCCGAAGTTACGCCCGTGGAAATTCGACTTGCTTCCCCCTTTGATTCCGCCGATTTCGAGTATTCGGGACTTGCAACCGTTGACGAAAAACTTGTTTTGCTACCGCAATATTTCCTCGGTTTCGATAAAGACACTACCGGCTATTTGTTTACAATTGATTTTGCGCGGCTTGACAAATACATTTCGGGAGAAGATGTTTCGCCGATTACGCCCGATAGCATCGAAGTACACGCGAGCGGTTTGGAAAGGTTCAATCATCACGGGTCGGGTTACGAGGCGATAGTTTTTTCAGGAGACAATGTTTTTCTTGCAATCGAAGATATCGGCGACCCGACGAATACGTTTCTTGTAAAAGGCGAATATTTCCGCAACGACAATTTGATAATTTTTAATTCGGCGACATTAACCGAAATTCCGCAACAAACTCACGTGCGCAATTACGGTTACGAAACGCTTGTAAAATGCGATGAAAATTTAATTGCGATTGCGGAATTAAACGGCGCGAATAACGTCGCAAATCCGAAGGCTTACGAATACGACGCCGAATTAAACGCCGTGAAAAATTTCGCTTTGCCGAAAATCGAATACAGAATAACGGACGCAACAACTTGCGACGACAACACATTTTGGGTGATTAATTACTTTTGGCCGGGCGATTTGAACATAATTAATCCCGCCTCCGATTGGATTGCCGAAAAGTACGGAATGGGCGAGCATCAATCGATAACGAAAGGCGTGGAGCGCATTTTAAAACTGACGATTTCCGGCGATTCGATAAAATTGGCTTCTCCGCCCGTTTACATTAAGCCGAGCGCGGAGGGAAGCAGTAACTGGGAAGGCATTGCCAAATTTCGCGACGGGTTTCTGCTTGTAACCGACAGTTACCCGAAAACAAGGTTGATTTTTGTGAAAGATAATGCGGACGGGAAATAAATTTTCTTTGTCCGCTTTTTATTTTTTCTTTTTTCTTAGAAAATAAAGAAAGAAAATTCCGAGCGAGAAGATTGTCGCAAAAATCGGAATTGGTTTCGGATGCGAAGTGTAAAACGTTTTTTCCCGCAACAAAGTGATTTTCTTCGTCAAAACCGTTCTGGTAAAAAGTTTCGTCTCCGCTTCGATTTTTCCGTGAGGATTTATAACGCAACTTACTCCGCCGTTTGCCGCGCGAACAACGTAACGATTGTTTTCAACCGCGCGAAGAATCGCTATCGCTTCGTGCTGATAAGGTCCGCTTGATTTTCCGTACCAACTGTCGTTCGTAACGACGAAAAGCGCTTGCGCTCCGAGTTCGACAAATTGCGAAATATATTCGGGATAAATGGATTCGATGCAAATCGCCGCGCCTATTTTCACCGAATCGCCGTCATAAACAAAACTCAACACTTTCGCGCCTTCGCCCACGTTCCAACTTGAAATGCCCACTTCCCATTTAAGCAAATCGCCTATGAAAGGCACATATTCCACGTAGGGAACTTTTTCGCCGAAAGGCACAAGCAACGTTTTGTGATATTCTTGAATTTCCCTTTCATGCGGAACGAACAAATACGCGGCGTTGTAAGTCGTATATTTTCTTTCGCTGTTTGAAAACGACTTGGCGTGCGGCGGCGCTTTTGACGGCGGGAAGACGTTAAAATCCGGCATTCCCGTAAGCAAGGGAACGTTCGCCGAATCCACGAATTGGCGAATGCGCTGCAAAGCCTTGCGATTGGATGGCGCTGTCAAATAAACGGGAAGTGCCGTTTCGGGAAAGACGAGAATTTCCGCTCCTTCATCAAGAGCCCTTCGCGAAAGTGCGAAATACAAGTCGATTTGTTCATCGAGCGAACCGGCGTCCCATTTCTTCCACGGATTTAAGTTCGGTTGAATTATTCCAACGGTAATTTCTTTTCCGTTCAATTTTTCGCCGTATTTTAGAACCCCGTAAAACAAAGGCGAAATGAAAAGCAAAACCGCCACGCCGATGTATTTGTAATTAATCGATGCGTTGCGCGTTGTGAATTTTTCTTTCAAACCGAAAAAAAGAAAAATGTTTACGTACAAAATCAAAAGCGAAATTCCGAAAACGCCTATCGTATCGGCGATTTGAATAAACGGAGTGAAATACGCTTGCGAATTTCCGAGCGTAAGCCACGGAAAGCGAAATTCGGTTATGCCGTAAATGTATTCGTAAAATATCCAAAAGAACGGGAGAGAGAAAAAAGCGAAATTTTCGCCGTAAGTTTTTTTCGCGACGTAAAACAAAGAGGAAGGAATAAGGAATAGCAACGGATTAAAAAAGAGCAGAACCGCGCCCGAAAGCATCAAAAACGGGTCGGCTTCTTTCGTCCAACTTCCCACCCAATAAAGCGTAATCAAATTGAATGCGAATGCGAAAACGTAAGTTAATCTGTTAACGCTTGCTAACGTGTCGCGATTTTTGAGCGCGAAAAAATACGGAATGAACGCAACGAATGCGAACAAATAAAACGGCAACGGCGGATAAGCCGCGCCGAGCGCAACGCCGCTTGCAATCGCAAGAAGAACTTCGCGCTTTTCACGTTTCGTTTCGGGGAATATTTTAATCTTAAAGCCCAAGCGTTTTTCTTTTCTTTACTATTTTTTTCAAAATCCAGAAAACAATGAGAAGCAACGTGATTAGAATAACGGTGGAAGAATAAGTTTTCAAATAATGGTCAATTATTTCCACGTTTTGACCCAGCGCAAACCCGAGCCAGATGATAAAAACGTTCCACAAAAAAGCGCTGATTGTAGCAAACAGAAACGTTTTTCCGAAAGAAAGTTCGTGAATGCCCGTAAAAAAACTGATGGCGGAACGCGTGCCGGGCAAAAAGCGATTGGCAAGAATAAGCGCGTATCCGTATTTCATAAACCACTTGTTAGTTGTTTCCAAATTCTCTTCCGAAATGAATTTCAATCGGTGCGAGCGAAGAATTTTTTGTCCGAATTTTTTCCCCACCCAATACATAAGCATAAAACCTGCGGAACTTGCAAGGCTTGTTAAAATTAACATTGAAATGAAATTCGCCGCGCCTTGATTTGCAATGAGCGACGCGCCGATAATGACGATAACGTCGCTCGGTGAAGGCGGGAAAATGTTTTCGATAAAAGCGAAAGAAATTACGATTAAGTAAATTACGGTAATGTCAACTTGCGACATATAAGAGAGAATTTCGTGTAGCATCAGTCGGTTTTTCTCCTAAGTAAAACCGTAGCGTAAACAGCCACGCCTTCTTCGCGTCCCGTAAAACCGAGACCTTCGGAAGTTGTGGCTTTAATTGAAATGTTTGACGCGTCGGTTTTTAAAATCTTCGCTATCGCCTCTTGCATTTGCGCAATGTAGGGACGCAATTTGGGTCGTTGCAAAACGGCGGTGATATCGGCGTTTACCAATTCGTAGTCGCGTTGCGTTATCAACGCGTAAGTTTTTTGCAATAAAATTTTGCTGTCCAAGTCTTTGTTCGCAGGGTCGGTATCGGGGAAATGCAAACCGATGTCGCCGAGAGCGAGCGCGCCGAGCAGAGCGTCCGCAAGCGCGTGCAAAAGCGCATCCGCGTCCGAATGTCCGAGCAAGCCTTTTTCGCAAGGGATTTCAACGCCGCCGAGAATAAATTTCCTATTTTCGACGAATTTATGAACATCGAAACCCGAACCGATTTTAAAATCGCAACTCAATATTTCACCTCGAAAGATTTGAATTCTCCTTTGTAATCGAGCCAAGAGACTTGAACGTTTTTAACGTAAGCGCGCGACGGACCGATTTTTATTTTTTCAATCAGTTCCTCGACGGCGTAGCGTTCGCCTTCCGCAACGGTCAGCACTTCGCCCGTAAAAAGATTTTGCGTGTAGCCGGTCAAGCCCAAGGCTCTTGCGTTTCGTGTAACGAAATATCGAAATCCCACGCCTTGAACGACGCCGCTTGCAATTATTTCGGCTCTGACTTTATTTTCGCTCATTTTCTTTTTCGAAATAAATTTATCGGTAAAGATAATAATTTATGAAGATAATTTGCGAATGTCTAATTAGCATAAATTCGTCGCACAAAAATATCCGCTTCTCAACCTGGAATTTGAAATTTGAAATTTGAAATTTAGAATTTGGAATTGACCTTTGTCTTTCCCGCGTTAATTGGTTATTTTCGTCATAAGATGAAAAAGATTTTTTTTAGAAACGATTTTTCAAACGACGACCCCGCCGAAGAATTTTTTAATTTCCAAATTTCAAGTTGGAATTTTGCGAAAGCCAATTATTCCGCACTCGAAAAAGCGCAATTCAAAAAATTCGTTTTTCCGAACGCGACCGTTTTCGTGCAGCACAATCCCGCGCGTGCAATTTCCACTTTCGCCGAAACCGCTCGTGAAACTATAGCCGACCGCAAATGCTTTCTTTGCGATGAAAATCTTTATCCCGAGCAAATCGGATTGGCGATTAACGAAAATTTTACGATGCTTGTAAATCCTTATCCGATAGTTTCGCGTCATTTTACGATTAAATTCAACAAACACGTTCCGCAAAAGATTTCCGATAATTTCGGAGATTTTCTCGCAAGCGCGCGATTTCTCGGCGAAAAGTATTTCGTTCTTTACAATGGTCCCGATTGCGGCGCTTCCGTGCCGGAACACAGACATTTCCAGGCCGGAATCGCTTCGGAATTGCCGATAATCAATGAAATCAAAGCGTATTGCGAACGCGAGCGTGAATTTATCGAGCGGAGAATTTTAACGAGGGAAGAGGGGAAAAACATTCGCCGCGTTTATGACGGCTTGCGGGCTTATTATTTGTTGTGCAACGAGAACGAAGATGAATTGACGGCGAATTTCTTTGAACTTTTCCGCGAACTTGAAAGGCGTTTTCCTTCCGAGAGGGAAACGAAAATCAATTTGTTGCTTTTCGTTTACCGTGGAAAGTTGACGCTTGGAGTTTTTCCGAGAAAGAACCACAGACCGCAAACTTTTTACGATGAAGACGGAATTAAAATTAGTCCTGCCACGCTTGATTACGGTGGTTTGATGGTTGCGCCGCGAAAAGAAGATTTCGAGAAAATTGACAAAAAGGGGATTAAGAAGATTTTCGGAGACGTTGCTTTCGAAGCAAGTGAACTTTTCAAGTGATATCCCGCCCACACAAAAAGTACTTTAACACCGCTTTTCTAACTTAATATAAACAAATAACTTAGGCTGTCGCGCTTAAAGCGAAGGCGGCTGTTTTTGTGTTATTTTTTTCTTGCATTTACAATTAAAAGGCGTTATTTTGGGGAGTAGTGGGGAAAAGTGTTGAATAATGGGAAAGTAAAAATGTTTTTAGGAAGTTTTACATATTCTGCGGATGCGAAAGGAAGAGTTGCGATTCCTGCAAAATTGAGAAAATATCTCAAACCCGAAGCAAACAACACCTTTGTGTTAACGCGGGGAACCGAAAAGTACATCGACCTTTATCCGATGGATTTTTGGAAGGAATTGGTCGAAGAAAAATTGAATTCGCTAAATCAATTTGATCCGCAACAAATGCGTTTTTTACGCATGTTTTTGATGGAAGCCGAAGAGCAAACTCTCGATTCCCAGTCGAGAATACTTATCCCCAAAAAACTTCTTAATTATGCCGGGATAGAAAAGGAAGTGCTGATTCTCGGCGCCATGAACAAGATTGAAATCTGGAATCCCGAAACGTATAAAAAATATTTGGAAGAAAGCGACATAAGTTACGAACAAATTGCCGCCGAGGTAATGTCGAACAGTGGAAAAAATCCATAAACCGGTTTTATTGAACGAAACCGTTGACGGTGTTTTTGTAACCGAAAGCGGAAACTATTTCGACGGAACAATCGGCTTCGGCGGACATGCGACCGAACTTTTGAAGCGTTTGAACGGCGGTTCTTTGCTTATTGGCACTGACAAGGATTTTAAGGCGTTCGAATATTGCAAAAAGCGTTTTGCAAACGACGCGCGCGTAAAGTTGTATCACGCGGGATTTTCGAATATCAATTTGATTGCGAAAATCGAATTCGTGGAAAGTTTCCACGGCATTTACGCGGACTTGGGCGTTTCGTCATTTCAACTCGACAGTCCCGAAGCGGGATTTTCCTTCCGCGCGGACGTTCCTTTGGATTTGCGAATGAATCGCACGGAAGGGGAAACCGCGGCGGATTTTTTGAACGAAGCGAAAGAGAGTGAAATTGCGGACGTGATTTTCAAATACGGCGAAGAAAAAAATTCGCGGAAAATCGCGCGACGAATTGTAGAGCGAAGAAAACGAAAAAAAATAACGACGACGTTCGAACTGAGAGAAATAATTGCGGAACTTACGCCCGAACGTTTTCTGAATAAAACTTTGGCGCGCGTTTTTCAAGCGTTGAGAATTCACGTTAACAACGAACTCGACGAACTCAAAACGTTTCTTGGCAAAGCGGTCGATTTGCTTGCGCCGGGCGGAAGACTTGCGGTAATCACGTTTCATTCGCTCGAAGATAGAATTGTCAAGGAGGCTTTCAAGTACGAAGAACTCACGTGCGTTTGTCCGCCCGAAAGCCCGATTTGCACGTGCGACAAAGAGCAAAGATTGAAAATCATTACTAAAAAACCGATAACGCCAAGCGCGGAGGAAGTTAAAAATAATCCGCGCGCAAGAAGCGCAAAGTTAAGAATTGCGGAAAGGTTATGAAGAAAAAAACGAACGGGAAAAAGGAGAACGGAAAAATTTCGATTACGGCGTTTATCTCCGTCGTTCTTATCTTTTTTGTGATTTCGGTTTTCCTTTATTTGTTCAATATTAAAATGATAAAGAACGCCACGAAAGAGAAAACGAAATTAATTAACGAAATAAAAGTGCTTCAAAGCGAAATTGACGATTTGACTATTGAAAAACAAAAACTTCTCGCACACGACAGAATTGAAAAAATTGCGAAAGAGAAACTCGGACTCGTGCCGAATTTATCCGTAAGCGAAAAAATATTTGTAAATAAAAAGGAACTCGAATACATCAAGCGAATTATCGACGGAAAATATGAGTAAGCGAATTAAGATTAGAGCGTATTTGGTGTTTTTTTTCGTATTTATTGCGTATCTCGGAATAGTGGCTAAACTTTATCGGGTTCAAATCAGAGACCACGAAAAATACAAACTCGCCGCTTTGAGAAGGCACAATAAGCCCATAAAAATTCACGGAGAACGCGGAAACATTTTGGACAGAAACGGCGAAATTTTGGCTTACAGCAAAAACGTCGTCGATTATCTCGCTTACGCCGCGATGTTGAATGATGCAACTCGTAAAAAAATAGCGAAAAGATTTTCCGAAGTTTTCGGAAAGCCCGAAAAACATTACTTGAAATTGATGTCGAAGAAAAAAGGTATTGTTTGGCTTGAACGAAACGTAGCGTTAAACGAAGCGATTAAATTAAGCGAATTTTCCGTTGAAGGCTTGAAAAAAGAAGAAAGATTTTCGCGCAATTACCCGCTCGGACACGTAGCGGCACACGTCGTTGGGTTTTTAAATAAAGAAGGAAAAGCGGTAAACGGCGTGGAGCGACGTTACGATAAATTCTTGCGCGGAAAGGACGGCTACATTTTGGTGGAACGCGACGCGCTCGGGAAAATTTGCGCTGTTGACGAAAAACGTTCCGTCCCGCCGACAAAAGGTGACGACGTTTATTTGACAATTGATGTTACGTTTCAGAAAATTCTCGAAAAAGCGCTTGCCGACGGCGTGAAATATTACAAAGGAAAATCCGCTATCGGAATTATCGAAGACCCGAACAGCGGCGAAGTTCTTGCAATGGCGAATATCCCGAACTTCGACCCGAACAAATACAATATTTTCAACGCTTACGCGCGCAAGAACCGCGCGATTACCGACGCTTACGAACCCGGTTCCACGATGAAATCCGTTTTTATGTCGGTTCTGATTAACGAAGGTAAAGTGAGTGAAAACGAAAAAATTTATGTCGAAAACGGCTCGTTCGTTTTCAAAGGTCGCCGCATAAGCGACACTCACAAATTCAAAGTTTTGACCGTTCGTGAAATCCTCGCGCATTCCAGCAATATCGGAATGGCGAAATTAAGCGAAAGAATTGATGCGTCCGTGCTTTACAAATATTTGCGCGATTTCGGTTTCGGAAATAAAACAGGCATTGATTTGCCCGGCGAAGCGCGCGGCGAATTGAGAAAACCGCGTTCATTTACCGCCACAACAAAATCGTCGGTTTCTCGCGGCTACGCAATTTCTGTTACGCCAATTCAATTGACTACGGCTTATTCCGCTTTGGTTAACGGCGGCGAACTTTTGCGTCCGTTTGTCGTGAAAGAAGTCGTGGAAAACGGCAAAAAAGTTTTGAAAAACGAACCGGAAAAAATTCGTCGCGTAATTGACGAACAAACTTCGGTTACGATAAAAGATTGGCTTGTTGACGTTGTGGAAACCGGAACGGCGCAACGCGCTCAGTTCGACGATATGCTCGTCGGCGGAAAAACCGGAACGGCGCAAGTTTTGGTAAACGGTGAGTACAGCGCAAACGAATATTACGCTTCGTTTGTCGGATATTTCCCCGCGGAATCGCCCGAATACGTTTGTTACATTTGGATGGAAAAACCGCAACGCGAAAAATACGGCGGCTCGGTCGCCGCGCCTATTTTCAAACGCGTTGTTTCGGAAATTCTCGAAGCGCATCCCGAAATCGTGCCCGAACGAAAGAAAATCATAAGAGAAAAAGACGGCTACGAAAAGTTGTTCGCGCATTCGCCGAAGAAAAACGGAAGCGAAAAAATTCTTGTTTCTGCGGACGTAAAACCGCGCACGACGAAGAAAATCAAAATCAGCGGAGTGAACGCTTCCGTAATGCCCGATTTAAGAGGCAAAAGCAAAAGGGAAGCGATTGCGGTTTTGAATATGCTCGGATTAAAATATAAATTCAACGGACACGGACGAATTACGAAACAGAGCGTTAAGCCCGGTTCAAAAATACGCGAAGGAATTGTAGTGGAACTCGCATGCGGAAGATGAGATTAAGCGAAATATTGAACGAAGTCGAAACCGTTCAGGTTATCGGAAATGCGGAAGAGCGGGAAATCGAAAATATCGCGACGGATTCTCGCGCGGCGGGGAAAAACGATATTTTCGTGGCGATTACGGGCTTTAACGTGGACGCTCACAAGTTCGTTCCCGACGTTGTAAATAAAGGCGTTGCGGCGGTCGTGATTGAAAAAAACATTTTCCCCGAAGAGATTTTTACGCATTCCGGCGTCGTTAAAATTTTGGTTAAGGATTCGCGAAAGGCGCTTGCGCAAATTTCGAATGTGTTCTACGGAAAGCCTTCCGAAAAATTAACGCTTACGGGAATTACGGGAACGAAAGGAAAAACGACCACGACTTTTTATCTGAAAGGAATTTACGATGCGGCGGGAGTTAAAAGCGGACTTGTCGGAACGATAAAAAATATTGTCGGCGCAAGGGAAGAAAAAGCGAAACTGACAACGCCCGAATCTTACACGTTGAATCGTTTCTTTTCCGAAATGCTCGCGGAAGGCGTAACTCACTGCGTTATGGAGGTTTCGTCTCACTCCCTTTCGCTTAAACGCGTTTACGGTTTGGATTTCGATTTCGCGGGATTTACGAATTTGCAATCGGACCATCTCGATTTCTACCAAACGCGGCTCAATTATTTTTTGGCGAAAAAAGTTTTGTTCGACGGATTGAAAAAAGAGGCTGTCGCCGCGGTGAACATTGACGACGAACACGGAAGAAAAATAATCGCGGACACGCAAGCGAAAGTCGTTACGTACGGAACAAGCGACGAAGCGGATTTCGTAATTAAAAACGTGAAATCGAATTTGCAAGGAACGTCTTTCGACTTGTCCTGCAAAGGGGAAACCGTGCGAATAAAGACGAAGTTAGTCGGCGAATTCAACGCATACAACGCCGCTTTGGCTTTCGCGATTGCCGCTGAAAACGGTTTCGATTTTGAAACGATTGCGAAAGGAATTGAAAAAACGCCGCACGTTCCGGGCAGATTTGAAGTGATTGAGATTAACGGCAAAACCGCGATTGTAGATTACGCGCACAATGCGGGAAGTTTGGAGAAAGTGCTGATTTCGTTGCGTAAAATCATCGGCGATGCAAAGAAAATTTTTACGGTTTTCGGAGCGGGCGGCGATAGAGACAGAAGCAAACGCTCGGAAATGGGCGCGGTTGCGGAAAACAACAGCGATAAAATTTTCGTAACATCCGACAATCCGCGAAGCGAAAAACCGGAGAAAATCATTGACGATATTTTGAAAGGCGTTAAAGGCGAAAACGTTTACGTAAATCCCGACCGCGAAGAAACGATTGCCGAAGCGATTCGCGAAGCGGATGAGAACACGGTCGTGCTTATTGCAGGAAAAGGACACGAAGATTATCAGGAAGTAAACGGCGAACGAACGCATTTTTCGGACAGAGAAACGGCGGAGAAATATTTAAGTGAGTAAAACGAAATTCGACATAGCGGATTTATTCGAATTGCGCGGCGCGGTGATTTACAATCCCGACGATTACAAGGCGACCGCCCGCGTTACGATTGATTCGCGCGCGGTAAAGAAAGGCGCGATTTTCGTTGCGATAAAAGGGAAGCGTTTCGACGGGCATTCGTTTGTTCGCGACGCCGTGAAAAACGGCGCCGGCGCGGTTGTGATTTCCAAGCGAAAACTCGGAGAGTTCGACGACGTCGATATTCCGATAGTTGCCGTTCCGAACACGATTAAAGCGTTCGGCGAACTCGCCGCAATCAAGCGTGAAAAATTGAATTACAAAATCGTCGGAATTACGGGAAGTAACGGAAAAACAACCACGAAAGAATTCGCCGCGACGCTTCTTTCAGAAAAATTCAAAACGGGGAAAACGGAAGCGAACAACAATAACAATATCGGCGTGCCGTTAACGATACTAAACGCAAAGACGACGGACGAAGCGCTTGTGGTCGAACTCGGCACAAATCATTTCGGCGAAATAAAATATGCGGCGGAAATCGCTCGTCCCGACGTCGCAATGATAACGAACATCGGGCTTGCGCATTCGAAATATTTGAAAGATAAAAAAGGCGTTCTTAAAGAAAAGTCGGCGCTTTTTGAAGTTACTGCGAAAAGGGACGGCGCGATTTTGCTCAACGTTGACGACGCGATGTTGAAGAAACTTCGTAAAAAATACGCCAACGTTACGACTTTCGGATTTTCCGATGACGCTGAAATCAATGGCGAATTTCTCGGTTATGCGAAAGACGGTTTGCCGAAACTTCGCGTAACGTACGGCAAAAGAAAACTCGAAGTGAAAATCCCGCTTTACGGGAAAGCGAATATTTCGAACGCCTTGAACGCCGTTGCAATTGCGCTTCTTTTCGGATTGAGCAATTCGGAAATTCGTCGCGGCGTTAAAAAATTCGCGCAAACGCCCGGACGTTTCGAAGTGATTAAATTGCGCAAGGCGACGATTATCAACGACGCTTACAACGCAAGTCCGGAATCGATGCGCGCGGCAATTGAAAGTCTTGCGGAAATGCCCGCGAAGAAAAGAATTGCGATTTTAGCCGATATGCTCGAACTCGGAGAAAACGCGCCCGAATTGCACGCGAAACTTGCATCAAGCGTTAAGAAAGCGAAATTCGACGCGCTTTTCTTGGTCGGCAAAAATATGGCGCGTCTTGCCGAAGCGCGCGGAGTTTCGGCTACGCATTTCAAAAACGCCGCCGCGTTGCTTAAAAAACTCGACGATTACGATTTTACCGACGCAACGATTTTAATCAAAGGTTCGCGCGGAATGAAACTCGAACGCATTGTGAAATATTTTACGGAGAAATATGATTAATGTTTTACTATTTGTTTGATTACATAAATAAAATTTTTGCGCCGCCGGGCTTCGACGCTTTTCAATTCATAACGTTTCGCTCGGCGCTTTCCGCGATTACGGCGCTTTTTATCGCGCTCTACATTGGTCCGAAAATCATCGCTAAATTGCGCGAAAGTCAAATCGGCGAAGAAATCAGAAAGGAAGGTCCGAAATCTCATTTAAGTAAAGCGGGCACGCCGACAATGGGCGGAATTATTATTATGCTCGCTATCGTTGTTCCCGTTTTGCTTTGGTCGGATATTTTGAGTTCTTACATTCTGATTTCTTTGCTCGGAATGATTTTTCTCAGCGCGGTGGGGTTTGTGGACGACTATTTGAAAGTTGTTCGCAAATATGAAAAAGGCTTGATTGCGCGTTATAAATTAATGGGACAAGTTTTAACCGGCTTGCTTGTCGGTTCCGCAATTTACTTCTTGCCCGAATTTAAGGAGTTTGCGACGCTCACGACAATTCCGTTTTTCAAAAATCTTAATCTCGATTACTCGATATTTTTTATTCCCGCGGTGATTTTCATCATTACCGCGACGTCGAACGCCGTTAATTTGACGGACGGTCTCGACGGTTTGGCGATAGGCTTGATTGTAATCGTAATGCTCGCTCTGGCGGTAATGGCTTACGTTTCCGGCAACGCAATTTATGCGGATTATCTCGACATCCTTTATTTGCGCGGTTCGGGCGAACTTACGGTTTTTATCGCCGCGGTTGTAGGCGCGGGACTCGGATTTTTGTGGTACAATTTTTATCCCGCCGAAGTTTTTATGGGAGACACGGGTTCTCTCGCTCTCGGCGGATTGTTCGGAATAATCAGCGTTTTGATTAAAAAGGAATTGTTAATCCCGATTCTCGGCGGGATATTTTTCCTGGAAACGATAAGCGTAATTATTCAAAGAGCGTATTTCAAATACACGAAGAAAAAATACGGCGAAGGAAAACGCGTATTTAAGATGGCGCCGATACACCATCATTTCGAATTGAAAGGATGGGCGGAGCCGAAAATAGTTATGCGGTTCTACATAATCGGAGTGATTTTGTTAATCATTGCAATGGCATCGTTTAAGGTCAGATGAAAAAGGACGTGAAGAAAATAGGGATAATCGGCGCGGGTCGTAGCGGACTTGCCGCGGCGAAATTGGCGAAGAGAAAAGGTTACGCGCCTTTTGTCAGCGATGCCGGCAAGGCGGAGACTTTGCAAAAACTTGCCGACGAACTTCGCGCGAACGAAATCCCTTTCGAATTCGGTCGCCACGAAAAAGTTTTTGAAAGCGATTTAATCGTGTTAAGTCCCGGCGTGCCGATTTATTCTGACGTTGTACAAACCGCAAGGGAAAAGGGAATTGAAGTAATTTCGGAAATAGAATTCGCGTTCCGGTTTTCGAAGAGTAGAATTATCGCAATAACCGGAACGAACGGCAAAACAACCACTACGATGTTGATGTCGCACGTGTTGAATAACGCGGGAATTAAGAACGAAACCGCGGGGAACATCGGGATTGCGTATTCCGACGTTGTCGATACGCTCGAAGAAAACGATTTTGCCGTGCTTGAACTTTCAAGTTTTCAGTTGGACGGAATAAAGGATTTTCGTCCCGACGCGGCGGTGTTGCTTAATATTACGCCCGATCATTTGAACCGATACGACAATGATTTTGAAAAATACGCGGCGTCGAAATTTCGCATTGCCGAAAATCAAACCGCCGACGACATCTTTGTGATTAATGCGGCGGACGAAACAATTCGCCGAAATTTGCCGGCGGTAAAATCGAAAATTTACGCTTTCGCAATCGGCGAAAAACTTATTAACGGCGCGTTCGAAGAAAACGGGAAAATCTATTTTTCAGAAAGCGGAACGCCCGAAGCGGTTTGCGACGTTAATGAACTTTCGCTAAAAGGCGAACATAATTTGATGAATTTTCTCGCCGTAACCGCGGTGGCGAAAGCGCTGAAAATCGAAAACGAACATATTCGCAAAGCGTTTGCGACGTTCGAAAACGTGGAACATCGGTTGGAATTCGTAAGAGAAATAAACGGCGTGAAATTTATTAACGACAGCAAAGCGACAAACACGGTTTCCACTTATTACGCGCTGCGCAGTTTCGAAGAGCCGTTGCGTTTGATTCTCGGCGGACGCGACAAAGGAAACGATTACAACGAAATTTTGGACGAAGTGAAAAAACGCGTGGTGAAAATTTACACGGTCGGCGAAAGCGCTGAAAAAATTTACGGCTTTTTCTCGCCGCACGTCGAAACGGAAATTTATCCCGATTTCGAAACGCTTGTAAAATCGGCGAAAGAAGAAGCGAAATCGGGCGAAGTTGTTTTGCTTTCGCCCGCGTGCGCAAGTTTCGATTTGTTTAAGAATTACGAAGAACGCGGCGAAGTATTCAAAAAAATTGTCAACGGGTTTTGATGAACAGATTTAGCGATAAAATATTGCTTGTAATTTCGGCGTTTCTTACGATAGCGGGCTTGTGGCTTGTTTTTTCTGCAAGTAGCACGCTCGGATTATTAAAGAATAACGATTTGGCTTCGTATTTCAATCATCAGATGGTTCTTGTTTTTCTTGCCGTTTTGCCGTTTGCGGTGGGGCTGTTGGTCCCTTACAAATTTTACCGAAAAACAAGCGTTTTCATGATGCTTTTCGTTTTGTTGTTGTTAATAATCGTTCTTTTCTCCGAAGAGAAAAAAGGCGCAACGCGTTGGTTGAATATCGGCCCTTTCGGAATTCAACCGGCTGAACTCGCGAAAATCGTTTTGATTTTGCATTTGGCGCGGCTTTCTGTTCGCTTCGGCTCGAAAATTCAAAATATGAAAAAATTGTTACTTCCGCTCGGGTGGATAGGATTGTTTATGTTTTTGGTGATTTTGCAACCGAATTTCAGCACGGCGTTAATTATCGGAACGCTCGGATTTGTAATGATTTACGTCGGCGGCGCGAAGTTTAAACACCTTGTGGGCATAGCGTTGTTGATAGGTGTCTTCATAGTGGTGAGGATGTGGCAAACTGACTATTCGCACAAACGTCTTGTGGGCTGGCTCGGTGCCAACGGCACGGAAACTGTTAGCGCGCCAAGTCGTCAAGTGGAAGAAGCGTTAATCGGTCTCGGTAGCGGCGGATTGGAAGGCGTCGGGCTCGGGAAAAGTCAACAGGCTAATTTGTTTTTGCCCGAAGCCTACGGCGATTTTATTTTTGCCATTCTCGGCGAAGAAACCGGTTTTGTGGGAACGATGATGATATCGACTTTATACATAATCTTTTTCCTTATGGCGTTGCTTACGTTAAATCACATCGAAGACGATTACGGAAAATTAATAGTGTTCGGATTGTCGTTTAATATCGTTTTAAGCGCGATTATCAATATTGCGGTTGTGCTCGGAATTTTCCCGACAACGGGCATTCCGTTACCGTTTATCAGTTACGGCGGCAGTTCTCTTTGGGTTTTCGTTTTTTCCGTCGGCGTAATTTTGAACGTAACCGCGAAAGGCGAAATTTGGCACAACGTCCGTAATTCTTTCTTGAAAGGGTTTAGCGGAACGGTGAAATTTTTTGAAAAAATGTTTGACGGAATTGAAATCTAACGAATATACATATCGCTTTATTTTCGGAGCCGGCGGCACGGGCGGACATTTGTTTCCCGCGCTTGCCGTTGCGCAAAAAATACGCGAAATACAGCCCGAAGCGAAGATAGTTTTCCTCGGAAACAGAAATAAAATCGAAGGACGCGCGGTCGCCGCAAACGGTTTCGATTTCAAGCCGATTATTGTTAGCGGTTTTCACAGAGGCGAAGTTTTAAGAAACATTTTGTTTCCGTTCAAACTTTTAATCGGAATGTTGCAGTCGCTTGCGATTAATATGAAATTCAAACCGCGCGTTGCAATAGGAAGCGGCGCTTACGTTGCGGGTCCCGTTATTTGGGCGGCGTCGGTGATGGGCGCTAAAATTATTTTGCTCGAACAAAACAGTTATCCCGGAATTACGAACAGATTGCTCGAAAGAAAAGCGACGGACATTTTCACCGCGTTTGAAGAAACGAAAAAATATTTTCGATTTCCCGAAAAGGTGAAAAAAGTCGGCAACCCGATTAGAATTAACATCGCTACAATACCTAAATCGGAGGCGAAAGAGAAACTCGGATTGTCCGCGAACGCGAAGGTCCTTTTGGTAATTGGCGGAAGTCTCGGCGCGCGTTCGCTTAACGAAGCGGTTGCGAATAATATCGAAGAATTGAAAAAATTCGGTTTAACTGTTTTGTGGCAAACGGGGAAGGCGTATTACGAAAATTATAAAAAGTTCGATTCGGAAAACGTTCGCGTAATTGATTTTATTGACGATGTCGCGGTTTATTATTCCGCGGCGGATTTGGTTATTGCGCGCGCGGGTGCAACGACAATCGCGGAACTCGCGCACGTCGGCGTCGCGGCGGTTCTCGTTCCTTCGCCCAACGTTGCGGAAAATCATCAGTTTAAGAACGCGGAGGAGCTTCGAAAAAACGGCGCGGTTGAGTTGATTGAAGACGGCGAACTTGCGGAAAAGTTTTTGCCGAAAGTAAGAGAATTAATTGAGAACGAAAGTCATTTGAACGAATTGAAAGAGAATATTAAAAAATTTGCAAGTAAGGACGCGGCGGAAATTATTGCGCGTCGCGCAATCGAACTTGCGGAAAAAGTTTGAGGTGAAAATTATGATGCAGAAATTCATAAATAAAATTCATTTCGTAGGCATCGGCGGAATAGGAATGAGCGGGCTTGCGGAAATATTGCTCAATCAAGGTTTCAAGATTACCGGCTCGGATTTGAACGAAAGCGAAATTACCGAACGCTTGCGAAATCTCGGCGTGGAAATTACAATCGGGCACGCCGCGGAAAACGTGAAAGATGCCGACGCGTTAGTTTACAGTTCAGCGGTTAATCTTGAAAATCCGGAAGTCAAAGAAGCGCTACAAAGGAAAATTCCCGTGATAAAACGCGCGGAATTGCTCGCCGAAACGATGAGAATGAAATACGGCATCGGAATTGCGGGCACGCACGGAAAAACGACGACGACTTCCATGGTCGGACTTGTATTAACGGAAGGCGGAATTGACCCGACCATTATAGTCGGCGGAAAGTTAAGCGGATTGGGCGGAACGAACGCGCGTTTGGGAAACGGCGAATACATTGTGGTTGAAGCGGACGAATTCGACAGAACGTTTTTGAAATTAACGCCTACAATCGCCGCGATAACAACGCTCGAAAAAGAGCATCTCGATATTTACAAGGACTTGGACGATTTGAAAGGCGCGTTTATTGAATTTGCGAACAAAGTGCCGTTTTACGGTTTCGTTACTTTGTGTCTCGACGAACCGGCGTTGCAGGAAATAATTCCGATGATTAACAAAAAAATCATCACTTACGGATTGAACCCGCAATCCGACGTTCGCGCGCACGACTTGAAACACAACGAATACAACTCGTCTTTTTCCGTCAATTATTTCGGCGAAGAACTCGGCGAAATCACTTTGCGTTTGCCCGGCGTTCACAACGTGAAAAACGCGCTTGTCGCCGTGGTTATCGGGAAGGAACTCGGACTTGATTTCGAAACGATTAAATCCGCGCTTGAAAAATTCAGCGGAGTTTATCGCCGCTTCGAAACGAAATATTCGAACGGCATTCTTGTAATCGACGATTACGCGCATCATCCTACGGAAATAAACGCTTCGCTTTCGGCGATTCGAAACGGCTGGAAGAGACGTCTCGTCGCGGTTTTTCAACCGCATCTTTATTCAAGAACGCGCGATTTTTACAAGGAGTTCGGACGCGCTTTTCTGAATTCCGATATTTTCGTTTGTACCGACGTTTATCCCGCGCGCGAAAAACCGATTGAAGGCATAAGCGGAAAACTCGTTGCGGATGCGGCGAAAAATTTCGGACATAAAAACGTGATTTACATTGAAGATAAAAACGACGTGCCGCAAACGCTTTCCGAAATTGTCGAAGACGGCGATATCGTTATTACCATGGGCGCCGGGGATATTTGGAAATTCGGCGAAAAGTTTATCGAAAAATTTATCGAAACGAAAAAATAGATGAGTAAATTCGGAAAAATATTATCGGTTTTGCTTTTCCCCGCGTTGCTCGCGTTGATTTTTTACATCGCGTTCAACGTTGATTACGAACAGCCGTATAAAATTACGTTAATCGAACTTAACGGCTGCGAACATCTTTCGAGCGATAAATATTTCGCTTATGCGGGATTTGACAATAAAGATAATTACGATGAACTGACTTTGCCGATTATTAAAAGCAGATTGGAAAAACATCCTTACGTGAAAAGAGCCGATGTGCTTTACGTCGGAAACGGTAAAGTGGAAGTGAAAATTTACGAAAAGGAATTTTGGGCGCTCTTGATTACGGGCGACCGCGAATATGTAATTACGCGCGATTATGAAGTTTTGCCCGTCTTGAAATATACACAGCAAATGTACGTGCCGATTATTTCCGACACGAAATTAAGCGGAAAAATCAAACCTTTCGTAAACGTGAAAAAAACGAATGAACTTATTCCCGCATACAAATTGCTTGAAGCCGCAAAGATGGTAAATCCGGCGCTTTACGACAACCTTTCCGAAATCGCATATTTGGGCGGTAACAAACTCGGCGTTTATTTCACTTTCGCCGATTACGATTTGATTGTGGATAAGAACAATGCGGCGGAAGAAATTTATTATTTCAATGCGCTGTGGGATTATATTAAAAATTCACCTGCGGCGGAAAAAATAGAATATATCGATTTACGATATTCCGGAAAAATCTTTTTGGGACTTAAACAAAACGGTAACGAAGGAAATCGCTCATGAAAAATAATAATATAGTTGCGGGGCTCGACATAGGAACGACAAAAGTCTGTTGCGTTATTGCCGAAGAAACCGAAAACGGTTTGGTGGTAAAAGGCACGGGCACCGTTCCTTCGAAAGGAGGGATGCGGAACGGACTGATTGCGAACATCGGAAAAATGTCGCAGGCGATAAAAGAAGCGGTGGGAAAGGCTTCGGAAGAGGCGAACGTGCAAGTTAACGAATTGAACATCGGCATTGCGGGCGAACATATACGAAGCATGCGATACAGAAGTTACGTGGCAACCTCCGGCGCAAACGGCGAAGTGATGCAGTCTGATATCGACAGGCTCAACGAAGACGTGAAAAAACTTATTTCAGCCAACGATATGGAAATTTTGCATATCATTCCTGAAAGATATTTTGTGGATGAAATGGAGGTGGAAGACCCGAAAGGTTTTATCGGCAAAAAACTTGAAGCGGCTCATCATATTATTTTGGCTTCTTCCGCCGCCATTACGAATATCGAAAAAGCCGTGGAACTGGCGGGCTATTCGGTTCGCTCCAAAGTTTTACAACCGCTCGCATCCAGCGTTTCGGTTCTTGATAAAAACGAAAAAGATTTGGGAATAATTTTAATAGATATCGGAGGAGGCACCACGGATATTGCCGTATTTCAAAAGGGCGTAATTCGCTATTCGGGGATAATTGCGGTCGGAGGCGATAAAATAACCGAAACCATTAGACAATATTTCAGCATTGTAACCGAAGAAGCCGAGCGCGTAAAAAAAGAAATGGGTTACGCTCATAAGGACGCAATACTTGAAAATACAACGGTTCGTGTGCCTGGTGTTGGCGCGAAAGAAGACGTTGTAATCCAAACGGAAATTTTAACCGAGATAATTCATCGAATGATGAAGGAACTTTTTGAATTTATCGACGGGAAATTGCGCCGCGAAAAGTTAAAACGCAACGCTCGCGGCGGCGTGGTTTTAACGGGCGGCGGTGCAATGTTACGCGGCGTAAATAAACTTGCGGAGGAGATTTTCGGAATGCCGACAAAACTCGGATTGCCGCAGAATATCGAAAACAAATCCGCCGCGGAAATTTCGCGTCCCGAATTCGCCACGGCTCTCGGTTTGGTGCAAAATATTCCCGGAATTACAAGCGAACAAATCGGAAACCGGACGGTAAAGGTCAAAAAGAAAAATTTTGTAAAAAGGATGATGGAGAAATTAGGCGAACTTTTTGAAGAATTATAGTAATTAATTAAAAATAAATGCCACAACAAGGAGGAATTATGTCCAAAGAAAAAAGATTTAGAATTACGTTAGCGCCCGAAGAAAGGGAAAAAGTTAAATTGTCCGCGAATCTGAAAGTTATCGGCGTGGGAGGCGGAGGTTGTAACGCCGTGGATTATATGATTAAGAAAGGCTTGAAAGGCGTCGAATACATTGCCGTCAATACCGACGCGCAAGTCCTTGAAGCGAGTTTGGCGGATAAAAAACTCCAAATCGGGAAGAGCATTACTCGCGGGCTTGGCGCGGGCGCCGACCCGACAGTCGGTAAAAAGGCGATTGAAGAAAACAGAGAAGAACTTCAAAATCTATTGGAAGATAGCGATATGGTTTTTATAACCGCAGGAATGGGCGGAGGAACCGGGACGGGCGCGGCTCCCGTAATTGCGGAAGAAGCGAAAAAACTCGGCGCGCTCGTCGTTGCTGTGGTTACCGAGCCTTTCGGTTGGGAAGGTAAACAACGAATGAACAACGCAAAAGAAGGAATTGCGGAATTGAACAAGTACGTTGACAGTTTGATTGTCATTCCCAACGACAGATTATTGAAGACTTTAACCGCGTCAACTTCGGCTAACGAAGCGTTTTCGAAACCGAACGAAGTATTACTTGAAGCCACGCAGGGCATTGCGGATATCATAACTATCAGAGGAATTATTAATGTTGACTTTGCGGATGTGCGTCGTGTTATGAGCCTTTCGGGCAAGGCGTTGATGGGACGCGGTTCGGCAAGCGGTGAAAATCGCACGGTCGAAGCGGCTCAAAAAGCGATTTCTTCCCCGTTGCTTGACGGAATGAGCATAAAAGGCGCAAAGAAAGTATTATTGAACATTACGGGCTCTTCCGATTTGACAATGGACGAAATACAAGAAGGAAATCGCGTAATTACCGATGCGGTCGGAGAAGACGCCGATATCATCTTCGGTTGGGTTGTCAAGGAAGATATGGGTGAGTTCGTTTCATATACGGTAATCGCCACGGGCTTCGATACCCAAGCGGAATCGCCCGTAAATGGTGGCGGACTTTCGCTTGAAAACTCCAAGCCGTCGCATAAAAAAGTGTCGAATTTCGATTCTACCGTGCAAGGCGATTTGTTCGCATCCGAAAAAAACAACGAGGAAATATCGGGAGTGGACTTGGAAAGTATCACGTCTTTGGGATTGGACGGTAAGTTTACCGGAACCGAAGACAGAACGGGCGGCGCGTTCGATTTCGATTTGAACGAACAAACCGAACGATTTATCGACGCCGAAAAGAAAAACGACAATGAAGACAGAAACGATTTCGGCGGAGATACGTCGTCGTTTTTACGTATGATGATGGACTAACATAGTAGAAAAACGATAAAGAAAATCAAACCCGCACGACCTTGTTGTGGCAAATGCGGTAATGTGCGGTTCATTATGAATAAAAAGCGACTTTTCGAAGTCGCTTTTTTTATTAAAATTTAAGCGGGAATGATTTATCGGGAAATACGTTTTAATGTGTCGCAATAATTCGTCGGCTTGTCGGCAAAATCCGAATTTTCACGTCTGCGAGCGAACCCGCAACGGTGAGATTAGAAAATGTTGAATGAATGATTGATTTGTCGAGCGGATGAATGACGGAATTAGGAGCAAGGAGTTAGGATTTAGAATATAGGAACAAATAGAACACGGACGACACGGATTTCATCGGATTTTCACGGATGAAGAATTGATTAAATTATGAATTTTGCCCCGCCGCAGCGGGATTGAAAAAATTGTGAATGATTGGATGATTGGTTGAATGATTGATTGAATTGTATTAATTAAGAAACTTGTTACGGTTTATAATTCTCAACCTTAACCTCAGCCTCAACCTCAATTTACTGTACGCTCCGCTGAACGCTATCAAGCAGGCAACTTATTTTTACAAAAAAAGCAGAACTAACTTCAACACACTCATCCATTCAACCAATCATTCAATCAACCATTCAACCTTTCGTTCATTCAATCTTTACGTAAATCGCAGAATCATAATTTTTGCTCTTGTAATTTTTCTAAAAGAAGTTTGAAACCATTTTGAGCGTAATAATTGCGCCACTCCGGCAAGAGAAGGGAGCCGAGGGTAACTTTAAAATCATTCGGCTTAAATTCGCCGATTCGTTTTTTCAAGTTTTCAATTTTGTCGGTAGATAATTGCCCTAAAGGGACGCCCTTTCGCAGCAAAAATTCAATATCGAAAGCGTCACGAATTGCATTCCGCGAACTTAATGCTTCTATTTTATTTTGCATTGTCTGTTCTAATGTATGTGCTTTTACCTGTACTTGTGTTGTTGCGAAAGGAGAATACGCAATAGTATCTTCGTATTCCCATTTGCGAAGTTCACGTCTAATTTCAATTTTTAAACGACGCGGAAAATGAGCGGAGCGCAATTCAAGCAAAATTGTAAAGTGTTTAATTTGCGCATCCGTTATTTCATAAAATTTCGTTAAAACGTCTTGCAGAGCATTAAGAAAAGCAACATCGTCGAAATCTTTCAGCTTCCAGAAATCCAAGTCAACGGAGTATCGCGGAAGTTCGTGGCACAAACGTAACATAGTGCCGCCACCGAAGACAAGCGATTCCAAAAGGCGACTGCTTTTTAATTTTTCAAGGACTTCTATTTCGAAGATTTCGTGTTGTTCAAGTAAGTTCATAATAGTTTATTAATTTTTTTACGAAAGCCGGAAATTTGGAGGAGAACATTTTCATTTTGTCTGTGTCAATTTTTTCGAAATCTATGGTGTCAACATCCAATGTGTATTTTTGCAGACTCATTAAGTAAAAAGCATCCAACAACGCTTTTTCCGGTTCGGCAATAAAAAATCCTTGCTTGCGAACAAAACCGAAATAGAGCTCATTTTTGAGCTTGCTAAAATTAAAAATTGAATTATTCACCTCTACTTGTTTTGTGCGTTTAATGGCGACTGACTCAATAAATTCTTGCTGAATTTGGGTGGAAATTTCGTAATAAGAAAGAGCCGTTAATAAAGAAACGTAAGAAGGCGTTTGAATTAAATTTGCCAACTGAAATTTTTCCTCCAACGAGAGAAAATCCCACTGCTCTGACAGAATATAAAGATCGCGTTTTATGCGGATAAGTATTCCGTTTTTGACATAACGCGAAGCGAGTACTCTTGCAGAAGGGACTGATATTTTTAGCGCATTTGCTAATTGACGCAAATTAAAATACTTTTTATTAATTTGACGCAGTTGTAAAATTTTCATAAGAATACTTAATTAATAAAAACGTTAATTTAATATACTTAGCGTGGCGCTTAAAAGCAATAATTAGCTAATAGTTTTGTGGTTTGTGGGAATTAGGAGTAAGGAGCAAGGAGTTAGGAGCGAGAAGTTCAAACTTAAAACTACTAACCGCTGAACGCTAAACGCTATTTGGGATTGATTGATTGGTTGATTGGATGATTGACTGAACGTCTCGCCAAAGCAAGATTAATTTGGAATACGGATGAAAAATTGATTGATTAAAAACTTTTCAACCTTAACCTCAGCCTCAACCTCAATTTACTGTCCGCTCGACGCTAAACGCTATTTAGGATTGATTGAATGAATGACTGAATGTCCCGCCAAGACGGGATTTAATTTTACCTTTTTAATTTTGAATTGAAAACTTGTCGCGTGTTACTTGCCACCTTAATAGAACACGGATGACACGGATTTTGACGGATTTAAAGATTTCAAGTCGTTGCGAGGAGATTTCCCGCAGAAGGCGGGAAAACGACGAAGCAATCTGTAGTATTACTGCGCCGACCCGAATAAACACAGTCTTTCCGAGTCCCGCCTTAGGCGGGACGAAGGAATCTGTCACACCGTGCGCCGATTTTTTTTTGCTGACAAACCGACAGATTGCTTCGCTCCACTTCGTTCCGCTCGCAAAGACAGAAGGTATTTGGTGGGTTCGCAATGACGCAAAATTTTTCGGGCTTTGCGAGGAGGTTTTTGCGCAAGCAAAAAACGACGAAGCAATCTGTAGTGCCGTCTTCTAAACCAAACAAACACAGTCTTTCCGAGTCCCGCCTTTGGCGGGACGAAGGGATCTTTCACACCGTGCGCCGATTTTT
>CAYZMW010000093.1:0-10571 GCA_964479645.1 uncultured Melioribacter sp. | reverse complement strand
CGAATCGCATCCGCGGTGGTCGCCGGACGGAAAGGAAATTGCATTTTCGAGCAAGAGATACGGCAACGACGACATTTTCGTGATGAACGCAAACGGCGCGAATGTTCGTCGCGTAACGTACCGCTCTTCCGGCGATATTTTGAACGATTGGAGCGGCGACGAGTTGTTTTTCACAACGCGCAGAGATTATTCGCAAGTGGAATGGATGTACGAAATTTATTCCGTTTCAGCGAAAGGCGGAACGCCAAAACGCGTGCTTGATGCGGTCGGAGATATGCCGGCGCTTTCGCCCGACGGAAAATATTTGGCTTACGTCGGCGGCGCGTGCAGAATTTCGCGCGAGGCGTATCGCGGTCCTGCAAATCGCGACATTTGGATTTATGACATTGCGAAAAAAGAGTACAAACGCTTGACTTCATTCGATGGCAACGATTTTATGCCGCGCTGGGGAAACGACGGCACGCTTTACTTTGCGAGTTCGCGTGGCGGGAAATACAATATTTTCAGTATTAAAATAAATTCGAACGAAAAACCGAAGCAAATTACCGATTTTACGGACGACGGCGTTTTTTATTTCGACGTTAGCGCAAACGCCGAGAAAATCGTAATGGAACGCGCGGGCAAGATTTATTTGCTCGACTTGCTAACGCGCGAAGTCTCCGAGCCGCAATTCGATTTAAGCGACGATTTTCGCAAGCCCGAGAAAAAATTTGAAACGGCGACAAACGGAGCGGAAGAATATGCGGTTTCACCGAACGGCGAATATTCGGCGTTTGTAATTCACGGCGAAATTTTCGTAACTAAAAACGACAAGAAAAAATTAACGGTAAACGTTACCAAAACTTCTTTCCGCGAACACTTTCCGCAGTGGGTTAACGATTCCACTTTAATTTTCGTTTCGGATATTGACGGCAATTACGAAATTTATTCCGCGCGTCCCGAAAAAGGGAAAACGTTTTTGAAATCTTTGCGGTTCGAAAAGAAAAGATTGACCGAAACCGATGCGGACGAACAAAGCTTAGAAATTTCGCCCGACGGAAAGAAACTTGCATACGTGGAAGGAAACGGAAAGTTAATCGTAGCGAAATTAAGCGCGGACGGCACGCTCGGCGAAAAGAAAGTTTTGCTCGACGGTTGGGCGACTCCCGAAGGTTTGGCGTGGAGTCCCGATAGCAAGTGGCTCGCGTATTCGCTGACAGACCTTGACGGCAACGACGAAATTTTTATTCAAAGCGCTGAAAAGAAAATCAAGCCTGTGAATGTGAGCATGCACCCGAAAGGCGATTACGAGCCTTTCTGGACGCCCGACGGTTCGAAGTTGCTCTTTAAGTCGGAACGGAACAACGGCGATTTCGATATTTGGTTCGCTTGGTTGAACAAAGCCGATTGGCAAAAATCGAAAGCGGACTGGGAAGAAAGCGACGACGGTTCGAACAAAAAGAAGAAAAAGGGCAAGAAGAAAAAAGAAGTAAAGCCGATAAAAATAGATTTGGAAAACATTCACAAACGTTTGGTGCAAGTTACTTCGCTTGCCGGGGATGAGGATTCGCCCGTGAGTTCCGCCGACGGAAAAACGATTTATTTCACGTCGAAAACTCCTACCGCAAAAGGACGCGATTTGTTCAAAGTGAAATGGGACGGAACTAAAATGGAAACCGTTACCAAAGGCGGAAAATCGCCGAAGCAATTGCAACTTTCCGCCGACGGAAAAACGATTTTTATGATTGTCAAGGGCGGTAAAATCGCGAAACTCAAAGGCGGGAAATTGGATTATGTTTCGTTCAAGGGGAAATACACAATTGATTTTAAAACGGAACGAAAACAAATATTTAACGAGGCTTGGCGCGCATTGAACGCGAATTTCTACGACCCCGATTTTCACGGGAAAGATTGGGCGGCGCTGCGCGAAAAGTACGAACCGATTGCACTTTCGGCTTCCACTTACGAAGATTTCGCGTATATTTTCAATGTCATGCTCGGACAAGTAAACGCAAGCCACATGGGATTTTATCCGCCGCACAACAACAATAAAGGCGAAACAACCGGCTTGCTCGGCATTGAAGTGGTGCCGACCGAACGCGGCGTGAGAATTTTACGCGTCGTTCCCGGAACTCCCGCCGATAGAAACGAAAGTCGCTTGTACGAAGGCGAAATCATTACAGCGATGAACGGCAATGAAATTGCCCCCGATAAAAATTTCTTTTCTTTCTTCGCGAACACGGCGGAAGAGAAAGTTATTCTCACTGTTCTGAACAAAGATGGCGACGAGCGCGAGGTTGTAATTCGTCCGACTTCGTCAATAAAAGATCAACTTTACGACGAATGGGTGGAACGCGAACGCGCGCTCACGGAAAAATTTTCGAACGGGAAACTCGGCTATTTGCACATCAAGGCGATGGGCTGGGATAATTTCGAAACGTTCGACCGCGACCTTGCCGCCGCCGGCTACGGAAAAGAGGGCTTGGTTATTGACGTGCGTTACAACGGCGGCGGATGGATTACCGATTATTTGCTTACTGTTTTAAATTACAAACAGCACGCTTACACAATTCCGCGAGGCGCGGCGGCAAGTTTGAAAGAGCATGCAAAATTCCGCACGCATTATCCGTTCGGCGAGCGCTTGCCTTATTCGGCGTGGACGAAGAAATCAATTGCGCTTTGTAATTCGCGCAGTTATTCGAACGCGGAAATTTTCTCTCACGCGTACAAAACGCTTGGAATCGGAACGCTTGTCGGCGAAGCGACTTTCGGCGCGGTCATTTCCACGGGAGGCAAAGGTTTAATTGACGGTTCTTACGTGCGGTTGCCTTTCCGCGCTTGGTACGTATTGAAAACGGATGAAAATATGGAACTCGGTCCCGCCGTTCCCGACGTGGAAGTTGAAAATCCGCAGAACTGGAAAACCGACGAAAACGATTTGCAATTGAAGAAGGCGGTTGAACTGTTGCTTGAACGGAAGTGATTGCGGAAATTCGCGCGAGATTTGTAAATTTTACTTGAAAACATCGCAATAATTTTTTAATTTAGTATTTGCCACTGCAACGCGGTGGCATTTTTTTATTTTGGTTTTAATAAATAACAAAGGCAGGTGAAAACGTGGCAGGATACGTTTATGTAAGTCGCGAAAGATTGCAAGAACTCGAAGCGGAATTAAAGGAACTGAAAACCAACGGCAGAAAGAAAATGGCGGAGCGCATTGCGGAGGCGCGCGCTCACGGCGATTTGTCGGAAAACGCCGAGTACGACGCGGCGAAAGAGGAGCAAGGTTTGCTTGAACTTAAAATCAGTAAACTCGAAGAAATTCTCTCTCGCGTGCGCGTCGTTGACCCGAATTCGATGCCGAACGACGAAGTTCACGTTTTGGCGAAAGTTCGCGTGAAGAATTTGAAAAACAACAAAGAATACGATTACATAATGGTTTCGCCCGAAGAAGCGGATATTAAGCAGGGTAAAATTGCGATTACGTCGCCCGTTGGCGCGGCTTTGATGGGACACAAAGTGGGCGAAACAGTTACGGTCAAAGCGCCGGCCGGATTAATTCAATTTCAAATTTTAAGCATTGAATAAATGTCGGGAAATCGACTGAAAAAAATCGAGCAAAAATTTATTCGCTTTATTTCTCAAAACAAACTTATTTCCGAAAACGATAAAATTCTCGTTGCATTTAGCGGAGGCGCGGACTCCGCTTTTGTTCTTTCTTTACTGAAAAAATACGAAAATAAATTTAAGATAACCGTTACGGCGGCGCACGTAAATCACGGTTTGCGAGGTGCGGAGGCGGAACGGGACGAAAAGCATTGCGCGGAATTTGCGGCGCGACTCGGCGCGGAGTTTTTTGTCGAAAAAGTAAACGTAAAGAGATTTGCGAAAAAAGAGAAACTTTCGACAGAAGAAGCCGCGAGAATTTTGCGTTACAACGCGCTTGAGAAAATCGCAAAGAAAATCGGAGCGAATAAAATCGCGACGGCGCACAACCTAAACGACAATGCGGAAACCGTTTTGCTGAATTTGCTCAAAGGCGGAGGCACGCGCGCAGTGGCGGGAATTCCGATAAAACGCGACGAGATTATTCGTCCCGCGCTTGCGATTAGTCGCGAGGAAATCGAATATTGGCTTGAAAAAAACGACGTTCCGTTTGTCGAGGATTCCACGAATTTCGAGAACGATTATTTGCGCAATCGATTGAGAAATTTGATTTTCCCGACGATAAGAAACGAGATTAATCCGAAGGCTGAGGAAGCGATTTTTAATTTTTCGCAAATCTTGCGCGCTCAAAATGAAATTGTGGAATTGCTGACGGAAAGTCGCGCGCGTGAGATTTTTTCGTTCGGTAAAGATACGCTTGCGCTTGATTTTTCGGCGCTTACGGAAATTGATAAACTGAATTTCGGTAATTTGTTGCGTTACGCTTTGCGTCGCAAATTTAGTTACGACGCCGATTTTACGGACGTGGAAAAAATTCGCGCACTTGCGGAAAATCAAAAAGGGAAACGTGCCGCGCTTAAAGACGAATTGCAAGCGGTTCGGGAAGCGTCGCAAATCGTTTTTCGCAGAAAAAACGCCGCACGCGAAGTTTACGCCGAGTTTACGCCGAACTTCGAATTTGAAACGCCGCAAGCCGTAATTTCGGTTCTTAAAACAAAAAGAAAAAAGAGAAAAAAAGGCTGCGAAATAATTTCGGCGGACGAACTTGACGCGAAATTCGTGTTGAGAAATTGGCGCGCGGGCGATAGATTTAAGCCGCTCGGAATGAAACGAACGAAAAAAATTTCCGATTTCCTGACGGACGAAAAAATTGCAACGGAAAAAAGGAAAAGCGTTTTGGTGCTTGAAAACAAAGGTAAAATAATTTGGGTTGTCGGAATGCGGATTTCGGACGACGTGAAAATAACGGAAAATACAAAAACGAGATTGGAATTATGCGTGAACATAAGGATTTGAACCCGGAAGTAATCAGAGTGGGGAACGAATTTTTTAGAATAATGCTTCCCGAAGAAAAAATTTTGAAACGCGTCGAGGAAATCGGCGAGGAAATTTCGAAAGAATATAAGGGGAAATTTCCCATTCTTATCGGCGTGCTAAACGGTTCGTTTATGTTCCTTGCCGACTTGATGAAAAACATTTCGATTAAATGCGAGATGGATTTCTTTAAACTTTCGAGTTACGGCGACGAAAAAATATCGAGCGGGAAAGTCAGATTGCTGAAAGAACTTAACGCCGATATTGAAGACCGCCACGTGATTATAGTCGAGGATATCGTGGACTCGGGACTTTCGATTAAGTATATCGAGGAACTTATCGGCGGTATGAAGCCCGCAAGTATGAAAGTGGCGGCGCTTTTGCTTAAACCGAATAGTCTGAAGTATGACGTGAAAATTGATTATATTGGGTTCGAAATTCCCGACGCGTTTGTAGTCGGTTACGGCTTGGATTACGCGCAAAAGTACAGAAATCTACGCTCGATTTATGCGTTGGAGGAATAAGCGATAAAAATGAACAATTAACAGTGAACAGTGAATTTTTTTCGAATTTTCGGCGAACGATTTTGTTTGTCCGTTTAATTAAATTTGGTAATGGAAATGTTAAATAAATTTAGAAAATGGGAAATGGCAACGGAAAAAAAAGATAACAATAAACCGAAAACACCCCCGCCGGGTAAATCTCCCGACGATTTCGATTGGGGAAAAGTGATTAAAACCGTTTTTAGTTGGGGCGCAGTAATCGTTGCGGCGGTAATTTTTATGCAATTGATGAATAAGAATTCCGCAGGGTCGGTCGAATTGCCGTACAGTTATTACGAGCAATTTTTGAACGACGGTAAAATCGCCAAAGCGCGAATTATCAAAACCGACGTGAACGATTACACCTTCGAAGGAACGTTAAAGAAAGAAGAAAAAATAAAACTCAACGGCGTTTGGGTAAACGTAAAAACGTTTACCGTTACGATGATTGAGCCGATTATTACCGAACAGGAAAAAGTTTGGAAAGCCAAAGGTGTCGATTACACTTTCGAGAAGGACTCGAGCGAATGGCTGACGGTTCTCGTCGGGCTTTTGCCGTGGGTTTTCATAATCGGTTTGTGGATTATGTTTATGCGCAGAATGCAAGGCGGAGGTTCGGGAGGTTCGAAAGGAATTTTCTCTTTCGGCAAGAGCCGCGCGCGAATGATAACCGATTCGCAAATTAAAGTTACATTTGACGACGTTGCGGGCGCGGACGAAGCGAAACAAGAACTTGAGGAAATTATCGAATTTTTGAAAGAACCGAAAAAATTCCAAAAACTCGGCGGTAAAATTCCGAGAGGCGTTTTGCTTTTGGGACCTCCCGGAACGGGTAAGACTTTGCTTGCTCGCGCAGTTGCGGGCGAGGCGGGCGTTCCGTTCTTTACGATTTCGGGCGCGGATTTCGTGGAAATGTTTGTCGGCGTCGGCGCAAGTCGCGTGCGCGATTTGTTCGAGCAAGGAAAGAAAAACGCGCCGTGCATTATTTTTATCGACGAAATCGACGCGGTCGGTCGCCAACGCGGCGCGGGAATTGGCGGCGGACACGACGAGCGCGAGCAAACGCTCAATGCGTTGCTCGTGGAAATGGACGGCTTCGAAGAAAATAGTAGCGTGATTGTAATCGCCGCAACTAACCGTCCTGACGTGCTCGACCCAGCGTTGCTTCGTCCCGGACGTTTTGACAGACAAGTGGTTGTTGACCGTCCCGACGTTAAAGGTCGCGAGGGAATTCTCAAAGTTCACACGCGCAAAATTCCGTTGGATAAGGACGTCGATTTGAAAGTGCTTGCGAAAGCCACTCCTGGACTTGCCGGCGCGGAACTTGCAAATCTTGTAAACGAGGCGGCGTTGCTTGCGGCTCGCAAAAACAAAACGAAAGTTTCGATGGAAGATTTCGAGGAAGCGAAAGACAAAGTAATGATGGGAACGGAGCGGCGAAGCATTATCATTTCGGAAGAAGAAAAACGGACGACGGCGTATCACGAAATGGGACACGCGCTTGTCGCTCTTAAAATTCCCGAAGCCGACCCGGTTCACAAAGTCACGATTATTCCGCGCGGTAGAGCGCTCGGCGTTACAACTTATTTGCCTAACGACGAAAAGCACACGTATTCCAAAGAGTATCTCGAAGCGATGATTGCTTACGCCTTGGGCGGACGCGCCGCGGAAAAGTTGGTGTTCAATCAATACACGACCGGCGCGGGAAACGACATCGAGAAAGCGACGAAAATAGCGCGCAAAATGGTTTGCGAATGGGGAATGAGCGAAAAACTCGGTCCGCTTACTTACGGACAAAAGGAAGAGGAAATTTTCCTCGGACGTGAAATCACTCGTCACGTGGATTACAGCGAAAAAACAGCGCAAGAAATAGACGAGGAAGTTCGCGGAATAGTTACTCGCGGAATGGAACGCGCCGAGAAAATATTGCAAGAAAATATGGATTTGTTGCATAAACTTTCGAAATATTTGCTCGAACGCGAAATTCTCGACGCCGAAGAAATAAAGAAAGTTATGAACGGCGAAGAACTGCCGCCGCTTAAAAAAGAGGAAAACGGCGAAGAGAAAAAAGCAAAGAAAGAAAAAGAAAAAAAGGAAACGAGCGAGGAAAAATCCGACGGCGGCGAAGAGGAAATTCCCGAATATGTAAAGAAAATGCTCGAAGAAAAGAAGAAAGCCGAAGCGGCAAAATCTTCCGCCGCGGAAGAGGAAAATTCCGAAGAAGCCGAAAGCGAAGAGAAAAAAGACGATGACGCAAACTGATAGCGGAACAATCGATTACAAAAGCGAACTGTTGCGCAAAAGCATTCATTTGACTTCGCTTGCGATACCCGTTGTCTATTATTTTATTCCGTTGGAACTGGGATTAAAAATCCTGGTTCCGATTACTTTATTTTCGCTCGCCGTTGATACGCTCAAACTTTTTTCAAAGAGATTTCGAAAACTTTTCATTAAGATTTTCGGCTTTATGCTGCGCGAACACGAACTCGACGAAAGCAAGCATACGTTCACGGGCGCGTCGTTCGTTCTGCTTTCCGCTGTTATTACCGCCGTTATTTTCCCAAAAGTAATTATGATTACCGCATTTTCGATTTTAATCATTAGCGATACCGCCGCGGCGCTAATCGGAAGACGTTACGGAAAGCATAAGTTTTTGGCGAAAAGTCTTGAAGGCTCGCTCGCTTTTTTCGTAAGCGCGGTTATTGTTGTTTTGCTGACACCTAAAGTTACCGGCTCGTTTGAAGAATATCTAATCGGAATTGCAGGCGCGCTTGTCGCGACCTTCGGTGAAAATCTTTCATACGGCTGGGCGGACGATAATTTTGTTATTCCGCTTTCCGCGGGTTTTACCATGTGGGCGCTTTACCATTTGCTGATGCCTGGCGTTTCGCTTGTGCTTCCGAATGTGCCGGTGTAAAATCCGCGAAATGAGAAGACCATGTTTGGCAATTGAGATAAAAAAATTTGCATTTTTCGAAAAAAAGAAATATCATTAAGGTCTGTAAAAAATAATTTTAGGCTGGAGAATAATATGTCAAGAAAATGTCAAGTAACAGGTGTTGGTCCGAGAAGCGGTCATAATATTTCCCATGCTCACAACAAAACGAAAAGAAGATTTTTACCGAATTTGCAGAAAAAAAGAATTTGGGTTCAAGAACTTAATAGATTTGTAACGGTTAAATTATCTACAAGAGCATTAAGAACAATTTCCAAAAAAGGAACCGCCGAATTGGCAAAGATGATTCGCAACAAGGAAATTAAGGTAAGGTAACCTGTTCTTCCGAAGCGAAAAAAGTTTAAAGCCCGAGAAATTCGGGCTTTTTTTATTTTAAAAAATAAAATGAATTGCGAACGAGAGAAATTACGTCGAGTTATTTCGCGGAGAATTGAGACGATTTCAATGTTGCGTAATTCAACGCCGATAGAAAATCGCCGCTGTGCATATATTCGCTTAAAAAACTTGCGCCGAAGTAATCGCCGCAGCCGACGCACTCTTTTTCACTTACTTTGGGCGGACGAATTTGAGCGAATTCAATTTCGCCTTCCTTTTCGAAGTAGCCTTTTGCGCCGTTTTTGCTTTCCGTAATAATAAATCCTTTCCCGCCCGATTTGAAAAACTCGCGCACGATGTCACTTTCTCCGAGTTCGTCTGAAAGCATTTTCAGTTCGGTGTTGTTTACTTGAACAAAATCGCCGTTTGAAATCCATTTTATGCCGTCGGGAATTGTTCGGAAAATGCGCTTATTGTTCTTAAAAACTCCGCGCGAAAGCGTGTGAATGTCAATGTAAATTACGCCGTTGTAATTTTTTCTGATTTCGGTCAAAGTTTCAAGCGTAACGTCGAAGCCCGAAATCATGTTCAGATAAATTGCGTCGTAAGTGTTCAAATCGCCCGCGCGTCCGATGTCAAGCGTTTCGGGAATGTATTCGTAAACTTCGTCGCGTTCTTTGTTTGCGTAAATGTACAAATGATTAATCGGCATTTTATCGGTGAGATAATTCGGAAGCAAGTTAATTTGAGAATAGATACTACGAAAAAATTTTTCGTTTTCCTTTGTGAGAGATGTCAGCAGATAAATTTCGTTCTTAAACTCGGAAGCGATAAAACCGAGCGTCGAGAAGAAAATTCCTCCCGGTTTCGTTTCGGTTTTATCGCCCGAATGAATTTTATCGAGAACCGAATGCCCGATAACAAGGATTTTATTTTTCGACATTTACCGGTTTTCTTCCGATGCTGTAATACGTAAATCCGAGTTCTTTCATGTGTTTCGGCGAATAGACGTTACGTCCGTCGAAAATCAATTTTTGTGTAAGCAATTTTGCTATCGTGTCGAATTCGGGATTTCTAAATTCGTTCCACTCCGTTAAAATCAAGAGAGCGTCGCTATCGGTTAACGCTTCGTATTGATTTTTCACGTATTTGATTTTGTCGCCGAAATGGAATTTCGCGTTTTCAGTTGCCGCAGGGTCGTACGCCGCAACTTTCGCTCCCGCTTCGAGCAATTTGTTGATTATCGTAATCGACGGCGCTTCGCGCATATCGTCAGTGTTAGGTTTGAACGCCAAACCCCAAATCGCGAATTTTTTACCTTCGATATTGCCGTCGAAATGCGACATTATCTTATCCACAAGAACTTCTTTTTGACGTTTGTTCACTTTATCGACTTGTTCGAGCAAAGTAATGCGCGAGCCTTTTTCGGTTGCGGTTTTAATCAAAGCGTTAACATCTTTCGGAAAGCACGAACCGCCGTAGCCTATGCCCGGAAACAAAAAGCGTTTGCCGATACGCGAGTCCGTTCCCATTCCTTTGCGAACCAAATCCACGTCCGCGCCGACTTTTTCACAGAAATTCGCGAGTTCGTTCATAAACGTGATTTTCGTTGCGAGAAACGAATTCGCGGCGTATTTGGTTACTTCCGAACTTTGCGGGTCCATAATCAAAATCGGATTGCCTTGGCGAACGAACGGCGCGTAAAGGCGTTTCATTTTCTCTTTCGCGAAATCGCTTTCAGCGCCTATTACCACGCGTTCGGGTTTCATAAAATCTTCCACGGCGAAGCCTTCGCGCAA
>CAYZMW010000092.1:0-10996 GCA_964479645.1 uncultured Melioribacter sp. | reverse complement strand
TTAATTCCTATTCTACCCCCATTATAAGAATTAGGTAGATAAGCTTTAGCCTCTACTATTAGTCTTATTGGATATATAAAGCTCGGCGTGAAATCATAAGCTACCAACGCATCAACTTGATGCCACTCGCCCCTCCCTTGTAATTCCAATCCACTATGTCCATTCCTTATTTCTTCCCCATCATTCTCATTAAGAATTCTATACCCTGCCTTTTCCAATAAAACTAACACTATTTCTTCTAAAATTGCTCCTCTTATTTGAGCCAATGTAGGCATTTAATTCTCCCTCCACATTTGGATGTCACACAATACTTCACTATATACAATACTAAGTATATCCCATAAATTTTCGACTATCTTGCATTTCTTATATTGAGAATTATGTTTGTTAAAATTATACATCCCATAATCTTATTTTAATTCGCCCTTCCGTATAAATAACAATTTAAAAGTTAATATAAGCAAATCTAAAAAAAATTTTTTATTAATGAATTTTTAATTGGTTTTTTATTAAATAACAGTGTTTAATTGCGTGTCTTTTATGCGTGCAAAAAGCTATCGTGCCGTGCGCAATGCCAAATAAACACAGTCTTTCCGAGTCCCGCCTTTGGCGGGACGAAGGAATCTGCCGCGCCGAGCGCTGAATAATCTTTTGCTAAAAAAAATTGTAGAGACATCCCGCCGTGGCGGGACTGTGTCTCTACCGACGGGAAAATTTAAGTTTCGCTAACAAACCGACAGATTGCCGCGCGCCCCCGACAAGTCGTGGTCGCTCGCAATGACGCGAAATTTTCAGTCGTTGCGAGGACGCGACGACGTAAGTCGGCAAGGACGAAGCAATCTGTTGTATTACTGCGCCGAATAGTCATTTGCTAACAATTCGAATTTACCATGTCAATTTTTATAAATAAAAAAGGCGCTTCGTGTTACCGAAACGCCTTTCCGAATTTATCGTTTTTATTGCTGTCTATTATGAACACCCTGTTGTAGCGCCGCATGTAGTGCATTTCAAACAAGTTCCGTTACGCACCATTGTCATGCTTCCGCATTCGGGGCAAACGTCGCCCGTAAAGCCTTGCTCGCGCGCTTGCTCCACGGCTCGCATTTTCTGCGATTGTTTACCGTTGCCTCCCGCGGAGCTTGTTCTTTCGGTTCTGTCAAGCACAACCGCGTGTTTGTTGCTGTCGTTCGAATTTTTCGTCATTCCGCCGCTTCCCAACGTAGCGAAGGTAAACGGCGAATCATCCTTTTTTTCGGAAACAATCTCATCATCTTTTACGTGAGCCAAGTCGTTGCGTCCCAAGTATGTTACGGCAAGTTCGCGGAAAATGTAATCGATGACGGAAGTCGCCATTTTTATTCGTTGATTTCCGATTACAATGCCGCTCGGTTCGAATTTTGTAAATACGAACGCGTCAACAAACTCTTCGAGCGGCACGCCGTGTTGCAATCCGAGCGAAACGGCGATTGCAAAACTGTTAAGCAAACTGCGGAACGCCGCTCCTTCTTTTGCCATGTCGATAAAGATTTCACCGAGTTGACCGTTTTCGTATTCGCCGGTGCGAATGTAAACCGTTTGTCCTCCGATTTTCGCTTTTTGCGTGTAACCGGTTCTGCGGTCGGGCAATCTCTTCCGTTTGGCAATGTAACGGTGAATAATTTTTTCCGCCACTTTTACGATATCGTTGTCTTCCTTCGCTTCCGCTATTTCCTCTTCGAAATCTTCGTCCGACGAAGTGTTGAGCGGTTGCGAAAGTTTCGAGCCGTCGCGGTAAATCGCATTCGCTTTCAAGCCGAGTTTCCACGATTTCATATACGCGTCTTCGATATCTTCGATTGTCGCGTCGTTCGGGAAATTGATTGTTTTTGAAATCGCGCCCGAAACGAATGGTTGCGCCGCCGCCATCATATTGATGTGGGCGTCGGGACGAATAAAGCGCGTGCCTTTTTTCCCGCATTTGTTAGCGCAATCGAAAACGGCGTAATGCTCGTGTTTAAGGAAAGGCGCGCCTTCGACCGTCATTGTTCCGCAAACGTAATCGTTCGCAGTCGCAATTTCCTCTTTCGTAAATCCGAGCCATTCGAGCAAATTGAAACCGAAGTCGTCGAGTTTTTCTTTCGGAACTCCGAGCTTGTTTACAAGGAAATCTTCGCCGAGCGAATATTTGTTAAATGCAAAACCGATTTCAAAAACGCTCGGGAGCATTTCTTCGATTTTCGCCAACGCGTCTTCAGTAAAACCTTTCGCTTTTAACGTTTCTTTGTTGATGTAAGGACAACCGTCAAGCGATCCGGCGCCGCGCGCGTATTTCACTATTTCGGTAATTTGATCGTTGTTGTAACCCAATTTTTCAAGCGCCGGCGGAATTGATTGATTGATGATTTTGAAATACCCGCCGCCTGCGAGTTTTTTGAATTTAACAAGCGCGAAATCGGGTTCAATGCCCGTCGTGTCGCAATCCATAAGCAAACCGATTGTACCTGTCGGCGCGATAGCCGTAACCTGCGCATTGCGGTAGCCGTATTTTTCGCCGAGAGAAACCGCTTGGTCGGCGCTTTCGCGCGCCGCATCGAGCAAATCAGACGGACAATAACGCGGGTCGATACCCATCGGCGTTACGGTCAGATTTTCGTATTCTTCTTTCGGAACGTTGTACGCCGCGCGTTTGTGATTGCGAAGTACGCGTAGCATGTGCTCTTTGTTCAAATCATATTTTACGAAAGTTCCGAATTCTTTCGCCATTTCAGCGGAAGTTGCGTAAGCGGTCATATGCATAATCGCGCTGACTGCGCCGGTTATTGCGAGCGCTTCTTTACTGTCGTATGGAATACCTTGCCTCATCAAAAGCGCTCCGATATTGGCGTAGCCCAATCCGAGCGTGCGGAAGTCGTAACTTTTCTGCGCCATTTCCTTGCTCGGGAATTGCGCCATCAAAACGCTTATTTCAAGAACGAGCGTCCACAAACGCGTCGCATGGCGATATTCTTTGATATTGAATTTCTTTTTCTTTTCGTCGTAAAATTTAACGAGGTTAAGAGAGGCGAGATTGCAGGCCGTATCGTCCAAAAACATATATTCGGAACATGGATTGGAAGCGTTAATCGGTCCGCTTTCGGGGCAAGTGTGCCATTCGTTTATCGTGGAATGAAACTGCAATCCGGGGTCGGCGGAAGACCAAGCCGCGTAACCGATTTGTCGCCACAAGTCGCGCGCACGCAATGTTTTCGAAGGTTTCGGGTCGCGTCCTTCTTTTTTCGCTTTTGCAAGTTCGGTTCTCCAATACAAATTCCAATCGCCGTCGGTAATTACGGCTTGCATAAATTCATTCGTTACGCGAACCGAGTTATTCGAGTTTTGTCCCGAAACCGTGGCGTAGGCTTCCGAATTCCAATCGGTATCGAAAACAGGAATTTCAATGGAAGTGAAGCCTTGTTTTGCAAGTTGGATTGTTCTCTCGATATAGTTTTCCGGGATATGAACTTTGCGTGCCTCTTTGATTGCTTCGCGCAATTTTTTATTCGTTCTTTTATTAAAACGGTCGTTTTCGGGATGTTCCGAATAACAAGCCTTAATAATGTTATTCAAATGGTAATTGGTTAATTTCGAACCTGCAACCAAAGCCGCAACTTTGTGTTCTTCTCTCGCTTTCCAATTAATATACTCTTCGATGTCGGGATGATCGATATCGAGCGTAACCATTTTTGCGGCGCGGCGTGTTGTTCCGCCCGATTTTATCGAGCCCGCGGCTCTATCGCCTATTTTCAAAAACGACATTAATCCCGACGATTTGCCACCGCCGCTCAAAGGTTCGCCTTCCCCGCGAATTGCGGAAAAATTGCTTCCCGTTCCCGAACCGTATTTAAATAAACGCGCTTCGCGAACCCACAAATCCATAATTCCGCCTTCGTTCACCAAATCGTCCTTAACGCCTTGAATAAAGCATGCGTGCGGTTGCGGGTGCGAATAAGAATCGTGCGATTCTGTTAACACGCCAGTTTTGAAATCTACATAATAATGTCCTTGCGAAGGTCCTGTAATTCCGTAAGCCCAGTGTAACCCCGTGTTAAACCATTGCGGACTATTGGGAGCCGCCATTTGATTTGCCAACATAAACGTCAGTTCGTCATAAAACGCTTTCGCGTCTTCTTCGCTATCAAAATAATTCGCTTTCCAGCCCCAGTAGGTCCATGTTCCGGCCAAACGATGAAAAACTTGTCGCGCATCGTTTTCGTGCGTGTATCTTTCCGATTCGGGAAGCAGTTCGAGTTTTTCCAAATCCGCCGTGCTCGCTTGAATCCATTGCGGAACGTTTTTCTCTCTTACTTTCTTCGTAACGCGCGGAACTCCCGCCTTTCGGAAGTATTTTTGTGCGATTATGTCGGTTGCAACTTGCGACCAACTCTCCGGCACCATCACGTCGTCCATGTGGAAAACAATCGTGCCGTCGGGATTTTTAATTTCAGATATTCTTCTGACGAAATTCACCCCCGACAAAGGGTCTTCGCCCGCTTTAGTAAATAGACGCTTTACTTTCATACGCAGCTCCCGTGAAATTTATATGTTAAAAAATTTTCTATTTTAAAGCCAATACGGCTTCGGTTAAATTCAAGGTAGTATTAGAACGAATCTTCGGAAACGGGGGAAACAAAATAATTAAATCCGAAACACAAATCAAACACAAATTGTAAAAATTTAACAATTGTTTAATCAATGAAAAAGAAGAGAAAGCAATTGTTAAACTTTTCGAAAAACGTGGAGTAAATATCGCCGCTTTTTTTCTTTTTTTCCACATTGTTTTTTAGAAAAATTTATAGTATAATCGCACGGAAAGAGGAAATAAATAGGTCGGATTTTTCGACCGTTGACAATAAAGAAGAAAATGCGTGCGGAATTTTTTTCGTCGAATAAAATCGGTATTCCGACACGCATTAGGATTTCGATACCGAAAAATAAGGAGTTTTTATGGAGTTCAAACGTTCCGCGGGTATTTTGCTTCATCCCACATCGCTTCCGAGCCCTTACGGCATTGGAGATCTTGGTTCATACGCTTACGAATTCATCGATTTTCTTGCCGACGCAGGACAAACGCTTTGGCAGGTTTTCCCGCTTGGGCCCACAGGTTACGGTGATTCGCCTTACCAAAGTTTTTCGGCGTTCGCGGGCAATCCTTTAATTATCAGCCCCGATTTACTTAGGGAAAACGGCTATTTGACGGAAGAAGATTTACGCGAAATTCCCGAGTTCGAGCCAAGCAAAATTGACTACGGAAAAGTAATTCCATATAAAAACGGCTTGTTAAAAACCGCTTACGAGCGCGCGAAAAAAACGGGCGTTTGCAGACGCGACGATTACGAACGTTTTTGCGAAAGCAATTCCTTTTGGCTTGAAGATTACGCGCTTTTTATGGCGGCAAAAGATTTTCACGGCGGAAAACATTGGCGCGAATGGGATTACGCTCTTGCGTTCAGAAAAGAAGACGCTTTACATACTTGGCGCGAAAAGCTTGCCGACGAAATCAATTATTACAAATTCGTTCAATATCATTTTTTCAAGCAATGGAATTCGGTACGAAAATACGCAAACGAGAAAGGGATTAAAATTATCGGTGATTTGCCTATCTTTATCGCTTACGATAGCGCCGATCTTTGGGCGAACAAGCATTTGTTCACGGTTGACGAAAACGGAAATCTTGAAACGGTTGCCGGCGTGCCGCCGGATTATTTCAGTCCTACGGGACAATTGTGGGGTAATCCGCTTTACCGTTGGGACGAAATGCGAAAAGATAATTTCGCATGGTGGAAAAAACGTTTCGCCAAATTGTTCGAATTAGTCGATTATGTGAGAATCGATCATTTCCGCGGCTTCGAAGCCTATTGGGAAATTCCGGGCGACGCCGAAACCGCCGTGAACGGGCGTTGGGTAAAGGCTCCGGGCGACGAACTCTTTGCCGAAATCAAAAAAGAATTCGGTGAACTGCCTATCCTTGCCGAAGATTTAGGCGTAATTACCGACGAAGTCAGAGCGTTGCGCGACAAATACGGATTTCCGGGAATGAAAATTTTGCAATTCGCATTCGGCAAAGACGGCGATAAAAATTTCCTTCCGCACAACTATCCGCGTAACTGTGTGGTTTATACCGGTACGCACGATAACGACACAACGCGTGGCTTTTTCGAAACCGCGCAAAGGGAAAATCCCGAATTGTTCGAGTGGACACAAGATTATTTGAATTATTATGGCGCCGAGATTGTATTTCCGCTCATAAAAGAAGCCTACAAATCCGTTGCGAATTTCGTGATAGTTCCCATGCAGGACATCTTGAACTTGGGTAGCGAAGCACGAATGAATTTCCCTTCGCGGCTCGGCGGCAATTGGACTTGGCGATTTACTCGGGAACAAATCGAAGAAAATCTTGCGCCGAGATACAAATTTTTGTGCGCGCTTTACGAACGATAAAACCATTCGGCCTTTCATTCGTCAAAAAGGACGAAAAACAAAAGGGAGAGCATTATGAGCGAAGAACAAATTAACGAAATTTTGGAAAAGGAAGAACGTCCCTCTTTTGCGGATAAATTTTCCGGCATTTTCATTTCACCGGCGGAGATTTTCGAAAAAATAAAACAAACCTCCCCGCACTTTACCGATTGGGTTTTCCCGATTGTCCTATTTGTTTTGGTAGGTTCGCTTGTTAATTTTTTGGCGATGAGCGATCCCGTGATTTCCATGAAAATTCAGGAAAAACAAATGGCGAAAATCGAGGAAAATTTCGAAGAACTCGTTGAACAAGGACAAATGACACAGGAACAGGTTGACGAACAACTTGATATGATACGCGAAAAAATGGAAAAACAAATGGAAAGCGGCAGATACATTCAAGCCTTGAGTTTACTTGTCGTAAGTTTCATTTTCTTTTTTGTCATTGCGGGATTTTATTATCTCGTCGTAAAATTTGCGCTTAAAGGAAAAGGAACTTATTCGGCGGCAATGACCGCTTACGGTTTGCCTTATTACATCCTCGCTTTGCAATTCCTTATGATTGTGATTTATATGTTCATCACTCAATCGCCTGCGGAAAATTTGAGCGTTGCGACTTTACTCGATTATCCCAAAGATACTTACACGGGAATAATCTTAGGCAAACTCGATATTTTTTCGATTTGGTTTTATTATCTCGTCAGTTTGGGTTTTTCCAAACTTTTCGATATCGATTTTAAGAAGACCGCAATTACAATTTTCGGAATTTGGATAGGCGTAAGTTTGTTTTTCCATTTTCTCGCCGAACAAGTTCCTATGCTGAAACTTTTCGGAATGTAATGTGAAACGGTCGAATGAATGAGTGCTTGATACTAAAATAACAACGGCTTTTTGTGCGTAAGAAAGATATCGGGTTTTAATAGCGGTGAATTCCGGGCGAATAATTATGAGCGAAAACGATAATCGATGAAAATCATAAAGTCTCGGTGAAATCGGTTACACGATTGTTTTGCGTCGTTACAAGAAAATCCTTTACTTCAAGCCGAACAATTTCCCTATTTTTTAAAATTGAAAATTCAGGAGATAACCGAATATGCGGAAAGTTTTTATTCTTCTTTTTACACTCGTCAGTTTAGTTCAAAGTCAGCAAGCGTTAAAAAACCTAACTTATTACGATTCGCTCAAAGCGCAATTGATTTTGGATAAACTGACGCTCCGCGAAAAATGCGCGCAAATGGTTTTCGCGCACGGTTACGCTTACGACGCAAGTGATACTTCCGCCGAACTTTCGCGATTGGAACATTTAGTGGCGTACGATAGAATCGGCGGCGTTTTGTTTCTGCAAGGCGATGTGAAGCAACTGCCGCAAGCGGTTAACAAATTGCAAAGAGCATCGAAAATTCCGCTTATTATTTCCGCCGATTTTGAAAACGGCGTCGGGGGAAGAATGGACGGAGGCATTGAGTTTCCTCCGCCGATGGCTCTCGCCGCAACGGGCGATACCGTTTGCGCATATCGTTCAGCAATGCTTTCCGCCGCGGAAATGCGCGCACTCGGCGTTACGCAAAATTTCGCGCCGGTTCTCGATATAAATTCCAACTATAAAAATCCCATTATCAATTATCGTTCTTTTTCGGAAGACAAAAATCTCGTTTCGAAATTCGGCGACGCTTACATTCGCGGCTTGCAAGCGCGCGGAGTTTTGGCGACGGCGAAACATTTTCCGGGTCATGGTGCAACCGACATTGATTCTCACAACGAATTGCCGTTAATCTCAAAATCCGAAAAAGAATTGTTTCAAAACGAAATTTATCCTTTTTCGAAATCTGTGGACGCGGGCGTTTCCGCCGTTATGCTTGCGCATCTTAACGTTCCCGCAATAACGCACGACACTGTTCCCGTTACGCTTTCGGCGCGCGCAATTAAAGATATATTGAAGAAACGTCTCGGATTTTCGGGCTTATGCGTTTCGGACGCAATGAATATGCACGCCGTTACCAAACGCTACGGCGAGAAAGAAAGCATTATTCGCGCCGTTAACGCGGGAATAGATGTAATTCTTTTTCCCGTTGATGCTCGCGCCGCCGTCGATGTTATTTATGACGGCGTTCTGTTCAAGCAAATAAAAGAATCGCGCGTGCTCGACGCCGCGTATAAAATTATTCTTGCGAAAATGCGTCTCGGCTTGTTCGAGGAAAAATTCGTAGATGAAAGCCGCGCGGGAAAAATCGAACGGGAAAAATTTCGCAAACGCTACGCTTTTAAAATCGCCGAACGCTCGATAACACTTGCCGGAAACGAAGATAATCTTTTACCGCTTGACGCCGCGAAATATGAACGTCCGCTTCTTGTAATTTTAAGACAAACCGACAGAAAAGATTTGATTGAAAAAGCGCGTCCGTTAGGAAAATTCATAAAAGCGCGTATGCCGAAAATTGAAATTGTAGAATTGACAAAATTGAGCGATAAAAAAGATTACGAGCGCGCGTTTCAAAAAGCGCGAAAATCGGATTTGATATTGCTCGCTTCGTTTATCGGCGTGCAATCTTTTTCGGGCGAAATCGAACTCGACGAACATTTCCGAAAGTTCGGTGAAAAACTTCTTTCGCTTCCGAAACCCGTCGCGCTTTTAAGTTTCGGTAATCCTTATGTTTTGCATTCGCTTCCGCAAATAAAAACGAATTTAATCGCTTACGGTATTTGCGATGCTTGTGAAGCCGCGGCGGCGGAAGCGCTTTTCGGCGAAATTGATATTTCCGGGAAACTTCCGATTACTATTCCGCAAACAAATTTGAGCATCGGCGCCGGACTTACCTACAAACGCGATTTTCTCGCGTTCCAAAAGACGGAAGAAGATTCGCTTTACGATTTTTCGGAAGTCGATTCTCTTGTAAGCGAAGCGATTTCCCGCAAAGTTTTTCCTGGTGCGCAACTTCTCGTGGCGAAAAACGGCAAAGTGATTTTGAATAAGTGTTACGGAAAGTTCACTTACGCGAAAAATTCTCCCGAGGTTACCCCCAACACGCTTTACGATTTGGCGTCGCTTACGAAAGTTGTGGCGACGACAACCGCCGCAATGATTTTGTACGAACGCGGTTTGCTTTCGCTTTCCGACAAAGTCGTAAAGTATTTGCCCGAATTCGACAACAACGGAAAAGACGAAATTACGATAGAGCAATTGCTTCTTCACACGTCGGGTTTGCGAGCGGGAAGAAGATTTTACAAAAAATATTCCACGGAGCGCGAAACCATTAATGCGATTATGAATGAAAATTTAATTCACGAGCCCGGCGAAAAGTTCGTTTACAGCGATTTGGGTATGATTGTTTTGCAGAAAGTTATTGAAAGAATCACCGGCGTTCCGCTCGATAAATTTGTTTACGACGAAGTTTTTTCGAAACTCAATCTTTCGCACATAATGTATAACCCGCCCGATTCTCTGAAATCTCTTTGCGCTCCGACGGAAAAAGACAATTACTGGCGGCATAAAATCGTGCAAGGTTCGGTGCACGACGAAACCGCGGCGTTGCTCGGCGGAGTTTCCGGTAATGCGGGATTGTTTTCGAATGCGCGCGATTTGGGAGTGTTCGTCCAAATGCTTCTCGACGGCGGAATTTACAAAGGGAAACGAATCTTACGAAAAAAAACCATCGAACTTTTTACCGAAAGAAAAGCGAACGACCGCGCGTACGGTTGGGATACCAAATCGGCGGAAGGATACACTTCGGCGGGGAAATTGTTCTCGCTCGATTCGTTCGGACACACGGGTTTTACCGGCACTTCGATTTGGGTTGACAAATCGCGCAATCTTTTTGTGATATTTTTAACGAACCGCGTTTACCCAACGCGCAAAAATCGCGAACATATTAAATTTCGTCCGTTACTGCACGATGCGATAATAAAAGCGACGGAAGACGAATAAAATTAACGCGCTAAAGCGCGTCTTTTTTATTGAAATAGAACACGGATAACACTGATTTTCTAGGATTTCCGCGGATTAAAAAATCTCGCGTCTTCGCGAACCCGCCAACGGCGGGTGAAGCAAACTATCGAATTGTTAGCGAAACTTAAATTAATCAGTCATTACGACCCCGCCGCAGGCGGGGGAAGTAATCTATCGAATTGTCAGCGAAAGATTATTCAGCGCAGTAATACTACAGATTGCTTCGTCAACCTCCCGCCACGGCGGGAGGTTTCCTCGCAACGACTGTGTTTGTTTAGGTTGGTGCGGTAGTGCTACGGATTGCTTCGTCGTTTTTTACTTGTGCAAAAATCTCCTCGCAACGACTGAAAAATTTCGCGTCATTGCGAGCGACCACGCTGTGCGGGGGAGCGCGGCAATCTGTCGGTTTGTCAGCAAGACTATTCCGCGCAGTACTTTGACAGATTCCTTCGCCCCGCCAGAGGCGGGACTCGGAATGAATGTGTTTATTCGGGTAGGCGCAGTAATACTACAGATTGCTTCATCGTTTTCCGCCTTTAGCGGGAAACCTCCTCGCAGACTGAAAAATTCGTGTCATTG
>CAYZMW010000091.1:0-9379 GCA_964479645.1 uncultured Melioribacter sp. | reverse complement strand
AAACAACCTTAAAATTGTAATGAAAATTTCGATAATATTTCGGAACATATTAGGGGTTCAATCGTTTAAAATTATTCATTAACTAAGACGAAAGGGGGAAATAAATGCAACTCAACCAACTCGATAAAAGTAACTATTTCCGTGCAATGCTTCTGTTAAGCGGAAAAGACAAAAAAATCAGTAACGAAGAAAGAACTTTTATTGACATGCTCGGACAAAAACTCGGTTTTGAAGAATCTTTCAGACGACAAGCGATAAATTCCTTTTTCGAAAACGACTATATCAAGAACGAACCGCCGCAATTTTCGACACCAGAAATCGCAAAAAGTTTTATCCGCGACGGCATCAAATTGATAAAAACCGACCCGAAACTTCATCAACAGGAAATCGATTGGCTCGTTAAAGTCGCTTTTGTAAACGGCATTGACGAGACTTTCATTTACGACGAACTCGCCAAATCGGAAAACCTTCGACTTACCGAAACGGAAAAACAACTCGAAATAGACAATTATTTGTAGTATGTCCGTCTTATCACGAATTCAAATCGTAGAAGCCGATATTACGAAACTAAACACGGATGCAATCGTAAACGCCGCTAATCGTACGCTTTTGGGCGGTGGCGGCGTTGACGGCGCAATTCACAGAGCGGCGGGACCCGGCTTGCTTGCGGAATGTAAAACTTTGGGAGGATGCGAAACGGGAAACGCGAAAATTACGCGCGGCTACAATCTTCCCGCGAAATTCGTCATTCATGCGGTCGGGCCCGTTTGGTACGGCGGAAGGAGGAACGAAGACGAACTTCTGCGCGGCGCTTATTTTAATTCGTTAAAACACGCGGCGGAAAGAAAACTCGAAAGCGTCGCTTTCCCTTCAATCAGCACAGGTGTTTACAGATTTCCATTCGAAAGAGCATGCAATATTGCGCTAAACACGATTTACGACTTCCTTTCGGAAAACGAATTCCCGCGAAAAGTAATTCTTGTCGCTTACGGCAAACGCGACTACAACGAATATTTGCGAATATTCGAAGAGTTTTCCCGCACTAAAAAAGATTTTTCTTAACTGCGAATTCATTCTTCGGAGAATGCAACAATCAATTAATTCAAAAAAATTTATTTGCTTCAGCTATGGGGAAAAATGATTATTTTTTTAATTCCGATTATAATTTTTTAGGAATACGATGCGAAAATTCTTAGCGTTATTGACAATCATAGGTCTGCTCGGTGCCTGCTCTTCAAGCGTTGACACGGCCACGATGACGGCGGACGAACATTTTAATTATGCGAAATCACTTTACGACGATGAAGATTACCTCGACGCGATAACGGAATTTCAAGCGATTTTATTGCAATATCCGGGAAGTTCGGTTAACGACGACGCTCAATTTTATTTGGGAATGAGTTATTACAACGAAGAACAATATATTCTCGCCGCATACGAATTCAGCAAACTTATTCGGGAAATTCCCGCAAGTCCTTTCGTTTCGGAAGCGCAATTTATGCTTGCCGATTCGTATTATCAACTTTCGCCCGACTACAGATTAGACCAAGTTTACACTGAAAAAGCGTTAAAAGAATTTCAGGCTTACATCGATTTTTTCCCGACAAGCCCGAAGGTGAAAGAAGCGGAAGCGAAAATAGAAGAACTTCACAATAAACTCGCACACAAAGAATACTCGATTGCGGTTCTTTACGAAAAAATGGATTATTATTTCGCCGCGATAGAATATTACACAAGCGTGCTCGATACCTATTACGACACGGAATACGCGCCGAAAGCATTGCTCGGAAGAATAAAAACGCATCTGAGATTGCACGATAAAAAAAGCGCGGAAAAAGATATCAGAATGTTTTTCAAACGTTATCCCGATAGAAAAGACGAACTTGCCGAAGTGGAAGAAATTATCAAGAAAAATTTCCCCGATGAGGATTTCAATGAAAGTTACTAAACGTGTAAGCGATTCGCGGGTCACGATGACCGAACTTGTTCTGCCGCACCATACTAATCAATTGGGAAATTTGCTCGGCGGACAATTGATGCATTGGATAGACATTTGCGCGGCGATGGCGGCGGCAAAACACGCGCAAAGAGTCTGCGTTACGAAATCGGTCGATTTTATCGACTTCAAATATCCGCATAAACTCGGCGACGTGGTAACTCTCGTGGCGACGGTCAATCGTGTTTTCAATACGTCAATGGAAGTCGGCGTGCAAGTTTACAGAGAATCGATACGCGAAGGAATTAAACAATTGAGCAATGTTGCGTACCTTACGTTCGTCAGCGTTGACGACGACGGAAATCCCGTTAAAACGTTTGAGATAATCCCCGAAACCGAAGAGGAAATAAAACATTATGAAGAAGCGTTGTTGCGCAGGGAAGAGCGTTTGCGGAAAAAGTCCGGTTGATTTTCTCGCTTTTTTTCTTCTCCTCGCCGCAACCGTTTTTTCTCAAACAAATAAAAGGGCAAGCCTGCCCGTTTTTGCCGTGGAAAAATTTTCAACCGCGCCGGGCAATAATAAAATCGCGGTTCTCAATATCGATAATTCCGCACCGTACGATTTGATTTTTTACGGAAACAATCGCAACGAATTCACTTATCATTCCTTCAAACGACTCGGGAAACCGAAACGGAAATTTTTCTTTTATCCTCTTTCCGAAATAAAACAAATCCGTTACTCGAAAAAGAACGACTTGCGTCACTACATTTTCGTTTCTAGGAAATCGCGCATCGTCGGTTTGGCGTCTTTTACGGAATACGGGACTTTGAGACTTCTTAACAAAAAAAGAATAGCCGATTATCCCGATAAAATAATCGTGGGGAATTTCCTCGGCGACCCGCAAATGCGCGCGCTTGTTTTCGGCGAAAATTTTCAAGGCGTTTCTCTCTTTACGGAAAAAAATCTCAAATTGAAAGAAACGAAAGTAATCGAACGCGGAACGTTTTCCGAAGGCGCTTTGATTGACGCGGACGCGGACGGAATGAACGACCTTGCGCTTTACGATAAATTCGCGAATAAAATTAATTTTTATCTCAATCTGCTCAACAAGTTCGAAATCTCGTTCGAAGAAACGCCCGAAAACATTATCGAAAATGTGAAAACGTGCGACATTAACGGCGATAAACTAATGGATTACGCTTTCGTTTCGGACGGCGAAATCGTGGCGAATATCGTTAATTCGAATCCGCGAAATATGTTGCGCTTGAAAACCGAAGCGCCGCGCTGTGTTGATTTTGTTTTTTCGGATTGCACGTTCGATTACAAAAAAGATTTGATTTGGGCGAACGAAAACGGCGAACTTTTCAGCAATACGGAAACGGGCGGGAAATCTCCGCAATTTTCGAAACCGCTACATCTTACGACCATTCCCGACGTTTCGGCGCTTTCGACCGTTTGGAATTTCGACAGACGAACGATAATCGCGCTTTCGTCCCGCGGATTTTTCGAAACGTTCACTCCCCTCGAAAAAATCGACACGACGATTTCCGTTTTACTACCCGATTATTCAGCGAAAGCCGAACCGCAAATCGTTTCGGACAAAGGCGAAGTAAAGATATTTTGGCTTTCCGAAACTTTACCGAAACTTTATTCCTTGCGCATTGCGAAAACCGGTAAAATTTCCGCGCACGAAACCAGTCTCGCCTTTAATCCGCAAAATTTCATCGCCGGCGGGGAAAACGTTTTTCTGCTTGAAGACGCCGATTCTCTCGTAACTTTGCGACGCGCAGATATTTTCGGGGACGCAATTTTATCTTTTCCGAAAAAAGACTTTCACTCGTTTCGCAGCGAATTTTTCTTTACTAAAAATTTCGCGGTAAACCTTACGCGACCGTCGGACACGCTGAAAGTCGCTTTCGATTTCGACCGCTTTATTGATGCAAATAACGATGAATTTATTTTCGCAAAAAACGATACGCTTATTTTCGCTCGCGTTTCAAGCGATAAAAAAATGCGCACGGAAAAGAAAATCGCGTTCGGTAATTCGGGTGAAATTTACCCTTTGCACTCGCAAGAGAGCGAATTTTTCGCAATCGTCATCGGGAGAAATGAAATTGATTTAATCGGGAAAAATCGCAACTTGTCGTTCTTTTATCATAATTCTTCCCTTTCGAAAAAATCGCTTTCGTTTTATCTCGTAATGCGCGACGGGAAAAACTTTTTGCTTGTAACAACGGCGACGGGCGTAATTTACACCGCGGAAATAAAAGAAAGCAGAAATTTTCTCGCTTTCAAAAAAAAGAAAATTGCGCCGCGGAGAGGAAAAATCGTAAAGATTGGGAACAAACTTTTTTACGCATCTTTCAATGCCAATTTACAAAGCGTTGATTTTACGGAGATAAAAATTAAATGAAAAGAATTTCGGTAATAGTTTTGCTCTTTTTTATAAACGCTTTTGCGCAAGATGCCGACTCGCTTTACAAAACTTTTATTAAACTTACGCAAGAGCGAAACGGCGCGCCGCGAAAATGCGCTTTCGATATTCTCTCGCAAGCGCGTGAAATATTTGCGCGCGGCGATAAAAATGAACGAAAAGCGCTCGCGCAAATCCTTTCGCGTCCGGTTTGCGACACTTACATTGAACTGCACGACGGCGAATTTATTTTGCATTACGACCTTTCGGGCACGCACGCCCCCACTTATTCCGTGGAAGAACTTGCCGAAGCGTTCGAAAATATCTACGCGACCGAAATCGAAAACGCGGGCTTTCCCCCGCCGCCTTCCGACAACGAAGGCGTAAACGGCGCGTACGATATTTACATTCAAAATATCGGGAACGTTTACGGCTACACTACGCCGGAAGAAGTGATTTCGGCAAGCGATTCAACATATACTTCTTTTATTATTATTAATTCCGATTTTAGCGGCTTTAACACCGAAGGCATCGACGCCGCGAAAGTTACGCTCGCACACGAATTTCATCACGCAATTCAAATCGGGAATTACATTATGCGAACCGCCGATTTGTATTTTTACGAACTTTCTTCCACGTCGATGGAAGAATTTGTTTTTCCCCAAATCAACGATTACGTGGCGTACTTGCCCGAATATTTTAACAACACAACGATTGCGTTTCCCGATTACAGCGGTTACAATCTCGGAATTTGGGATTTGTTTTTGAAAGCGAAGTACGGCTTTTCGATTTTAACTTCACAATGGGAGAAAATGAAAACGATGCGCGCCGCATTTGCAATCGAACGCTCGCTAAAAGAGTACGGAAATAATTCCACGCGCGCGTTGGCGGAGTTCGGCGTATGGACGTACTTTACGAATTTCAGGGCGCAAAGCGGAAAGTATTTCGACGACGCGGCGCTCTACCCGCTTGTTCATCCCGCAAAAAGTTTTTCCGTTCCGCCCGCTTATGAGCGCGATTTTACCTTGCCGCCGCTTGCGTCTTATTTCATTCAAGCGGAAATTTCGTCTTCCGCGCGTCCCGACACGCTCGTACTGCTTGCTGTTAACGGCGATGTTGCCGCGCTTTTCCCGTCGCCGTACGAACGCACAAATTGCGCCGTAACGATTTACGATAATCCCGACGACGGAGAATTCGCTTTCGCAAGTAATTATTCTTACGATTTTTCGAACGACAATCCCGATTATATCGCATTGAAAAAATTCATTAATAACGAAGAAATAACGGGCGAAACCGAAGTTGCCGAAGCGAGCGTTTACCCGCAACCTTTCGTTCCGCAAAAACATCAAGCGTTGATTATCACTTTGGACGAGCCGACAAGCGCGGTAACGGTGGCTGTTTACGCTTCCGATATGTCGCGAGTATTATTAAAAGACGTCGCGGTTTGGGGCGACGGAAAAACGATTTCCTTGAACAAAAATCTTTTAAATCTTCCGAGCGGAATTTATATCTTTACTCTTTATTTTAACGACAAAACCCAAAAAGGAAAATTCGCGATAATTAATGAGCGATAGCAGAATAGAAATAAACGGTATCGGAAAAAAATTCGGACGAAGGCGGATTTTCGAAAATGTAAATTTCGTTTTCGGAAAAGGCGAACCGAGCGGAATTGCGGGACACAACGGCGCGGGGAAATCCACTCTCGTGAAAATTATCGCTAACGTAATTTCGCCGAACGAAGGCGAAACGGTTTACTATCATCAAAACGCGAAACTTGAAAAAGAAAAAATATTTGAGCGCATCGGTTTCGTAGCGCCTTATCTTGTTTTGTATTCCGAATTTTCGCCGCTCGAAAATTTGCGCTTTTTCTCTGAGATTCGCGGCATTGAATTTAACCTCGCGCGCGCCGAGGAACTTCTGAAAACGTTTAATATTTACAAGCGACGCAACGATTATCTGCGCGGCTTTTCTTCGGGAATGCTTCAAAGAATGAAATTCGTTTTCGCGCTTTATCACAATCCCGATTTTCTTTTGCTCGACGAACCGACATCGAACCTCGACGAAGAAGGCAAGCGAACGGTTTACGAACTGACAAAAAAACTCGCGCAAGAAAAAGTCGTGATTATCGCTTCGAACGAAAGCAACGATTTGGCTTTGTGCGGTAAAATTCTTGAACTCGAAAAATTCAAAAAGAAGAAATGAAAGCGTTCGGCGTTTTTAATAAGGATTGGCAATCGGAATTGCGCACTCGCTACGCAATAAACGCGCTTGCGATGTTTATTCTCGTTACCGTCAGCGTAATTCTTTTTTCGGTCGGACAGGAAACGATTGAGTCGTATCTTGCCGGCGGATTGCTTTGGGTTGTGATTTTTTTCTCCGCAATGTCCGGATTGTCTCGCGTGTTCGTTTCCGAAGAAGAGCGCGGCACGGCTTTGACCTTGCATCTTGTGGCGTCGCCCGAAACGATTTTCTTCGGAAAACTCCTTTTCAATCTTTTGCTTGTTTTTTTGATTAACGGCGTTGTGATTATTCTTTTCCTTTTGCTTTTTGAAACTTTTCGCATTGCGAATTACGCATTGTTCGCTTTGGAATTTTTGCTCGGGAATTTCGGAATCGCAATTTCTTCCACGATAATCGCCGCCATAATTTCGAAAGCGAACGCAAAAGGGACGCTTTATCCCGTCCTTTCATTTCCGGTTCTTTTACCTTTGATTTTAACGTTAATTCAACTAACCGAATTTTCGCTCGACGGCGCCACGATTGCCGAAGCGTACGTGGAACTCTTGATATTATTTATTTACGACGGTATAATGATTACCGCCTCTTTTATGTTATTCGATTTTATTTGGAAAGAATAAATTGACAAAGGAGAAAAAATGACGATAAAAGAAAAACAAGAAAAACTCGTAGAAGAATTTTCGTTGTTCGAAGATTGGGAAGATAAATACAAATTGATTATCGAAAAAGCGAAAGAAGCCGAACCTTTTCCGGAAGAAGAAAGAACCGAAAAGAACAAAATCGACGGTTGCCAATCGCAAGTTTGGTTTACCGCTAAATTCGAAGACGGCAAAGTAAAACTTTGGGCGGATAGCGACGCGGTTTTAGTCAAAGGAATGACGGCAATGTTGGTTTACGTTTATTCGGGACACACTCCCGACGAAATTTTAAGTTCGCCGCCCGAATTTCTGAACAAAATCGGAATTACGGAACACCTTTCTCCAACGCGAAAAAACGGCTTGAACGCGATGTTAAAACAAATTCAACTTTACGCACTCGCTTTCAAAGCGTTGGGAAATAAGAAAAAAGATTGATTGATTTCGTTGAAATGCGTTTGAAACGAAGTTTATCCTAACAAGTTTAAACGGAGAAGTTCGTTTTTAAGTTTTGCCATCGCTTGCCCGCGGTGGCTTATTTTATTTTTCTCTTCAAGAGAAAGTTCGGCTAACGTGCGGTCGTAACCTTTCGGAATAAAAATCGGGTCGTAACCGAAACCGTTTTCTCCGCGAAATTCGTGAACTATTTTCCCGGGCAATTCTCCTCTCACGGTAAATTCTCTCTCGCCGTCCACGTAACTCGCTACGCAAACAAATTTCGCTTGGTGCGGTTCGGGAAAGCGTTTTAACTCTTCAAGCAACTTTTTATTGTTCTCGGCGTACGTGGCTTTTTCGCCCGCATAGCGCGCCGAATAAACTCCGGGCGCCCCGCCGAGTTGTTCCACGACAAGCCCGGAATCGTCCGCAAAAACGGGAACGCCGTAGTCGGCGAAAACCGTCCGCGCTTTTATTAAGGAATTTTCTTCGAACGTCTTGCCGTTTTCAATAATCTCGGGCGGATTTTCCAAATCTTTCAAAGAAAGAATTTCCACATGGAATTCCGCAAAAAGTTTTTTAACTTCCTTTAACTTACCTACATTGCCTGTCGCGAAAATCATACGTTTCATCGAATAGCCTTTTTATTTATAAATCCGAACAAGCGGAAATAAAAATTACTAATCGGGTTTCCAAAGTTAAAAAAATGCGAACATCAACGTTAATCTTTTTCGCGATTTGTTCAACGAATGAATATTGGGAATAGTGGTCGGAAGCGAGGAGGTGGGGTTTAAAAATGATGAATGATGAATTATGAATGATGAATTTTTTTCAGTCGTTGCGAGGACGTTTTTGCGCAAGCAAAAAGCGACGAAGCAATCCGCCGCGCCGTCTCTCAAACCGAACAAACACAGTCATTCCGAGTCCCGCCTCTGGCGGGACGAAGGAATCTGCCATGCCGTGCGCTAAGAAGTCTTTCGCTGACGAACCGACAGATTACTTCCCCCGCCGTTAGCGGGGTCGTAATGACTGATGGTGTTTGCCTCGCCGTTGGCGGGGTCGTAAAGAGAGACGGTGTGCGGCGGGGATAATGACGAACGGCGACAAGAATTGTTCACTGTTCATTGTTAACCGTTCACTGAAAAAGCGCCGGACGCTATTAATCATTCGGAATTTGTCATTATCATCTAATCCGTACTTCGTCCTTCAACGAATGTTAAATATAAATTCATCAAAAAAATTTTCGCGAGGATTTGATAATAAAAAAGCGCCCTTGCGGGCGCTTTCGAAACAGAGAACAAAAGAAAAACTCGCCTTTATTTAATAAGCATCATCTTCTTGACCGAAACGAATTTTCCGCTTTGGATTCGATAGAAATAAACGCCGCTCGCTAATTTCGAAGCGTCGAAATTGATTTTGTATTTACCCGCATCCATTTCTTGATTTACCAATAAAGCGACCTGCTGACCCAAAGCGTTGTAAACGGCAAGTTTAACTTTACCGCTCTTCTTAATACTGAACTTGATGGTCGTAGTCGGATTGAACGGATTCGGATAGTTTTGGCTGAGTTCATATTTCAATACGATATTCGCCGTTACGTTGACAATACTACTGTATTTAAACGAACCGTCCAAATCGACGATTTTAAGTCTGTATTTGTATGTGCCCGAATGGCTAAGTTCATCTTTGAAAGAATACTCTTTCGGAGCATTGCTATTACC
>CAYZMW010000090.1:0-35050 GCA_964479645.1 uncultured Melioribacter sp. | reverse complement strand
TCTTCTTCAAGTATGCCGTTTGCCGAAGGATGAAGCGAATAAAGAAGTTTAAGAAAATCTTCTTTTGCAAACAAATCCAAAACAGTCGAACCTTCCGCCTCGGTAAATTCCGAATAAGTTGCAAGTTTGTTCAACGCTTTTTCGGTTTGCGTAACGTCGGCGGGCGTTTGTTTGTCGTCGAAAAGCAACAGTAAATCGATATTGTATCCGCTCATTAACGTAACGAATTTAATCACGTTCGAAAAACCGCCGAGCGGTGTAATCGAAATGGAGGGATGAAGTCCCTTGTTTTCTTGCGAATTGAGAAATTCCGAAAACGTTTGAAGTATCATAAACTCCGCTACGGTTTCCACTACGAGATTTCTCTTTTTCATCAACAAACTGTCTGCGACTTCGTAACCGATTGCGACTTGTATCGGCAGAAGCGTTTCGTAATCCGTTTCGTTTTCGGGAACGGTAATAAAAGAGCCGTTCTCCTTATCGGAAATCGTGCGGATTTTTGACAAATCTTCGCGGCTCAACATAAACGGCGAATGCGTCGTGTAAACAAGTTGATAATCGGCGGAAAGGTCGCGCAAGAAAAGAAGCAAATCTTTTTGAGCGACAGCGTGCAAGTTCAAACCGGGTTCGTCCAAAAGCAAAACGTAAGTTTCGTTCGTTTTCTTTTCAATTTGACTGAACCAAACGATAAAAGAAAAGAACCAATTAAAGCCCTTGCTGCGCTTGTGCAATGGAAGCGACACGCGATTGTATTTGTCGCGAATTCTGATGTTCAAATATCTGTATTCGTGATGCGTTACGTTCTTAAAGAACCTTCCGGATTCTTTGTCGTATTTTTCAATTTCGATTTCGAACTCAAGTTCCAAATTGCTGTTAGTTGACCAATAGCGGTAAATTTTTTCGGTAATGATATTAGCCGTATTTTCCAATTCGGCAATAAAACGCTCGAAGTCGCTTGCCTCAATAAGTTCCGTAATATTGATTTTAGCGAGTTTGAACAAGGCGCGCGCGGTTTTCAACGCTTCGTTTTCTTCTTCGGGGGCTTCAAGCAAATCGTTTAACTTAATGCGAGAAGGCAACGAATAATATTCGTCGAAATACCAAAACTTCGGCAAATTGGGTTTGAACCATTTTTTCGCAATGTAGCCTTTGAGCGGATCATCCCAATTGTACGACTCGGCGAGAACGTAGTTGTAGAGTTCGGCAAGAAATTTCTTAATCTTCGGGTCTTCAAGCATTTCAAGATTTTCGGCAATATCGGAAAACGAATTTACCGTTTCGATAAACGCGTTCAGGTTATCGGATTTACCGAAAGATTCCAACACATGATTTAAATACGCGGTCATGTCCAAGTGGAAATCGCGCCAAACTTGCCAATTATTATATTTAGCGCCGTAGTAAAAGAACGGTTCAACCAACGTTCCTTTGCCGATTTCCTTTTCGATTTCTTCGAGCAATTCTCCCGTAACTTCGAATTTGCAAAGAACAACTTCGATATCGTCGATTTTTCCTTCGTAAGTTTTCAGTTCGCTGCGCGGGAAATCGGTTAGCGGATTAAAGGCGAAATTCGGGTCTTCGTCAAAGTAGTTTAATTTTGCAAGAACTTCAAGGAATGCGGTTTTACCGGATTCGTTCAAACCGACAAGCGCAGTTAAGTCGTCTTCGATTTTCACCACTTGTTTTTCGGTGAAAACTTTGTACTTGTCGATTATAACTTCTTTGAGTTTTATCATAACCCGATATAAATTATTTCAAAGTATAAATTTAGAATTTTTTAACCAATCTAACAAAGCAAATTTGGGTGAGAATGAAAAGCACCAGAACATATTATCAAAATATAAACGTGGTAATGCTAAGAAGTTAAAAATATCGGTCTTTGCAAATGAGCACGCTGTAGGCATAAACGCGCGCAATCCGCCGATTTGTTAGCGAAGGGTCATTCCGCGCAAAATTCATCTTTTATTTTCATGAGATAATCTTTTGCGGCTTCGTACGTGTTGGGAATTTTTCCGTCGAGTATGGCTTCTTCAATCGCTTTTTTTATTTCGCCCACTTTTCGTGAGGGTTTCAAATTGCAAATTTCCATAATTTCGTCGCCGCGTACGGGAGATTGAAACGCGCGCAATTTGTCCTTTTCTTTCACTTCGACGACTTTTCGCATTACCAAATCGTAATTCTTTAAATAGCGCTCCACTTTTTTGGGGTTTTGGCTTGTTATATCCGCGCGACAAAGCGTAATCAAATCGTCGAGGTCTTCGCCCGCCGCAACTATCAATCGGCGAATGGCGGAATCCGTAACGGTATCGTCAACCAGCGCAATCGGACGCAAGTGTAAACGCACGAGTTTTTCCACGTAAGATTGATGCGAAAGCGGGAACTTCATTCTTTTGAAAATGCCTTTAATCATTCGCGCGCCTATTTCTTCGTGTCCGTGAAAAGTCCACCCCACGCCTTCTATGAAACGTTTCGTTCTCGGCTTGGCGATATCGTGCAACAGAGCCGCGACACGCAACCACAGATTGTCGCTGACTTTCGCGACGTTGTCAACGACTTGCAACGTGTGTAAAAACACGTCTTTATGATGAAAATCTTTGCGTTGTTCCACTCCCGCAAGTTTTGCAACTTCGGGAAAAACAATTTCCATTACGCCCGTATCGAGCATAAGTTGTAATCCTATCGACGGTTTTTTCGCCGACATTATTTTAAGGAACTCTTCCGTAATACGCTCCTGCGTAATGATTTCAAGCCGTTCACGCGTTTCTTTTATTCCTTCCAACGTTCTTTCTTCGATATCAAATTCAAGAACCGTCGCAAAACGTATCGCACGCATAATTCGTAACGGGTCGTCGGAAAAAGTTTCAATCGGGTCGAGCGGCGTACGAATTATTTTCCTTTTAATATCTTCAATGCCGTTGAAAATATCTATTATTTCTCCGAAATTTCTTTCGCAAAGCGAAAGCGCTATCGCGTTAATCGTAAAATCTCTTCTGCGAATATCTTCTTCGAACGAACCCGGCAGAACTTCGGGATTGCGACTATTTCGCGTGTAGGATTCTCTACGCGCGCCGACAAATTCGAAATTCATCCCATTATAACGAAAATGCGCCGTGCCGAAAGTCTTGAAAACATTGACATTTTTCACGTTCAATTTTTTCGCAAGCCGCTTTGCGTATTCCGTTCCGTCGCCCGTAACCATAAAATCCATTTCGTCGCGTTCTTCTTCTCTTCCGAGCAGAATGTCGCGAATGTATCCGCCCACAAGATAGACTTCGGTTTCGAGTTCTTTGGCGGTTTGTTGAAATTCATCCCAAAAATCGAATTTCGCCAATTTTTTCTTTATCAAATAATCCACATTCATCTTTCTATTTTTAAAATTTAAAATTAATTAAAACGCCGCGAAAACGCTTGTGAAATCCCACGGTTTTTCTTTCGAGTGAAATCCCTTTGTTATCGTGCGAAAAAATTAGCGCCTTTTACCACTTTCACGGTCCGATTGGAAGCGTCAAAAAGTTCGGCGGAAAAGTTTTCAAATTTTTCACTTTTGATTTCCGCTAAAATCTTCGGTTTTTCTTCGAAAAGATTCTCTTTAATCCTTGCTTCGTACTTTCGCAAAAAATGATGTACGTTTTTGGTTTGTTCGTAATCGTAAATTATTTCAACTTGCAAATATTCGTCAAGTTCAATAATTATCGCGTTTTCGAGCGTTTCCGCACCCGAACGATAGTACGCTTTCCCGAGCGGTCCGACGCCAAGTTTTTTTCCACCGAAATATCTTACGGAAACAAGAAGCGCGTTCGTAATTTCAAAACGGTTCAAAGCGTTCAACAACCTTATCCCCGCGGTTCCGCTCGGTTCGCCGTCGTCGGAAAACTTTTCCGTTCCGTCAACCGTCTTAAAGGCGTAACAATGATGCGTTGCGTCGTAAAATTTTTTGCGAACTCCGTCAAGTAGCGTTTCCGCTTCCGCCGTGTTTTTAATCGGGAAGGCGATGCCGAGAAACAGCGATTCTTTTTCCTTGAATTTGCTTTCCGCCTTCGTCGCGATTGTTTTAATCTTCATAAATTATTGATTTTTAATAAATTAGAGCCGTTTTCAGATTGAATTTAATTTTTCTTTTCTCTATTTTTCTAAACTTAAAATTAGCGAATTTTGATGATAAATTTAACGGTTTTTGTTTCGGGACGCGGAAGCAATTTAAAAGCGCTATATAATTTCTTTGATAAAAAATCGAACGCACCGAAAATAAAATTCGTCGTAAGCGACAACCCCGATTGCCAGGCAATCGATTTTGCAAAAAGTAAAAAAACTGACGTTTTTTTTATTTCTAAAAAAGCGACGAGCGGGAAAGTTTCTTGGAGCGAAGCGATTCGGCTTCTGAAAAAAGAAAATATCGACCTTGTGATTCTTGCCGGATTTCTTAAAAAACTTCCCGACGAATTCGTAAAAGCGTTCGAAAACAAAATAATCAACATCCATCCGGCATTGCTTCCGTCGTTCGGCGGCAAAGGGATGTACGGAATAAACGTTCACAAAACCGTTTATGAAAGTTCGGCGAAAGTTTCGGGAGCGACGGTGCATTTCGTTAATGAAAATTACGACGAAGGGAAAATAATCGCTCAAAGGTGCGTCGATATTTCCGACGTAAAATCACCCGAAGAAATAGCCGACCGCGTGTTAAAAATCGAACACGAATTGTTGCCTTACGTGGTGTCGAAATTCGCGGAAGGAAAAATTAAAATTGAAAATTCAAGAGTAATAATAGAATGAAAAAATACGCGCTGATAAGCGTTTCCGATAAAAGCGGAATAGAAAAACTCGGCAAGGCGCTGTCGCAAGCGGGTTTCGAAATACTTGCGACGGGGAACACCGCAAAAAAACTAACCGAAAACGGCGTCGCGGTTACCGAAGTCGGAGATTTCACTTCCTTCCCCGAAATTTTCGACGGTCGGGTCAAAACGCTCAATCCCAAGATTTTCGGCGGAATTCTTATGAGGCGCAATAACGAAGCGGACACTTCCGAAGCGAATAAAAACGGCATTGCGCCGATTGACGTTGTGTGCGTTAATCTTTATCCATTCGCAAAAACCCTTGCGGATAAAAATTCCACTCTTCAAGACAAAATAGAAAATATTGACATCGGCGGACCAAGTTTAATTCGCGCCGCCGCAAAAAATTTCGAACACGTTGCGGTTTTGACGAATCCGCAACAATACGATGATTTTATCGCCGAATTAAATCAAGGCGAAATTTCTCTCGAAACGCGCAAATGCCTTGCGGCGGAGGCTTTCGCGCATACGGCAAATTACGATAGAATTATAGCCGACTATTTCGAAAAAGAATTTCTCGGCGTGGAAAAACATTTGCGAATTAACGCGCCGCTAAATCGTACATTGCGTTACGGCGAAAATCCTCACCAAAGCGCGGCGTTTTACGGCGATTTCGAAACTTATTTTGAAACGTTGCACGGCAAAGAACTTTCCTACAACAACATCGTTGATTTATTTGCCGCGGTGGAACTCGCAACCGAACTCGGCAACAACGCCGTTGCAATCATCAAGCATACAAATCCGGCGGGCGCCGCCGTGCGCGACGACGTTTTCACCGCATACACGGAAGCGCTTTCGGGCGACCCCGTCTCGGCTTTCGGCGGGATTGTTGCGGTTAACGGAAGCGTTGACGAACAAACGGCTACGAAGATGAACGAAATTTTTCTTGAAGTTATCGCCGCGCGGAATTTCACCGAAGCGGCTTTGTCGGTTCTGAAAAAGAAAAAGCAACGCCGAATAGTTTGGATTAAAAACGCGCCGCATCAAAATAAAGTAATAAAATCAGTGCCGGGTGGCTTTCTCGTTCAAGACGCCGACAATTCTCGCGCCGACAAAATTGAATTTAAACTTGTCAGTCAAGGCGAAGAAAGACATTCCGCAGACGAATTGAAATTCGCGTGGGTTGTCGCAAAGCACGTAAAATCGAATGCGATTGCGATTACGCGACGGCGAAAAATTATCGGTGTCGGCGCAGGACAAATGTCGCGCGTGGACGCGGCGAAAATCGCGATTACGAAAGCGAATGAATTCGGACACGAACTAAACGGCGCAATCGCCGCTTCCGACGCTTTTTTCCCCTTTGCCGACGGGCTTGAAATTCTCGCCGAAGCGGGCGTAACTTCCGTTGTCGAACCGGGAGGCTCGAAGCGGGACGAAGAAGTAATCGAAGCGGCTAACGAAAAAAACGTGGCGCTTTATTTCACGGGAATAAGAAATTTCAGACATTGAGGAATAAATGGGAATACTGAAAAATTTTAATTTGTTTTCGCAAGATTTGGCGATGGACTTGGGAACGGCGAACACTTTGATTTACGTCAAAGGTAAAGGCATTGTTCTTAACGAACCGTCCATTGTCGCCTTCGACAGAACCACAAAAAAAATAATGAGCATCGGAAACGAAGCGAAAGAAATTCTCGGGCGCGAACACGGCGACATTCGCGTTTCCCGTCCGATGCGCGACGGCGTTATCGCGGATTTCGAAATAGCCGAAGGAATGATTCGCGCTTTCATTAAGAAAATCAGTTCGGGCTCTTTTTCCACGCGCAGAATTGTTATCGCCGTTCCAAGCGGCGTAACGGAAGTTGAAAAGCGCGCGGTTCGCGACAGCGCGGAACACGCCGGCGCAAAGGAAGTCCATTTGATTTACGAACCGATGGCGGCGGCAATCGGAATCGGACTCGATGTCGGCGCGTCGGTGGGAAACATGGTCGTGGATATCGGAGGAGGAACGACGGAAATCGCCGTCATTTCGCTTTCGGGTATCGTTCAAGTCGAATCGATTCGCATAGCGGGCGACGAAATGAATAACGCCATCATGCAATTTTTCAAACGCAATCACAATTTGCTTATCGGAGAACGCACCGCCGAAGCGATAAAATGCGAAGTCGGTTCCGCGGTGGCGTTGAAAGAAGAAATAACGATTAAAGTCAAAGGGCGCGATATCGTAGCGGGTATTCCGAAAACGACGGAAGTCAGTTCGGTGGAAATCCGCGAAGCGCTCAACGAAAACATTCAACAAATAATCGACGCGGTAAAGCGCACGCTTGAAAAAACTCCGCCTGAACTTTCGGGCGACTTACTCGACCGCGGCATTATGCTTACGGGCGGCGGCGCGCTCTTGAAAGGCTTGGACAAACGTTTGCGCATGGTAACAGGCTTACCCGTTCACGTCGCGGAAGACCCGCTAACCGCCGTGGTGCGCGGCGTGGGAAAAACGCTTGAAAACATGCACGAATATTCGCGCGTATTTATTCGCAAAAGAAATTACTGATGTTTTTCAGAATATTTAATTCAATCAAAAATTATTTATTGCTGATTTTTCTGCTTGTTGTAAGTCTCTTCCTTATTTCAAGAGACGATGCGTCAAGCGCCGCGAAACCGAAACGCTTGTTTTTCGGGGCGTTCGCGTTTGTCAATTCCGCTTTGAACTCGATTTTCATCGAACCGCTTGAACGGAAAACCTGCGCCGACGCGGAATTTATCGCGGCGAAATTAAATCTTGAAAACGAACGCCTACGAATTCTCGGACTTGAAAACGCGGAATTAAAAGAACTGCTCGATTACAAAAATAAAAGCGATTACGAACTCATAACCGCCAAAATTATTTCCAAAGACACCGAACCGACGAAAGCGAACTTCGTTATCGACAAGGGCGAACTTGACGGCGTGAGTATCGGCGCAAACGTAATTAACGGGAAAGGCTTTATCGGAATTGTCACGCAAGTTTCCGACAACTCCGCAGTCGTTCAAACTTTCAAAAACTCCAAAACGCGCATCACCGTGCAAGACGAACGCACCGGAATAAACGGACTCGCCGTTTGGAACGGCAAAGATTTGACGATGAAAAATATTCCCGCTAATTACGACATCAAGCGGGGCGACAGAATTATCGTTTCGCCGTTGAGCGAAAAATACGCGCCTTACATTCCGCTCGGACTTGTCAAAGAGGAACTTGTTTCCGTTTCGGGCTTGTTCGCCGATTTGATTATCGAACCGTTCAACGACTTGAACACCGTACGATATTGCTTTGTAATCTCAAACGGAGGCGAACAAAATGAGAAATAAAATGCTTTTCGCTTTCGCGCTTTTCTTTTTGCTTTCGGTTCTGCAAAGCACCGTCGTGCCGTTTATTTCAATCAAAGGAATTGAGCCGCAATTGCTCGTTATTTTCGTTGTGTACTATTCCCTTTCGCTGAAAGATTCGCACGCCTTGTGGTTCGGTTTTTTAACGGGCTTACTTTACGATTTGTTAAGCGGCGGCGTTACGGGTGTTTCGGCATTCGGTCTTACGCTCGCGGCGTTCATCACGATTGAAAACAAATCCAAATTTCAGCAAGGCGAAATCTTTTCCTACTCGTTTCTCTATTTGATTTTTATCGTTTCGTCGATTTACGCGCTCGTTACGAATTTCCTAAACGGCTTTACGGTTAACGTTCTCTATGCGATTTTCGTTTTCGGCGTTTTATCGGGCGTTTACACAACGCTTTTTGCAACGCCGATGTTGTTTTTAATTCCGGGGAAAAAGTTAAATGAATGAGCGTGAAGGCAAAGCGTTACGTTATTCCATTTTCTTTTCCGCCATAACTTTTTTTACACTCGCAATTTTGTTGCAATTGGTTCGATTGCAAATTTTGGACAAAAAGAAATACGAAACGAAATCGCGGGACAACAGCATAAAAACGATTTACGTGGAAGCGCCGCGCGGAATTTTTTTCGACAGAAATTTCAAGCCGCTCGTAAGCAACAAACCGACCTACGCAATAGACGTTATTCCCGCATACTTCGACACTTCCGCATTTACGAAATATGACGAACTGCTCGACTTCTCGGAAAGCGTTAAGAAAGAAATCGTAAAAACGAAATATTCGGCTTACGCTAAGTTCAAGCCGTTGCGCGTTAAAAAGGGACTTTCGTTCGAAGAGATAAATAAGATTGAGGAATTTCTCGAAGACTTGCCCGGCGTCGAAATCAATTTGCAACCCGCGCGCGATTACGGTTACGGCGTTAACGGCGCTCACATTTTCGGATACTTGCAGGAAATTACGGCGGAAGAATTGAAAAAGCGCGGCGACGAATATTCCGCGGGCGATTTAATCGGCGCAAGCGGTTTGGAGCGGAGTTACGAAAAATATCTGCGCGGAAAAAAAGGTAAACGTTTCGTCGTCATTGATTCCAAACAACGTTTCGTAAAATTTTTCGACGACGGAAAACACGACATTCCCCCGCAAAAAGGAAACGACTTGATTTTAACGATTGACAAAACGGTTCAGCAAGTCGCGGAAAAATCGCTTGCGGGGAAAAAGGGCGCGGCGGTTGCGATTGATTTGCAAACAGGCGGCATCATAGCCTTGGCAAGCGCTCCGACTTTCAATCCCGAAGAACTTTTTTCGGCTTCCCCGAAAGAATGGAGCGAATTGCTTCACGACCCCGACCATCCGCTTTTTAATCGCGCGACAATGTCCATTTATCCGCCAGGTTCCACAATTAAACCGCTCGAAGCGCTTGCGGGCTTGTCTTCCCGAAACATCACTCCCTCGGCAACAATTACTTGCAAAGGCGGTTTGTATTACGGCGACAGATTTTTCGGCTGCGACCACGTTCACGGAAAAATCAATCTTGTTCAATCGATTGAAGAATCGTGCAACACGTATTATTATCTTTTATTCTTGAAAATGGGATTCGGCGTTTGGTACAAATATATGCGCATGTTCGGTTTCGGACACAAAACGGGTATTGACATTTACGAAGAAAAATCCGGGCTGTTGCCCGATTCCAATTATTACGACAAACGGCTCGGTAGAAAGCGTTGGAACAACGGCGCATTGCTGAGTTTGAGTATCGGTCAAGGCGAAGTCGCCGCAACACCGTTGCAACTCGCAAAATACGTAGCGTTAATTGCAAACGAAGGGAAATTGCCCGTCCCGCATCTCGTTAAGGGCTACATTGATTCGAAGACAAACGAAGCGATTTTCTTCAAGCGCGACGTCATCGAAATAGAAATCGACAAAGAAAAACTCGCGTATGTGAAAAAAGGGATGGAAGAGGTGGTGAAAAGTCCCGACGGGACGGCGCACAACATTTACGACAAAAATTTGCCGATTGCGGGAAAAACGGGAACGGCGCAAAATCCGCACGGCGAAAATCACGCGCTCTTCATCGCTTACGCGCCGACGGAAATTCCCAAGATTGCGGTTGCGGTAATTGTGGAAAACGCGGGTTACGGCTCGACGCACGCCGCGCCGATTGCATATAAATTAATCAAAACTTTTTTGAAAAACGGAAAATGAAAATAAGTACGAAAATAACGCACAAATTCGATTTCGGGTTGTTTCTTCCGATGCTTGCGCTTATTGTTATCGGATTGTTCGCAATCAAAAGCGCCACGTACAATCACCCCTACGCAAGCGGAAATTTTAACAAGCAATTGTTTTTCGCTTTTATTTCTCTCGGAATTTTCTTTGCGATTTACTTTATGCCTCATCGTTTTTTGAGATTTTTCGCTTTGCCAAGTTACGGTTTTACAATCCTTCTTTTGCTCGCCGTTCTCGTTATCGGCAAAAGCACGTACGGCGCGAAAAGTTGGATTAGTTTGGGACCTGTCGGTTTTCAACCTTCGGAAATCGGGAAAATCGGCTTGATTCTGGCGCTCTCTTATTGGCTGGGCAAAGCGAACGTAGCGCTCGACAATGTGAAAGATTTTTCGGTTGCCGTTGCGTTGGCTTTTCTTCCGCTTGTATTAATTCTCGCGCAACCCGACATGGGAACGGCAATCATTTACATGATTGTTACAATCAGTCTTTTTTTCTGGGCGGGAATCGACTTGTTCGGGCTTTTCGTTTTGCTTTCGCCGCCGCTACTCGTATTCATTTCCTTTTTCGGCGTTTGGGCAAGTGTTCTCGCGGTTGCCGCGATTATCGGCGTTCTATTCTATTTCAAAAAAGATTTGTTTACAAGCATTACGGTTTTTGTGATTAATATTTCATCAATTTTTCTTTTCGAAGTGGGATTGAAATTCTTAAAGCCGCATCAACAAAAACGAATTCTTTCATTTCTTAATCCTTCCGCCGACCCGCTCGGTTCGGGCTACAATGCCATTCAAGCCTCTGTCGCAGTTGGCTCGGGCGGACTTTTCGGGAAAGGCTACATGCACGGTTCGCAAACTCAATTGCGATTCATTCCCGAACAATGGACGGATTTTATTTTTTCGGTAATCGGCGAAGAGTTCGGTTTTATCGGCTCCGCGCTTGTGGTAATTTTATTTTCAATAATTTTCTATCGCCTTTTAAGAATTGCGATTAAAAGCAAAGACAATTTCAGCAGTCTTACCGTTATCGGAATTCTTACGGTTCTGCTGATGCACTTTTTCATCAATATCGGAATGAATATCGGGCTTGCGCCCGTTGTCGGAATTCCGCTTCCCTTTATGAGTTACGGCGGAACGGCGTTAATCGTAAACGTTGCGATGATTGCAATCGCAATGAACATATTCGCAAATAATAAGGAGCATGCATAAATCGGGGACGTAATGAACGCAAAAGAAAAACTGCAAAGAAAAACATCGAAAGCGCTTCACATTTGCGTCGGGCTGGATTCCGATTTGGACAAAATCCCAAAGCATTTGAGAACCGCGGAATTTCCGCTTTACGAATTTAATCTCGAAATAATTGAAGCGACGAAAAATGACGCGGCGGCTTACAAAATTAATCTTGCATTTTACGAAGCGCGCGGAAACAAAGGCTTGCGCGAATTGGAAAAAACGCTTGCGGAAATTCCGTCCGACGTTTTGACAATCGGCGATGCAAAGCGCGGAGATATCGGGAACACCTCGCGAATGTACGCGCGCGCGCTTTTCGACGAACTCGGTTTCGACGCTTCAACGCTTAATCCGCTGATGGGACGCGATTCGCTTTCGCCCTTCCTCGAATATTCCGATAAACTGCATTTCGTTCTCGGACTTACAAGCAACGTCGGCGCGAACGATTTTGAAAAACTTCGGCTCGAAAACGGGAAGTTTCTGTTTCAGCAAATCATCGAAACCGTTAAAACTTGGGGCGATAACGTCGGTTTCGTTTTCGGCGCCACGAACACCGACGAACTGAAACGGAATATCAAACTGCTCGAAAACGTTCCCGCGCTTTTGCCCGGTGTCGGCGCGCAAGGCGGAAGTCTTGAAGAAACGGTAAAAACTTTTTACGAAAACGGGAATTCCGATTTCATCGTAAATATCAGTCGCGGATTAATTTATTTGGACAGCACCGAAAAATTTGCTTATTTTACGGAAGAAAGGTTGAAACAATTAAACGCAACCGTAAAAAGCATTGCCGAAAAATATGGCGAAACAAATAAATAATATCGAAAAAAAACTCCACGAACTTTGGGCGGCACAAGAGTTTAACGGAAGATTAAAAACTCTCGACGGACGGGAAATCGAAGTGTATTCGGCGGGCGAAGAAAATCTCGAACGCTCGGGTCCCGATTTCCTTAACGCAAAAATAAGAATCGGCGCGCTTGTTTTCGTGGGCGACGTAGAAATAGACGTAAACTACAACGGTTGGAAATCTCACGGGCACAATATCGACAAGCATTACAACAGCGTAATTCTTCACGTGGTTTTGAACAACAAAAACAGACACGCTTACGTTTACACCAAAAGCGGACGAAAAGTCCCCGTGCTTGCCATTGAAAAATATATTTCAAAGGATTTCATTAACGCCGTTAACAATCAGGAATTGATAATAGAAAAATCGGGAAAACGTCGTCTGCGTTGCGAAGAAGCGGCTTTGACCACGGATTATTTCACGCGGGAAAAATTTATTGCGGAACTCGGCGCGAAAAGATTTCAAAATAAAACGGAAAGAATTTTCCGACGCTTGAAAGAATTGCAATTTCTTAACGCGAACAATATTTCCGAACCGAAAATCGGTTTTGCTCTTCCGCCCGAATACGAAGAACTTTCGCCGAAGGAACTGAACATTAAAGACCGCAAAATTTGGGAACAACTTTTTTACGAATTTTTATTCGAAGCGCTCGGCTTCACGCAAAATAAAACGCAAATGCTGAAATTGGCGACTTACGTTAATCTCGATTACTTGCGCAAAATTGCGCCCGATGAAAATTACACGGAAAAACTTCAGGCTATCCTTTTTAAGATTGCGGGACTTTTTATCGAACCGACCGAAACCGACGACGAAGAAATGACCGAATATCAGCGGCGTTTGCAATCTTATTGGGAAGAATTCAAAAATCTTTACGACGGCGATTATTTGTCGGAAACCGATTGGCATTTCTTTAGAATGCGTCCGCAAAATTTTCCGACAATAAGAATTGCCGCGGGCGCTTATTTCATTAACGAAATTCTCAACCGCGATTTCATTTCCCGTTTAATCAACGATTTGGAAAATATTCAAAACAACAAAAAACTCATCGCCGCTTTCCGCAGCGCGTTTATCGTCAAGTCGTACTCAATTTGGAAACGTCATTTCACTTTTTACAAAAAAGCGAAAACCGAAATTAAATATTTCGTGGGATTAAGCCGCGCGGACGAAATTGTGGCAAACGTTCTTCTTCCCTTCCTCGCATTGTATTTCGACGTATTCGGCAAGGCGGAAAATTTCAATCGCGTTCTGAAAATTTACAACTTGTACGAACAAAAAAACGAATACGCTTTGGTCAACGACATCGCAAAGACGCTCGGATTGCAGAACCTCACTCACAGAACGATTTTCGCGCAAGGAATTTTGCAACTTTACAGAAGTTACTGTTCGAAAGGAAAATGTCTCGATTGTCCTATCGGGAAAGAAATTTTCGAATGATTAACTTCGCTCATCCTTTTTTAATTCGTCCGAAATAAAGCATCGCCGTTTTCGAAGTTAAATACTCCTCGATAATTTTCATGCTCTGACGTTGTCCGGGCCACGCGACCAATTTTTCCGCTTCGCGCAAATCCGCCCATTTGAACTCGTTGTGTTCGGAGGACAAAATCGGATTGAAATCTTTTTCCGCAACCGAAAAGAAAACCGGAATTTCGCAAATCTCGTCTTTCTCGTGATTGTAATACCTGTTGACAATCGGCAGAACGAAAATTTCCTCGGGCGTAAATCCCGTTTCTTCTTCCGTTTCACGAAAAGCGGTTGCGAAAGCCTTTTCTTCCTTTTTAACATGTCCGGTTATCGGTTGCCACACGTTCGGAAATTTTTCTTCCGGCGTTCTTTTCAACAATAAAAAAAATAAACGATTGTTAATAAACTTAACAATGTGCGCTTCGATTAAGCAAATATTGTTTCTCATCTCATACAATCGTAAATTTTATTTAAAACCAAATTTTTTCTAAATTGGATATTAACTTATTAAAACTTTCAAGCAAACAAAACAATAAAAATATGAGCGATAAAAACAATAATAAATCCAACCGCGACTACTCAAATCATGAGGAGCAATGTAGGAAATCATTTTCCAATTTTTTCGATAACGTTACATTGGCGGTTTATCTGATGAACGAAGAGGGCGAATTTATTGCAGTGAATAAATACGCCGAAAAAATGTACGGCTACGACGCCGATTATTTTATAGGGAAAACGCCCGATTTCCTTTCCGCGCCGGGTAGAAACGACATGGAAAAAGTCAGAGAATATCACAGAAAAGCTTTTGCGGGCGAACCGCAACGTTTTTTCTTCTGGGGAAAAAGACGAAACGGGGAAGTTTTTTACAAGGAAGTTCGCATGCACAAAGCGAAATTCATTGACGAAGACGTTTTGATTGTTACTGGCGAAGATATTACAAAACAATATAAATTAAAAGAAAAAGCAAGGTTAAGCGAAGAAAGATATAAAACCATACTTGATAATACTCACGACGCGATAATAATCATTCAAGACGAAAAAATAGTTTTCGGCAATAACAAAGTGAAGGAACTTCTCGGTTACAGCCTCGAAGAAATTCTTTTCAAACCTTTCGAAAGTTTTCTTACCAATAATAGATACAAAGAAAAATTAAAAGAGTTTTATCTTAAGCGGATTTCGGGACCTGAAAATCAAGATCTTCCCGAAGAATACACAATTGAATTTACAACAAAAAACGGAGAAATCAAGTATTTGTCCATTCGTCCTACCGTAATCCCGTGGGGTGAAACGAAAGCGATAATGGAAATCATTCAAGATATTACGGGAACGGAAAAAGAGAAGAAAGAAAAAGAGACAATCAAAAAAATCATAGCGAATTCGTCAAACATTTTTTTCGAATGGGAAAATGAAAACGGAACGCTCGCTTATGTTACGGATAACATAAAAAAAATTCTCGGTTACGACCCCGAAGAATTTTACAATAAAACTTACACATTATTGGATATCATTCATCCCGACGATAAAGAAAATTATCTGCGAAATATTAAGAAATACAAAAAGCCCGGAATATACCAATTCGCACAACATTATCGTGTAAAGAAAAAAGACGGGCAATATATCCGGATTACGGAAAACACAACCGTGGAAATCGAAAAATATTCTTTGTCCGACAAAAAGATTTACGGTATCGCTTCCGAAATTACCGATAGCGATTTGCTGAAAGAAATAATCAAACAGCAGGAAAAAAACTACCAAGCCGTTCTTGAAAATACGCACGACGCTCTTGTAGTTACAAAAAATTCGAAAATCGTTTTCGCCAATAAATCTCTTACGAAACTTATCGGGTATTCGTTCGATGAGGTTGTCGGGCAAAATATGCGAAGATTTATTCATCCCGAAGATTATCCCACGGTTGCCGACCGACATGCCAGAAGGTTGAAAGGGGATGTCAATTTACCCGTCAATTACGATTTTCGTCTGATTTCCAAATCGGGAACTATCGTGTGGGTAAAAATCAATCCTGTTGTCGTCAATTGGGAAAACGAAAAAGCGACTTTCGGTTTTTTGCGCGACATAACGAAGGAAAAAGAAGTTTTTGCCGAATTGGAAAGAAGCGAATTGAAATACCGTTCGATAATTGAGAACATGACGGAAGGAATAACGATAATAGACGAAAATTTCAAATTGCTCTATTACAATCCCGCATTCGCCAATATCGTAAACGCCGAAAGGTCATCTTCGCTTGAGTTACTCGACATAACGAAAATCGTCCACGACGAAGACGTCGAAAAATTTTACACCGAATTTAAAAACGCTCTGGCGCAAAAAAAATCAATAAAAGATTACGAAATCAGGATTAGAACTTTCGACAATAAAATAAAGTGGATTTCGATTAAATCCATAAATGTCGATTGGGAAGAAAAACCTTCGTTATTGAGCATAATTTCGGATATCACCGAACAAAAGGAAGCCATTGAAAAATTACGGCAAAACGAACAGATTCTCGAAAATCTGATAAATTCGGCAAAAGAAGACATAATTTGCTTCAAAGACGGAAAAGGGCGCTGGTTAAAAGCGAACACCGCCGATTTGGAACTTTTCCAATTGACGGGAGTGGATTATTACGGAAAAACAGACGCGGAACTGGCGGAGTTCAGTCCCTTTTACAGAGACGCGTTTTTAACTTGTATGGAAACCGACGAAGCATGCTGGCGCAAAGGAGTAACGACTCGCGGCGATGAAATCATACCTCTCCCGACAGGCGAAAGTAAAATTTACGACGTAATCAAAACTCCCGTTTTCAATCCCGACGGTACGCGTAACGGCTTGATAGTTTTCGGACGCGACGTAACGGAGCAAAGAAAGGCGGAAAAAGAATTACGAATTCGCGAACAAAGGTATAAAACGCTTATCGACAATCTTCACGAAGCAATATTAGTTACACAAGACGGAATTATCAAATACTTTAACAAAAGTTTCATAGAAATTTCGGGATACGACGAAAAGGAAGTTCACGACGAAGTTATCGTTCAGTTTATTCACCCCGAAGACAGAACATACGCCCTCGATATCAATGATGAAGGTTTCAATATGCACCTTGATACGGAGCCGTATGAATTCAGATTAATACGTAAAAACAATTCGCCTTTGTGGGTGCTCAACAGAGCGATTGAAATAGAGTGGGACAACGAAAAAGCGGTGATGAGTTTTATAAGAAATATTTCGAAAGAAAAACAAGCCCTCGAAGAAATCAACAAATTATCGGTAGCCGTCGAACAAAGCGAACAAGGTTTTATCATCTTGGATTCGGAAATTAAAATAGAGTACGCCAATCCGTATATCTATAAATTATTCAATATGGATAAAGAAGACCTTCTCGGTAAATCACCCGAAATTCTTTCACCGAAAGGAACCGACGAATCATGGGTATCTCAAATAGTAACCGTACTCGCGGAAGAAGAGACGTGGCAAGGCGAACTTCGGTTTCAAAGAAAAAACGGGGAACTTTTTTGGGGTTACATGATTCTCACGCCAATCAAGAACTCAAAAGACGAATTAACCAACTTTTTAATAATCATAATTGACATTGATAACTTTAAAAAAATTCAAGAAGAACTGGAAAAAGCGAAAATACTTGCGGAAAAAAGCGATAAGATGAAAACCAATTTCCTCATGCAAGTTTCGCATGAAATCAGGACACCGTTAAATACGATAACAAGTTCACTCGGAGTTATTGAGGAGGAACTTGTTCGGTATTTCGACGACGACTTGGAGAAACTGTTTTCGTTAATCAAAAAAGCGGTTAAAAGATTAATACGCACAATAGATTTAATGTTGGAATTGGGGTCGCTGCGGATTGACGATTACAAATTTATTCCCCAAGATATTAACGCCGATGAAATCATTAATTCTTTGTTATTAACTTATCTTCCGGAAACACAAAGAAAAAAATTGAGTCTTACGTATGAAAACAAAACCGACGACCCGATTTTGCCCGCGCGCGATCAACATTCAATAAGACAAATATTCGATAATCTCATTAATAACGCCGTTAAATTTACAGACAAAGGATATATTCGTATCGAACTCGGGCGGAATGAAAATAATGAATTGTATTTTTCAATAACGGATACGGGATTGGGAATCAACCGGAAAAAAATAGATTATATTTTTCAACCTTTTTCCCAGGAAGACGAAGGAACAAAAAGAAGATTCGAAGGCGTGGGTTTGGGATTACCGATAGTTAAAGAATACGCAAATTTGAATAATGCGAAAATCGAAGTGACTTCGCGTAAAGGAGAAGGTTCCACTTTCAAAATAATTTTCAGTAACGAAATTCCCAAAGCCGCAATTTCTTTACCGTAACAAAAGACGCTTTTTTTATCGTCCGTGAAATGTTTTTAATTGAAATAATATAAGATATTCTTTAATTTTAAAAATCTGTTTAATTTAACAAAGTGAGAAAGTAAATGGCAAATAACGAAGGTGTAATTGTTCAGGTAATCGGACCTGTGGTTGACATTGATTTTCCCGAAGGTCAACTCCCCGAAATCTATAACGCAATTCATATCCCGCGTACCAATTTGGAAGGAAAAGAAGACGTCTTAATTGTTGAAGTGCAACAACACTTGGGCGAAAATCGCGTTAGAACCGTTGCAATGGATTCGACCGACGGTCTTGTTCGCGGAATGAAAGCAATAGACACAGGCGCACCGATAGAAATTCCCGTGGGTCCCGAAACTCTCGGGCGTTTGATTAATGTGGTCGGAGAAGGAATCGACGGTCTCGGACCAATTAAAACCGAAAGAAAATTTCAAATTCACAGACACGCGCCCGAATTCAAGTCCATCGGAACTTCCCAAGAAATGTTCGAAACGGGAATTAAAGTTATCGACCTTCTTGAACCTTATTCGAAAGGCGGTAAAACCGGTTTGTTCGGAGGCGCGGGCGTAGGTAAAACCGTTATCATTATGGAATTAATTCATAATATCGCAAAACAACACGGCGGTTATTCCGTATTTACGGGCGTGGGAGAAAGAACCCGCGAAGGAAATGACCTTTGGCTCGAAATGAAAGAATCGGGCGTTTTGGATAAAACCGCTCTTGTTTTCGGACAGATGAACGAACCGCCAGGCGCTCGTCTTCGCGTAGGTTTGACCGGTCTTACGATTGCCGAATATTTTCGTGATGTGGAACATCGCGACGTACTTCTATTCATCGATAATATTTTCCGCTTCACTCAAGCCGGTTCCGAAGTTTCGGCGCTTCTCGGACGTATGCCTTCGGCGGTAGGTTATCAACCGAACCTCGCTTCGGAAATGGGCGAACTTCAAGAGCGTATCACTTCAACGGAAAACGGCTCGATTACGTCGGTTCAAGCGATTTACGTCCCCGCCGACGACTTGACCGACCCGGCTCCCGCTACAACTTTCTCGCACCTTGACGCTACGACGGTTCTCAGCCGTAGAATTGCGGAGCTCGGAATTTATCCCGCGGTCGATCCTCTCGATTCCACGTCAAGAATTTTGCAACCGGGCGTGGTCGGCGAAGAACATTATCAAGTGGCACAGCAAGTAAAAGAGATTCTTCAAGCCTATCGCGATTTGCAAGATATTATTAATATTCTCGGTATGGACGAACTTTCCGAAGAAGATAAAATCATCGTTAAACGCGCACGAAGAATCGAAAGATTTTTAAGTCAGCCTTTCCACGTTGCGGAACAGTTTACCGGAATGCCCGGCAAGTACGTTAAACTCGAAGATACAATTCGGAGTTTCAAGGAAATATTGGAAGGTAAACATGACGACTTGCCCGAAATGGCTTTCATGTACGTAGGAACAATAGAAGAAGCGGTAGAAAAAGCTAAGAAGATGCAATAATGGGAAATAAAATTCGTTTGGAAATAGTAACTCCTACAGGTTCCACTTTCGATAAAGAAGTCGAAAGCGTAACAATTCCGGGCACGCTCGGACAGTTTCAAATTCTGTACAATCACGCTCCGTTGTTAAGCTCTTTTGAAATCGGCGTAATAAAAATTAAGGAAAACGGAAACGTAAAACGTTACGCTACAAGCGGAGGAACCGTGGAGGTGAAAAACAATCACATAATTGTTCTTGCGGAAACTTTCGAAAGCGAGGACGAAATAGATGTGGAACGCGCAAAAGCGGCTTATATGCGAGCAAAAGAGCGCTTGGAAAAAAGAGATAAAACAATCGATATTGCGCGCGCCGAAAGCGCGCTTGCCAGAGCGCTTAATCGATTAAGGCTGAAACAAATCAGAATGTGATTTTCACAAGGTTACAATAAAAAAGGATGTCGTTTGACATCCTTTTTTATTTTCTGAAAACTTTTCGCGAACCGGGTTTTACAAGCGGCAAATTCGCCTTGCATAACGGACATGCATCGGGTTCATAAACTTCCACTTGCATTTTTAAAACGGCTTTTTGCGGAAATCCGAATTGCACTTTGCCGTTACTTCTGTCCACAATCGTTCCGACACCCGCAATTTCACCGCCGTTTTGAAGAACGATCTCGATTACTTCGCGCACGGAACCGCCCGTAGTAATAACGTCTTCGCAAACGAGAAATCTTTCCCCCTCGAATATTTCAAATCCGCGTCTCAACTTCATTTCCTTTTCTTCGCGTTCGGTAAAAATAAAACGTTTATTAAGCGCTCTCGCAACCTCGTAGCCAACAATAATTCCCCCCATTGCAGGCGCAATTACCGTATCGATTTTATATTCGCGAAAATATTCGGTTAATTCCACCACTATTTTTCGCGTGTAATCGGGATATTGCAAAACCTTTGCGCATTGAAAATACCGATTGCTATGTTTTCCCGAAGTCAACAAAAAATGCCCTTCTAAAAGGGCATCGGTTTTTGTAAAAATTTCAAGAATTTCTTTTTCGCTCATCAAATTCTTTCCAATCGATCCGCCAATCTGATATCCAAATCCGTGATACCGCCTTCGTCGTGCGTAGTGGTTTTAACTTTCACCTTATTGTAAGAATGAATTAATATTTCGGGATGATGATCAAGTTTTTCGGCTTCCACGCCTATTTTGACTACAAAACTTAAAGCGTTATAAAAGTCCACAAACTGAAATTCTTTTTCGAGCGCGTTATCCTTTATTTCCCAGCCGTCCAAGTCTTGTAATTTCTCTTGGATTTCGGATTCCGTTAACACTGCCATTGCAACTCCTGAAATTGTTTCTTTCTATTTTTCTTCACCCACGTCAGTATTTTCTTCTTCGGGTTTCTCTTTATTATCGGAATTCTTATTACGTAATTTAACAAAAAATAATTTATCCGCATTTTTTTTATGCTTGGTAACAATCGTATCACCGCTCGTGAAAGTTCCGAGCAATAATTCTTCCGCCAAAGGATCTTCAAGATATTGCTGCACCGCTCTTCTCAACGGTCTCGCGCCGAAGTTCGGGTCAAATCCTCTGTCCGCCAAAAAGTCAACGGCGCTTTTACTTAATTTAATGCGTATTCCTTTTTCGGCGAGATTTCTCCGCAAATCTTCTGTCTCCAATTCGATGAGTTTTTTGATATCCTCTTTTTCAAGATTTCTGAAAACAATAATATCGTCAATTCTGTTCAGGAATTCAGGATTAAAGAAATCTTTCATCGCCTCCTGAACTTTATTTTTTAAATGTTCGTATCTATCTTGCGAAGTGTTTTCGCTAAAACCGAATCCGCCTGTTGCTTTTATGTTTTTTGTTCCGGCATTGGAAGTCATAATAATAATGGTGTTTTTAAAATCAACTTTCCTTCCGAGGCTATCGGTCACTTGTCCGTCGTCAAGAATTTGCAACAGCACGTTAAAAACGTCCGCGTGCGCCTTTTCGATTTCGTCGAATAGCACAACACTATAGGGCTTACGTCTCACTCTTTCGGTTAATTGTCCGCCTTCTTCGTAACCCACATAACCGGGAGGCGCACCGACCAATCTTGAAACAGCGAACTTTTCCATATATTCAGACATATCAATTCTTATTAACGCGTCTTCCGAGTCGAACAGATAACGCGCCAAAACTTTTGCGGTTTCCGTTTTGCCGACGCCAGTGGGACCCAAAAAGATAAACGAACCGATGGGACGTTTGGGATTTTTCAAACCCGCACGGGCTCTGCGAATCGCTTTGGTTAATTTTATTACCGCTTCATCTTGCCCGATAATATGCTTTTTAAGTTCATCTTCCATTTTCAAGAGTTTTTCCGATTCGGCTTGAATTACGCGTGTAACGGGAATACCCGTCATCATCGCAACCACTTCGGCAATATCGTCTTCCGTTACTTCAAAAACGAGATTGGCGGCTTCCTTGTCCCATTTTTCTTTCGCTTTTTCCAACTCGTCAAGCAATTGCTTTTCGCGGTCGCGCAGACTTGCGGCTTGTTCGAAATCTTGATTTTGAACCACAAGTTTTTTCTTTTCGCGCACTCTTTCGATTTCTTCTTCGAGTAACTTTATTTCTTCCGGCACATCATAGTGGCGCATGTAAACGCGCGAACCCGCTTCGTCAAGAACATCAATCGCTTTGTCAGGGAAATATCTATCCGACAAATATCTGTCGGTTAATCTCACCGCGTCTTCAATCGCTTTATCGGTATATCTTACATGGTGATGTTCTTCGTATTTAAATTTAATGTTTTTCAAAATCTCAATCGTTTCTTCGGGCGTAGGCGGCTCTACTATAACTTTTTGGAAACGTCTTTCCAATGCGCCGTCGGTTTCCACATATTTTCTGTATTCGTCAAGTGTAGTCGCACCAATACATTGAATATCGCCGCGTGCAAGCGCGGGTTTAAACATATTGGAAGCATCAAGCGACCCGGAGGCGCCTCCCGCGCCCACTATCGTGTGCAATTCATCAATGAACAAAATTATATCGTCCGCTTTTTCAAGTTCGTTCATTAATGCTTTCATACGCTCTTCGAATTGTCCTCTGTATTTCGTGCCCGCGACCAATCCCGCCAAATCGAGCGTAACCACACGTTTGTTCATTAAAATTCTAGGGACGTCCTTTTTGATTATTCTTAAAGCAAGTCCTTCCGCTATTGCGGTTTTCCCCACGCCTGGTTCTCCGATTAACACGGGATTGTTCTTTTTGCGTCTGCTTAAAATTTGCGTTACTCTTTCGATTTCCTTTTCGCGACCGATAACGGGGTCGAGTTTTCCTTCCAAAGCGAGTCTTGTCAAATCTCTACCGAAATTATCAAGCACAGGCGTACGCGATTTTTCGCTTTGCTTTTTCATAGGTCCGTGTCCGAAAGAACCTTGCGAACCGCGTTCGTATCCGCGCCCGAATTGCGACGATTCTTCCGAACCGTAAATTTTGTTCAGTTCGTTACGAACAATTTCATACGTTACGCCGAATTGTATCAAAACGTTCGCCGCAATATTGTCGTCGTCACGCAAAATACCCAATAAAAGATGCTCCGTTCCGATTACGCTTTTACGATAAACTTTAACCTCAATCTGCGTGCGCTTCAATACTTTTTCGGCTTGTTTCGTCAAAGGAATATTCCCTATTGTCAGCGTGTGAACGCCCGTGGAAATAGCGTCCTCAATCGCTTTCTTCAACATCAGCAAATCGACGTTCAGATTTTTCAATATGTCAACAGCCGTGCCTTCTCCGAGTTTAATAAGTCCGAGCAACAAATGCTCCGTCCCGATAAATTCATGCCCGAGACGAAAAGCCTCCTCTTTGCTATATCTTATTACTTCCTTTACTCTATTTGAAAAATTATTTTCCATTGCAAAAATCTCTTAATAATTTATTAAACAAATTTAACTAATGTTTATAGTCGAAATCAACATTGCATTGCAATATGCCCCGTAAATTTCATTTAAAATACAAATCTATGAAAATTTTGTTCCTTAACCGCCAAAAAAAAGCCCATCTTTAAGATGGGCTTCATAAAAAAGTCAGTTTATTTTTATCTTAACTTAAATAATATCGGCACCATCACTTGAACTTTCACGGGCTTACCGCGTTGCATTCCAGGTTTAAATTTGGTAGCCATTACGGCTTTAATCGCGGCTTCGTCACAACCCGCACCTATACCTTTAATCACTTCGGCTTTAACCACGTTACCGTGTTCGTCAACGTAAGCCTTTACATAAACTCTACCCTGAACGTTTGCACGTTTTGCAATTTCGGGATAGACAATTCTCTTTTGTATCGCTTGAATTCCACCTATCGGTTCGGGTTGTTGTTCCACAGCCACGAAGAAAACGGGTTCTTCTTCTTTCTTTTCTTCTTTCGGCGGTGGCGGCGGTGGTGCGACATCCGCATTTTCATCCAATTCAGTTGATTCTATTTCGATATCGTCAAGCACTTCGTCCGAAGGCGCTTCAATAGGAATAGGGGGCTTCGGAGGCGGCGGAGGCGCCGTTTCCTGCTTCGTGTGTTCAACGTCTTCAACCTGAACAAGTTCCTGCGGACCTTCCTGCTTAATCACTTCTTTTTTCACTTCGGGAAAATATTTGAATGCAATTATAATTATTGCAAGCGCAATAATTAAACTCACTTCAAATATTCTTTGATAATGTAATTTTAAGTCATATTTAGGATTTTTGGGTAAAGCCACTATATCCTCCTTATTCACGAAAAATTAAGTTAAAAATTAAGAAAACCTTTTTCATTTGTCAACCTAATTATTTCCCTCTTTTTTATTAATTTATAAAACAAAACATTTCTCCGAAAGTTCCTTTTTTCCGACAAATTCCGAATTAAAAAAATTCGTTTTTTTTACGATAATGAAAACTGGCGTAATAAAAAATAAACGATAAAAATTCCATGAAAAAATTTAAATACTTCGCGTTTTCTTTAGTGTTTCTGTTGGAAACTTCACTAATGTTTTCCCAAACCGTTCAAGTCGTTCCGAAAGGATACAACACAAACGGACGTTTATCACTTAAAATTCTTTTTCATCCCGACAGTTCCATTGTTCTGCAATGGTTGGGAAATTTAAATTCCCAAGGCTTTAAAATTAAACTCGGAAGTCAGTCGGGCACATACGATTTTACAAACGATTATTTTCCGATGAACGTTCAGGGAACGGAAGTTCAACAAAACGTTTTCCAACAAATTTTCACGGGAGCCGAAACGGCTCTTCCGACGGGAAGATATTACGGAATCGTTACGAATTCCGCTTACAATACGATAAGCGAAATTTCTTCGGACGAAAACGCGCTTTTCTCAAACGAATTTCAAATCGTCATCACCGCCACAACCGCACCGACGGCAATAGAACCGCTCGGAACAATTACAAACCCTACTCCGACATTCAGTTGGAACGCAATTCCGGGAGTGGTTTCCTACTGGTTGTTGCTTTCAAGCAATCCTTTCGAAATTACGACAGATTCTCTCGGAAACATACAAATAGAAGGCGCAAATTTGATTTGGAATTACACTACAAATCAAACCTCCGCTCAGTACGGAGACGTTAATCCTTTGAACCCTTACGATATGGGCACACCTCCGCCGCTATTATCGGGGCACACATACAATTACGTAATTTTAAATCTTTACGAAGAAAATAATCCCATTTACGGAAGTCCCGTTACATCCGGCGTTTTTTCCTTTACCTATCAAGACGAAAACGCTCAACAGCCTCCGCATTTGTTGACGCCCGCCGATAGCGCCTATTTTGACGCGACACCGCAAATTACATTTTCTTGGGAAGAAGTCGATTGGGTGAATCAATATACAATTTATCTTTACCAACGACTAACTTCTTTCGGCGGTAACGACCAAACGATAGACGTCCCGATATGGAACGCCTCGACAACAAATACTTGGATTACCTACGATGCGGGAACGACATTGACGAAAGGAACTTACGTTTGGTACGTAGTTCCCAGCGACGCGCAAGGCGCGGGAAATGCAAGCGAAACTTTTTTATTCAGATATAACAAGGAACTCGGCGTCTTTAAATTAAAAGCCCATTCCACGGTTGACAATTCCGCTCTCTTGAATTTTCAAGCGCAAGCGGTAGCCATCCAAGGCGGAATTACGCCGACAAATCCTTTCCTCGTAATCGACGCGCAAACTTACACGGACAGTTTGGTTCTCGGCACATATCAATTTACGGGAAGCAAAGTGGGTTTTTCGGATACAACTCTTACGGTAACGATTACCGAAGAACACACGTTGTCCAATCCGTTGATTATTAATTTTCCGTTCACTCCTTTGCCAAGTATCGTTAACGGAACGGTTCTCGAAAGTTCAACAAATCTTCCGATTGCGAACGCAACCGTGACTTTAACGAATACGACAACAGGCGAAGAAACGACGGTTCTCACCAACTACGAAGGAAATTTCAGCATCACCACCGAATACGGAAGTTATTTCCTCGTCGTAACAAAAGCGGGTTACGTCGCTTCACAACAAATCTTTTTTAATATTAACGAACAGCAAGTAACTCTCGAAACCGTTTATTTGCAAAAGGACGAAGCGATGCTTTCGGGAAAAATTTTGAACGATATGGGCGAACCGATACAATTGGCTACGATTACGGCTACGAACGGCAATTCGTCGTTTCAAACGAATTCGACGGGCGAAGGAGATTATTCGTTCACGCTTTCGTCGGGACAATGGACAGTTTCCGCCGCAAAAACGGGATTCGTAAGTCCCGAACCCTTTACGGTAAATCTTTCTACTGGAGATAATCTGCAAAATCAGAACATCGTGTTAATTCCCCGCGCCAATCAAGTAAGCGGGACGGTTTACAAAATAGTTACGGACGGAAACGTCGTACAAATTCCGTTCGCCGATATTACCGTAAAAGCCGAACCGATTTCGGGACAGCCGTTCGAAACGGTAACGGACAACAGCGGCACGTTCAATTTCTGCTTAAGAAGCGGAACTTACATTTTCAGAACCGAAAAGACGGGATACACCGCCAGCGACCCGATACAACTCACGCTCGGCGTTGGAGAAACGGTGGACAATTTGGTCTTTACGCTAACGCCCAATCCTTGCTCCGTTTCGGGAAGAGTTAAACTTGCCGACGGAACAAGCGTTTCGAACGTTACCGTAAGTGCGGAAAACGGGACTCAAGTGGTTACCGACGTTAACGGAAATTACACGTTATCGGTACCCGACGGCGTTCATACGATTTCCGCTACGAAAGAAGGTTACATTTCACCCGACCCGATTACGCTTTCCGTTGCGCCTGGAGAAAATTTAACGGGCATAGATTTTACTTTAACGCCGAACGCCGGGATAATTTCAGGCTCCGTAACAAATAACGGGCTTGCAATTGTTAACGCGACAATTACCGCAACGAACTCTTCCGCTTCGTTAACGGCGCTAACCGATAATGCGGGTAATTATTCCTTAAGCGTACAACCGGGCGCTTGGAAACTTACCGCGACAAAATCGGGCTTTATTCCAAGCGACACGGTTTCGGTAACCGTCGGTCCCGGGCAAACAAGTGCGAACAACAATTTCGTTCTAATTCAAAACATAGCATACATCAACGGATTAACAACTGTTAACGGAACACCGATAGGAAACGTATCCATTAACATTTACGAAATTCAAAGCGGCGCAAACGTTTTAACGACAATCACGAATTCGAACGGTCAATTTAACGCCGCACTCGAAGCGGGAAAAGCATACGAAATAGAACCCGTTTTAAGCGGTTACTCGTCCGAAAATTTCTTTACGAACGTTCTCGCTCCGGAAAGCCAAACACAAATTACGCTTAACCTTTCTCCGAATCCTTCGTCGGTTTCGGGCATAGTTTATTCGAATACGGGAACGACAATAAATTCCGCACAAGTAACGATTCTAACGACAACCGACGATACGGTAAAGACAACGTTTTCCCTTTCGGACGGTTCATACTCCGTAGGACTTAACGCCGGCAACTACATCCTGAAAGCAAGCAAACCCGGATATTCGGAAGCCTCGATAAACATTACTCTTTCTGTAGGACAAAATTTAACTAACATAAATCCTACTCTGAACGAAAACTTCGCCTCCGTAAGCGGTTTCGTTCGTGACAAACACGGAAACGGAATACAGGGCGTTATGGTTAATCTCCTTTCGGAGCAGGGCGGAAAAACCACCTTTACTTTGTCGGACGGGAGTTACCTCGCCAACAGACTTGTCGGGGGAATTTATTCGCTCGATTTTTCAAAGCAAGGTTATTCGGATTCCAACATCACGAACTATCAAATTAACGACGGCGAAAACAAAACGCTTGATATCGTTATCAAATTGTTAAACGGAAAATTAAGCGGAACAATTTCAACGACGGACGGAATTCCGGTACCCGAAGCCACGGTAAAAATCACATCCGCAGAAAACGCCAACTTGTTTTCGGTAAGTAACGACGAAGGTCAATACGTTTTTGAAAATTTGGCTGAAGGCGAATATACCGTAAGCGCCACAAAGGCGGGATACCGAAGCAATGCGGAAATTCCTTTCACAATATCTTCAACGGATTCGGTCGCGGTTGTCAACATCGACGATTTCACTTTAAATGTCGCCACAATAAACGGCACCGTTTACGATGCGAACAATCAAACGCCTCTCCCTTACGTTACGATTTCACTTACGGGAGAAAACGGTAGCGCTTCGGCAACTTCTTCCGCTTCTGGACAATACTCGCTGACAAACATTTTCCCGGGAAGTTATCAGTTGACGGCTTCTTGTCAAAATTATACGATGCAACCAATTTCCGTGCAAATTACCGATACGACAACTTCGGTAACACAAAATATTTATATGACAAAAACCACAGGAGCGATAACGGGCTTCGTTTACGACGAAACGGGAGCGCCTCTCGGATTTCCCGTGACCGTGAAGGCTTACAACGCTTCTTCCAATTATTCGACACAAACCGATGCGTCGGGTTCTTTCACGTTCGATGAAGTCGTACCGGATTCTCATTACGCGGTTAGAACCGATATTTACGACGAAGGCTATCAGAACGCGGAAATTCAAAATATAATAGTTCTGCAAAATCAAACGACAAATGTCGGTGAACTCGTTCCGCTTATAACGCTTTCGAAAATTTTCGGTAATGTCGGCGCTTCGGACGTAAGTATTACTTTAACCGACAACGACGGAACGATAGTCGATGTTCAATCGAGCAACGCACTCGGCGATTTTTCCTTTAATTTCCTGAGTTCGGGAACATACATTTTACAGCCGAGAAAAGACGGTTACGTTTTTTCTCCTACACGGCAAACGGTTTCGCTCGATATTTACGAAGAAAAAGAAATTAATTTTACGGCGCAACCCGATATCGCCTCGATAGCGGTTTACACGCTTGGAACGGACGGTTCGCCCGTAAGCGGCGTGACAGTCTCCGTAATTAATTCGGATACCACGACAGTTAGAAACGCACAAACGAACACAAGCGGAATTGCCGTTTTTACGGAACTTCCGAGCGACACGTATCTTATTACGCCTTCACCCGTAAATTATTCTTCCGAACCGTTTAATTCGACGGTGGTTCTCTCCACTGGCGATTCGGTTAACGTTAATTTCACATTAACGCCCAACTCCGCGGCGATTTCGGGAAAAATCAAAAAACGTTTAACGAACGGAAGCCTTTCGCCTCTTTTCGACGCCACGGTGGAAATGCGTAAATTGTCTTCAGGTGAAACATTCCGCACGACATCCGACTCGCTCGGCAAATATTCGTTTGACAATCTCGCTCCCGCGGAATACGAAGTGACGGTTTTCAAATCGGGATTCACCTCCGCAAAAGACACCGTGAATTTGACCGAAGGAAACATTACGAATAACGATTATGTACTTGAACCGCAAATCGTGGTTTTACACGGAAATGTTTATTCTCGAAACGCTTCCGACGTGGCACGGATTAACATCAAGGCGGTTTCGCCTCTCGGAGAATTTTACACGACGACCAACGACGAAGGAGCGTACGTCTTCGACGAACTTCCCATTTACACGAATGAAAACGACACTACGGTTTACAATATTTCGATAAACGACAATCGCTACTCATCCATATCGCGACAAATTCGTATTCCTTCTTCGGCTCTGAATACCGAAATCACCGCTCCCGCTTTGCTACTTCCAAGCGGAAAAATCACAGTAACCGTTTCGGATTGTTCTCAACCGCTTGCGGGTGTGGCGGTAACGGTAATTAAGCCCGACGGGAATACAATAACAAAACAAACGAATAACGACGGAATTGTGGAAACTCCAAGCACAATGTTCGCGGGCGATTACTTCATAGGAATAACCGCTAACGGTTATCTTTTGCCGTCCAATTATTCGTTGACACTCGAAAGCGATACTTCGTCCGCCACGCTCAATGCATTGTTGCCGTTTGAGTTTACGCCGCTCGACGAAATGCTTTCAAACAGCGCCACCCCGATTATCGTAAAATATTCATCTTCTTGTGACGACGTCAATAATGCGACGGCGAAAATCTATTATAAAACGGCATCGTCCGCCGTGTTCGACGAAATCATATTAACAGCCGCGGATACCGCGTTTATCGGAGAAATTCCGCCTCTGTTCACAAGCGAAGAAATCGATTATTACATAAAAATCAACTTCGAAAATGTCATCTACAAATCGGATATCTTTTCCATCGTTCCTAAAGCCGCGGGCTTACTCACTCAAGTGATTTTCTCGCCTTCGCTGGATAACGTGATAATCAGAAAAAACGACCCGTATAAAATTTCTCTTATTTTGCGCGACGGAATAAATAATTCTCTGCTTGAAAAATTTGTCGGTGAAAACCATCCGGGTAAAATCATTTGGCAAATTCCCGACGGCTTCGATTACGAATTCCCGAACGACAACGACAGCACGCAAATAATCATCACAGCCGTCGAAGCCGAAGGCGTGCAAAGATTGGAAGTAACCGCTTCGCTGAACGGAATCAGTTTAACTCAAAGCGCTTCAATTGATATAAACAATTTGCAAATCGCTTCGCTTTCGATTTCCAAGCCTCAAAACAGAATTTCAAATCGTTCAAGCGGAATTCAATTTTCGTTGACGGGAAAAGATTCCACGGGCAGAACAGTTACGTTGGGTTCGGGCATAAAATGGAGCGCCGAACCGGCGAATGCAATCAACGGAGATTATTACTCTTATTTCACGGAAACCGGTTTCTTCGTCCCGGCAAATGAAAACTTTTTCGGAATCGTAAAAGTAATAGCCGAAGACGAAATAAGCGGATTAAGCGACGAAACTTCCGTTTCGGTTTACGGCGAAGTTTATCCCGAAAATCAAAGTGAATTCACGGATATGAACGGTTTGACTTTAACAATTCCTCCGAACGCGGTTACCGTTCCCGTGGAAATAGAAATGCGCAAAGTCGTTAACAAATCGGTTAAAAAATACGTTACTCCGCTTAATTCAAAGAACAAGTTTATGGCAAGCGATTTATCTTACGAAATCACGTATAATTCGTCAAGCGCTCTTCCGGGCGATAGTTTGCAACGTTTCGGAACAATTACAATCCCGCTCCCCGAAGAATTCAAACTAATCGGTTCCGACAAAATTATTTCGTATTATAATGCCAATCTCAAGCGGTGGATTTTACTTCTCGCTTCTGCAAAATCCGGGATTTCCGACAATATTACGGAATATGACAAATTTTCCAAATTCGGCGAATATTCCGTGCTTGCAAAAAGCGAACCGCTTTCGATAAAATACGCAAGCGTTTTACCCAATCCTTTTTCGCCGCAAATCGCTCCCGTTAAAATCGGATATTATTTGACCTCCGACGCTCCGCCCGCGTCGGTTACGATTAAAATTTACAATATCAACGGCGAACTTGTAAAAACGGTGCTCGAAAACGATTTGCAATATCCCGGTAGATACGGAAGTTCTTCCTCGTTGAAAGAAATTACGTGGGACGGAAAAACCGACGGCGGGAATATTGCAAGAAACGGCAGATACATTGTCAGAATTACGGCAAGCGACGGTAAAAACAAGACGTCCGAAATTTTACAATTGATTTTAATTAAATAAAAACAAAAAATTATGAAACACATTTACGAAATATCGCGACTGTTTCCGATAATTTCGCTACTGACCATCTTTTCCGTTACTCGAATCAACGGTCAAGAACTCTCGGGCATTTCCGCAAGTTTTGTGGATTTGGGCTTCGGAGCGCGTCCCGCCGCAATGGGAAACGCTTACGTGGCGGCTTCCGACGACGCGAATTCCGTTTTCTGGAATCCGGCCGGAATTACTTCCGCTTCGGCAATCGCATTTGAGTTTAACTATTTGAACCAACTTCAACTTGTTCCTTACAGTGCGTTTGCCGGCGTTATTCCGCTTTCCGAAGGAAAAGACGGTTTGGGCGTCGGTTTGATTTATTCGGGCGACGACGCAATGAAAGAGTTTACGTTCCTCGCCTCTTACGCGCGAAAATTCGGAAAACTAAATATCGGCGCGACCGCAAAATATCGATACGCGTCTTTCGGCAACAATACTTTTAACGCAGACGATTACACGGTTTTCGACCCCGGTGAAATTCAAACTGGCGAAGCCACACAGGTTTTCGGAAACGGTAACGGCTTCGGCTTCGATGTCGGCGCAATTTACGAATTGAATGAAGAAATCAATGTCGGTTTGGTTCTCAAAGATCTTTTCGCGCCGTTTCGGTGGTCGTCCGATACGAAAAGCGAAACTCAAAAGCCCCAAGGCGATTACGACGAATCGATGCCGATTAATATCGTTGCGGGCGTCGCTTTTCGTCCCGTTCGCTCGTTTCGAATGAATATCGACTATCGCCCGCCCGTTTTACTCGATACTTACAACGTTTTTCGGCTCGGAGCGGAATACACTTTTATGAACGTTTTCAGTCTTCGCGCTGGAACACAACAAACGATTAATTCTCTCGACGATGAGAAATACAATTTCGGCGTCGGCGTACGATATTCTTTCGGCGGAATAACGGCTGAAGCCAATTACGCATACGTAATCGAAGAATTGGGCAATACTTCAAGATTTGCATTAGGAATTAAACTAAAATGAAAAGAATAAAATTCACAATCGTTATCACTTTGTTAATTTCCCTCGTTTCGTATTCGCAGGATACGCCGGAGTTGACTTATTTTAACGGCGGCAATATGAGCATCGATATTCGTCTTTCTTCCAACTTTTTCGGAGGCGGAGGAGGAAGCGGAGCAAGCGGCGGAATAATTTCGCCGCTGATGAACAATTATTCTTCGGCTATTTTTTCAAATCCCGCCGAACTTTCTTTTCTAAAAGGACCGTACGCTCAGTTCGATTACAAAGCGGGTATCGCTCTGAATAATTTTATCGACCATTCCCAAATTGAATCGGCTACGGACGACTATTTAAACGACACGACGATGTTCATTTACGAAGGGGAAAATACCGAATATACGAACGTTACCTCGTCAAGAGCGGGACAACTCGGCGGGTTTTCCGCATTTTCTTTCGCGTTTCCGATTGCGGAAAAATTTTATGCGGCGTTCGGTTACAATTATCCGTTTCAGTTTCAGATGGATATGAACGTAACAGGGCTTGAAACGGATTTGCACACGTCGGAAGATGTCGGCGGCAACGAAACGACTTTCGATATGCTACTCACCACAACCGTGGAAAATAACATTAATATTGCAATGAGCGAAATAACTTTCGGTTTCGGCGCCGAACTTTACAACGGAGAGAACGGCTATCTTTCGGCTGGTATTACGGTCTCCAAATTCGAAGTTTCCAATTACGTCAATATGCTCACTCAAATAGACGGCGCAATTGTTCTTAACAATTCCAACGAATACTATTTTAACGACCCCGACGATATATTACTCGACAAAGAAGCGGGGGAAACGAACGATTTTTATTGGAAAGTTAAAGGGAATTATCAAGATACTCGTTACGGCGGAAAATTCGGGATTTATTACAATCTACGTGAAGACAGGGCGTCGCGTTGGAATTTTTCCTTGCTTTATGATTTTCGTCCCGATTTTTCACTCTACGATGCGGGCGCCGTCAATGTCGGTTATCAACCCAAGTTTATGACGGGACGTTTGCTCGGCGAAGGCGACGAAGCGCTCGACATAGATCTCGACTCGGTTAATCTTTCCAAACCGCATTTGACCAAAGCGACCGAAAACTTTTTCACCGATAAAGTGATTCTCGAAATGCCTTCTTCGCTCACTTTCGGAGTGGACGCGCAATTAGGGAAAACCGCATTGGCGTTTAATTTCACGAAATATTTCGGAAAGTTCTTTTATAAATTCGACCGATACGAAATCGGGAAAGAAACGTCGGTCGGCGTAAAACTCGCGGCGGATTTCAGATTTGACGACAAACTCGAAGGCTGGGGCTACGCCGCAATCCCAATTAGATTGTTATTCCTCGATGTTGACGGACTTTTATTTCAGATTTTCGGTGAGACAACGGGGTATAGAAATCCGCATTACAGAATTGCCGCGGGCGCAATTTTCGGTAACGATATCGAATCTGATTTCGGCGAAGATTACAACGATATGTTACAAACGGCTCTGTCGCTTCCCTATCCTTACGGCTTGTCGCTTTCAAGACAATACACGATTTTGGACCATCTCAACGTCGGAGTTATGATTTTCGGTTTTCCCGATTTGGCTCTGAAATTCTCTCTCGGATACGGTTTTTAGGGAACGTATAAAGGGAGGGGTTGCGAAAAACGGCGCCGTTGAGCGCCGTTTTTATTTCCGTTATCTCTTTCTTTTGTACTCGTAATCTTTCCTCTCAAGTTCGTATTGTCGTTTAACCGCTTTCTTAAATTCTGAAAACAGTTTCGTTACCGCTACTATAACGTCCTTGTCTTCTTCGGCGATTAAAACTCTTTTGCTTTTCAAATTAATCGATGCGCTGACCTTGTATAATTTCGAAGAAGAATGGTCGAATATTATTTCGATGAGCAAATCTTTGTCGTATTTCTTAAACAGTTCTTTGTAAAATTCCGTTTTCTCCGAACATAATTTTTCCACTTGTTCGCGGTACTCTTCTTCGATTTCCTTCAGATTTCTGATTTCAACGTTTACCATTTTTGTTCCTTTTATTTTGTTTGCGATTGTTTGCTCAACATCCTAACGCGTGTTTTGTTCCAATCAAAAATAAATAAAAATATTGTTTCTCTTCCGAATAAATTTTCAAAAAGGAAAATTAGGCGAAAAGCGAATGACGAGTTTCT
>CAYZMW010000089.1:0-9287 GCA_964479645.1 uncultured Melioribacter sp. | reverse complement strand
ACGTTGCCCGCAATCGTTGCCACGTTTCTGATAAGCGGCGAAGCGATAAGTTTTTCGACGGAATCAAAATTCGGAATTTGTCTTTTGATTATTTCCGCTTCGCCGAATTCCGCAAAAGTCGTTTCGGCGTCGAAAGTAATTTTCCCTTCGGCTTCGCCAATCGGCTCTTTCCGTTTAAGTGCAAGCAACGAAACTTTTTCACGTCTGATTTTTTCGGGAATTTGCACAAGCAAATCCGTGCCTCCGCCGACGGGTCGTCCGTCCGAAACCGAAACGGAAATTTCGCCGAGCGCTTGCAAGCGTTCTTTTATATTTTTAAAGTATGAAGGAATAACATTCTTTTCGGCAAGCAAATTCAAGCGGTCTTCGAGTTTATCGGCGGACGAGCGCAATTCCGTAACCATATTTTTCACCGCTCTTTTAATAGAGCCGTAACCCGTACATCGGCAAACATTGCCCGAAATCGACATCAGCGCCGTTGTTTCGTTATACGTTGCGTTCGAAATAAAATAATTCGTTAACGAGGCAATGTAGCCGGGCGTACAAAATCCGCACTGCGCCGCGCCTTCTTCCGCGAAATGTTTTTGAATGAAATTAAGTTTAGGTTCGTTCAAACCTTCGAGCGTAACAACGTGTTTTCCGCTAACGTTCCCGACGGGATAAACGCACGAAGCGATGTTGCGATAAACGAGTTCGCCGTTTTCAACGCTTCCGAGTAAAACCGTGCACGCGCCGCAATCGCCTTCTTTGCAGACTTCTTTCGGAGCGGTTAGTTTTTCATCTTTTCGTAAAAAATCAAGAAGTGATTTTGCGGGGTGAGTTTCGGTTTCAACAATTCGATTGTTCAGTATAAATTTAATTTTCATCTTATTTCAAAATTTTTCATCAAGTATTGAAAAATAAGGAATTTCGGATAAATTTCACTATCGGCGAAAAATTTACGGAACTGATGTAATCGCAACTTTCAAGATAACAATGCGCCTATGAAAATTAAATGCGCCAGCGAAAAAATTAACGTACTGATTGCGTCGATAGACTTCGCTTGCCGTTCTTGTTTAAAATGTAAATAAAAGGGAATTTCCTATTAAGCAATTTTCCCGATATAGGTTGATAATCAGAATAATCACCGTTTCACCGTTCGGGTTTATGCTTTTTCAGACGCAATATCCTTTCTGAAATACATTCCCTCGAATGAGATTTTACTCAAATTTTCATACGCCATTTCTCTCGCCTCTTGCAAACTCTCTCCTACCGCATTGACCGCCAAAACGCGTCCGCCGTTTGTGTAAATTTTCCCATTTTTTTCAATTGTTCCTGCGTGAAAAACTTTCGCGGGCGGAGATACATTTTCCAAACCGAAAATTTCTTTTCCTTTTTCGTAAGAACCGGGATAACCCTCGCTTGCCGCAACAACGTTAACCGCTTTTTTGTCAAGAATTTGCACGGCGTCGCGGTCAATCAAACCTTGTGCAACCGAAAGCAATAACATATCGAAACGTCCGTCGAGCAACGACAAAACCGATTGCGTCTCCGGGTCGCCGAAACGGGCGTTGTATTCAATGACTTTTACTCCGTCGTTTGTGGAAATAAGTCCGCAATAAAGGCAACCGGAAAATTCACGCCCTTCTTTTCGCATTCCTTCAATTGTAGGAATAACAATATTATCTTCAATCTCTTCGAGAGTTTCTTCTGTTACAAAATCTACAGGAGCATAAGCGCCCATTCCGCCCGTGTTCGGTCCCTTATTGTCGTCGTAGATTTTTTTATAATCTTGCGAAGGCGGGAGCATAATATAATTCTTTCCGTCAGTTATCACGAATAAAGATAATTCCTCGCCTTCGAGAAATTCTTCGATTACAACCTTTTCGCCCGCCGCTCCGAATTTCGCATTATCGAAATAATCGGTAATTGTCGTTCTTGCGGCATCTTCGTTATCACAAATAACCACGCCTTTGCCCGCGGCAAGTCCGTCGGCTTTTATTACAATCGGATAATTGCTTTTACTCAAATAATTTAAAGCGTCTTGCTTGTTATCTTTTTTAAATATTTTGTAATCGGCGGTCGGGATGTTGTGACGTTTCATAAAATCTTTTGCAAACGATTTTTCCCCTTCGAGAATTGCGGCGTTCGCATTAGGTCCGAAAACGGAAACGGAACTTTCCCTCAAAGCGTCAGCCAATCCGTCCACAAGCGGTTGTTCGGGCCCGATTACAACCAAATCTATTTGCTCCCGCTTACAAAATCTTACGATTTCATTCCGCTCCGAAACAATGAGCGAAACGTTTTCGCCTATTTTAGCAGTGCCGGCATTTCCCGGAGCAAAGAATAGTTCGTTTCTTTCGTTTGCCTCTTTTAATTTGTCGCCGAGCGCGTGTTCGCGCCCGCCACCGCCGATTATAAGTATTTTCACGTTTCTTCCTTCAATAAAAATTGAAAAACTTTTGTCAACTCTTCCGTTAGTTTTCTCCTTTCGTGACTTTTCACGTATTCTTCGTCAGGTACGGGTAAATTTCCCGCTTTATACAATTTATAAATTTCAACAAGTTTTTGAGTTATTTCCTCGATATCGTCGGGTTCGGAGATAAAAGAAGCTCCGTATTCTTCAAGAACAAGTTTAGCCGCTCCGTCGGGAACAGAGCCGAAAATCGGCTTGCGTGCTCCGACATATTCGAAAAGTTTTCCGGGTAAAATTGCGTCTATGTTCGGTTTTCGTCCAATCATAAACCAAAGAACGTCGCTCGACGCCACTTTTCGAACCGCTTCGGAATGCTCCATATATCCGTAAACTTTTACAATCAGTTCGAGTTTATATTTTTTAATCAACTTCTGGTAACGCTTGTCCATTATTCCGACAAAGTGAAATTCCAAATCCGCCGCAATTTCGGGAAATTTCAATTGTAAATTTCGTAAGGCTTTCAGCATATATTCGGGCGTTGTGTATTCGATAAAATTCCCCGAATGAGTGATTAGCAATTTGTCGTTCTCTTTTTCGATTTTGGGAGCATTCTCGAAGTCCGCCTCGTCGTAACCGTGTCGCACAATAATTACATTGTTGTTGTCAAGAAACGGATAATCAAGTAAAAGTTTTTCTTTGATTTTTCTGTTAGTGACAGTTACTCTGTCAACTTTCCTCAACGCCGCGTATTCGGTTTTGTAATGCTTAAATTTATGCGCAGGCGTCGGGTAGAAAGCGAAATAACTTTCGTACCATAAATCACGGTAATCAAACACGATAGGAACGTTGTGCCTTTCTTTCAACTTCGCAATTTCCGCAAAAGCCGAAAACGGCGGCGCTGTAACAAAAACCAAATCGTACGAACCCGTTGAAAGAAGTTCATCGACTTTCTTTGCGGCTTTTTTCGACCAGGATTTTTTGTTATCGGGAATAAAAATTGTTTGGCTTATTCTATTTAAAATTTTCCGTAATCTTTCGCGTGGTGGTTTTCGTGCTCCCGCTTTTTTCATTATCGTATTCGGGTCGTTTCCTTCCACGCGAATTATTTCGACATTCTTATCTTCAACCTCTTTTAATAATGCTTCGTCAAAAGCGAAATATGTTGTCTTTCCCGTAGTAATCACGGTGGGTTGCCACCCGAAATCGGGTAAATATTTTACAAACTTCTGCGTTCTCTGCACTCCGCTCAATCCCATGGGCGGAAAATAATATGCCACAACAATAACCTTAAACATAAAATCCCAACTTATTTATTCGTCTGATAATTCGGCGCTTCTTTCGTAATCGTAATATCGTGCGGATGACTTTCGCGCAAACCCGCTCCCGTGATTTTCACGAAACGCGTTTTTGTTTTCATCTCTTCAATATTTCTTGCTCCCACGTAGCCCATTGCCGCGCGTAATCCGCCGACAAATTGATGAATTGTGTCGGAAAGCGGTCCTTTATACGGAACGCGCCCTTCAACGCCTTCGGGAACAAGTTTTTTGATATCCTCTTCCATATCTTGAAAATATCTATCCTTGCTCCCGCGCTTCATCGCACCGAGCGAACCCATTCCGCGATAAACCTTAAATCTTCGTCCTTCGTAAAGAACCGTTTCGCCCGGACTTTCATCGACGCCGGCGAACATTCCGCCCATCATCACGGTATCCGCGCCGGCGGCAATCGCCTTTGCCACGTCTCCCGTTTGCTTAATTCCGCCGTCGGCAATTACGGGAATTCCACGCTTTGCCGTTTCCTTTACGACTTCGAAAATCGCGGAAATTTGCGGAACTCCGACGCCCGCCACAATTCGCGTGGTGCAAATAGAGCCCGCTCCGATACCGACTTTCACGGCGTTAACTCCCGCGTCGATTAAATCCGCGGCGGCTTCAGCCGTTACAATATTTCCCGCAATCAATTGAATATCGCGAAAATTTTCGCGTATTCTTCGAACCGTTTCAACAACGCCGAGCGAATGTCCGTGCGCCGTGTCCACAACGACGACGTCAACGCCGGCGGAAATTAAAGCGTCAACTCTGTCCAAAGTATCGGCGGAAACTCCCACAGCCGCGCCGACAAGCAAACGTCCCAAGTCGTCCTTGCTTGCGTTCGGAAACATCTGCTTTTTGGAAATATCCTTGAACGTAATCAATCCTTTAAGAATTCCGTTTGCGTCCACGACGGGCAGTTTTTCAATTTTATATTTCTGCAAAAGTTTTTTCGCTTCTTCAAAATCCGTTCCTTCCGGCGCGGTAATCAGATTTTCCTTTGTCATTAATTCCGAAACCGGCACGGAAGCATCGGTTGAAAATCTTAAATCGCGATTTGTAATAATTCCGATTAATCTATTCTGATTGTCAACAATCGGAATGCCGGAAATCTTATATTTCGCCATTATCTCTTCCGCATCGCCAATTGTTTTTTCCGCTGTAAGAGTAATGGGATTGTGTATCATTCCGCTTTCGTAACGTTTTACTTTATCTACCTCTTCGGCTTGCTCCGCAATCGATAAATTTTTATGAATTATTCCGATGCCGCCGTTTTGCGCCATTGCAATCGCCATTTTCGCTTCGGTAACCGTATCCATCGCGGCTGATATGAAAGGAATATTCAATTCGATATCGGTCGTTAATTTCGTTCTCAAATCCGTTTCGCGCGGTAGCACGGACGATTTTGCAGGAAGTAGAAGCAAATCGTCAAACGTTAAACCTTCGTAAATTATTTTATCTTGCATTCAAAACTCCGTAAAATTATCATTGATAATTTATTTTGTTACAATAAGTTAAATCGGTTACTCAAATGCGGAAAACCCCGTAATATCTTCGCCGATAATCAACGTGTGCATTTCGTGTGTGCCTTCGTATGTTTTAACAGTTTCGAGATTTGCCGCGTGCCGCATAACGGGATATTCGTTAATAATTCCGTTTGCTCCGTGAATTTCGCGAGCAAGCCGAGCGATATTCAATGCGTGCTCCACATTGTTTCTCTTCGCCATCGAAATCTGCGTGTGTTTCGCTTTTCCCTTGTCTTTCAAGCGCGCCAGCCTGTAAACGAGCAATTGCGCTTTGGTTATTTCCGTAATCATATACGCAAGTTTTTCTTGCGTAAGTTGATATGCCGCAATCGGTTTTCCGAATTGAATTCTCTCTTTCGCGTAATTCAACGCCGCTTCGTAGCACGCAATCATCGAACCGACCGCGCCCCACGCAATTCCGTATCGCGCTTGATTAAGGCACATAAGCGGCGCTTTTAATCCGCGCGCTTCGGGCAAAATCATATCTTCGGGAACAAAAACATCGCTGAAAACAAGTTCGGACGTAACCGACGCGCGCAATGACAACTTCCCTTTCATCAACGGCGCGGTAAATCCTTTGGACGAAGTGTCCACGATAAAACCGCGAATTTTCCCATCGAGTTTCGCCCAAACAATCGCAATATCCGCAATAGAGCCGTTCGTAATCCACATTTTCGCGCCATTTAAAATGTAACCGCCATCGGTTTTTTCAGCGCGAGTTATCATTCCGCCGGGATTAGAGCCGTAATCGGGCTCCGTCAATCCGAAGCAACCGATTAATTCGCCCGTGGCAAGACGCGGCAAAAACTTCCTTTTCTGCTCTTCCGAACCGAAAGTGAAAATGGGATACATAACCAATCCGCTTTGAACGGAAGCGAAACTTCGAATGCCGCTATCACCGCGTTCAAGTTCTTGCATTGCCAAACCGTAAGCGACATTGCTTGCTCCCGCTCCGCCGTATTCTTCGGGCAAGGTCATTCCGAATAAACCGAGTTCGCCCATCTTTTTTATCAAATGTTTCGGAAATTCTCCTTTCATATAATATTCTTCGATTATCGGAAGAACCTCCTTATTCGTAAATTCCGCAACGGTGTCTCTTACAAGTTTTTCTTCTTCGGTAAACCATTCATCGAGCAAATAATAATCGGTCATGCTCCCAGCCTTTCTTTGATTTCTGTTAAAACTCTGTTTACGATTTCGTTCGAATACGCACGGTAAGCCAAATGATTTTTTATCGCGAACAATTTCTTTTCAGCGTCTTTTTTCTTCGAGAGTAACCTCAACTTTTTCGTTGCAAGTTCAAGCGCATTTCGATAAACATCGTCTTCGGAAATTTCAGTTAAATACTTGTCAATCAACGAGTTATCTATTCCTTTTTTAGATAATTCGTAACGTATCGCCTGCGGCGATTTCTTTCTGTTTTCCATATTGGAACGAACGAAAATTTCGGTAAAACGTTCGTCGTCCAGAAACTTTTCACGTTCCAAAATATCAATGACAAGGTTAATGTTCTTCTTCGAAAATCCGCGTTGCAACAACTTGCTCCGCAATTCACTTTTCGAATGCTCCCGCCGAGCCAGAATTCTTAAAGAAGTCGCCTTAATCGAAAAAATCTCATCTTGTTCGATGAGATTTTTCAGTTCGTTTTCGTTAATTTCCGCGCCGGCGACGTACGGCGTTTTTTCCCACACGACTTTCGAAACGGTTATTCTTTCTCCGTTTTCGAAAACGATTTCCGCTTTCGAGCGACGCACCGCAACGTTTTTAATCTTCATTACTCTTCGGAAGCGTTTTCTTTTTCTTCTTCGGAAGGAAGCAAGCCGAGTTTAATTTTCACGTCTTTTTCGAGCGCTTGGAATAACTCTTCGTTCTCCATCAATCTACGACGAAACTGTTCCCTTCCCTGAAATCTGTCCTCACCGTAAGTAAACCACGAACCGCTCTTTTTGATAATTCCGTGTTCCACGCCCAAATCTATTAAATCACCGGTGCGGGAAATTCCTTCGTTAAACATAATATCGAATTCCACTTGTTTGAAGGGCGGCGCAACTTTGTTTTTCACAACCTTCACGCGCGTTCTGTTGCCCGTCACGTCCTGTCCTTCCTTAATTGAAGCGATGCGACGAATATCGAGACGCACCGAAGCGTAGAATTTAAGCGCATTTCCGCCTGTTGTCGTTTCGGGCGAACCGAACATCACGCCGATTTTGCTTCGCAATTGATTCGTAAAAATCACAACGGTTTTGGAACGACTGACAGCACCCGTAATTTTTCTTAACGCTTGGGACATCAATCGCGCTTGAACGCCCATTGTCGCGTCGCCCATATCGCCTTCGAGTTCCGAACGCGGAACAAGAGCCGCCACAGAGTCGATTACGATAACATCGAGCGCGTTACTTCGCACAAGCGTATCGACGATTTCAAGCGCTTGTTCGCCGTAATCCGGTTGCGAAAGCAACAAGTTGTTTACGTCAACGCCGAGTTTTTTCGCATAGTTCATATCGAGCGCGTGTTCCGCGTCGATAAACGCGGCAAGTCCGCCTTCTTTTTGCGCTTGCGCGATTATGTGCAAACAAACCGTCGTTTTTCCCGATGATTCGGGTCCGAAAATTTCAATTATTCTTCCGCGCGGAACGCCGCCGATACCGAGCGCGTAATCGAGCGAAAGCGAACCGGTCGAAATCGCGTCGATTTTATTTACGATGCCGTCGCCGAGACGCATTATCGTCCCTTTGCCGTAAGTTTTTTCAAGGCTCTGAATTGTGTCTTCAAGTATTTTCAATCGCGGGTCTTTTTCCGCAACGTTTTTTTCTTTAGCCATTTTTATCTCCCAAGTTATATTTTTCCACTGCTTTGTAAATCGCTCCGTTCGGTTTCAGTTCGCTTTTGAAAAGCGTAACCGTGTCGGCTATAAATTCAAACGGTTCGAAACGTAAAGTTAAAAATTTTTCGATAATTATTTCGTCTTCGTTTCCTTTCAATCTCTTCAATGTAACGTGCGGATGAAATTTCCTTTTTTCTTTTTCGAACCCGATTTTTTCAAGGCGTTCGTCAAGTTCGGAAAAATATTCTTCGAAAACACTGTTCCTTTCGAAGCCCGCCCAAAGAATTTGCGGTTTTCCGTTGCGCTTGAAAAATCCGAAACGATTTATTTTCAGTTCGAGCGGATTTTTATTTTCCACAAAATTTTCAAGAACCGCTTTTACTTCCGCCGTTTTCTCCTTTTCGGTTTCTCCGAGAAATTTAAGCGTTACGTGCAATTTGCCGAGCGTTTCCCATTTGACTTTTCCTTTCGGGTCGATTTCGCCGAGCAATCGGTAAACAAATTCCTTCGCTTGCGGCGGAAGTTCAAGCGCAACAAAGAGCCTATTGCTCATCAGCAATTCCGAGCAAATGGCGGCGTAACATATCGAGCGCCCTTTGCGAAGTTTTATCTTTGTTCGTTAATCTGTCGTTGCCGAAATGAAATTCCTTGACAATACAATTTTCTTCGTCCGCAAGCGCAATGTAAACCAAACCGACGGGCTTGTTTACGGTCGCGCCGCCGGGTCCCATAATCCCCGTCACCGCAAGCCCCAAATCCGCGCCGCAACTTTGTCTTACGCCTTTCGCCATTTGTTCGGCAACTTGCGGACTTACCGCGCCGTAAGTGTTTATCGTATCTTCGTCAACGTTCAGAAGTTCCACTTTCGCGCCGTTGCTGTAACTGACAATCCCGCGGTCGAAGAAAGCGCTTGAGCCTGGAATGTTCGTCAAACGCGAAGCGATCAAACCGCCCGTGCAGGATTCCGCCGTTGCAAGCGTCAATTCTCTTTCTATTAAAAGTTTCGCAACAACTTCTTCGAGCGTCTGATTGTCAACGCCGTAAATGTAGCGCCCGATTCGCGCGCGTATTCTTTGTTCGACAAGCAAAAGTTTGTCGTGCGCTTCGTCTTGTGTCGGCGCTTTGACCGTAATTCTCAACCGCACGCCGAATTGATTCGGCAAGAACGCGAGTTCCGCGCCGTCGAGCAATTCGTCCAAATTTCCGAGTTTCAAATAAACTTCCGATTCGGG
>CAYZMW010000088.1:0-30788 GCA_964479645.1 uncultured Melioribacter sp. | reverse complement strand
AGTTCGTAAGGCGCAAGGGAATTCGGGTTTTCGGTTGTTCCGAAAATTATTCGCGCGTTTGTAAATTCTTTTTCGAGAAGTTCGAGTTTTATTTCCTTTCCGCTTTTGTTTGCGCAAACGAGAAGTTTTTCGTTTCCGTTTTCGCGAAGGAATATCACCGAATTCGGATTTTCGTTTTCGATGAATTTAATCGTCCCGAGAGAAAGCGCGGTTTTCTTTTTTCGCAACGCAATCAAACGTTTGTACCAATCGAATAAATTTTCGTCGAATTTCACGCTGTCCGCCGGTCGCTTTTTCCCGTACGGGTGATGCGTTTCGGCGGCGTAATCGAACTCTTTCCAAAGCATCGGTTTTCTGTCGTCGGGGTCGTCGCCACCCCACATTCCCGCTTCGTCGCCGTAATAAATCATCGGCGCGCCGGGCAAAGTCATTTGCAACGCCACCGCCAATTTCTGTTTTGCGCGCTCGATTGCGTTCGGCTTTCGTACGCGCCAGTTCGGATTTTGCTGCGGATTTGCATTGTGGTCGTAAAAATGATCGGGATTAACCGTAATCGATGCGAAGCGCTCGGTGTCGTGGCTATCGAGCAAATTCATCAGAGCGAGAATGTTTTGCCAAGCGTAATCGGAATACTGCGCACGCAAGGAATCGGCGAACGCGCGCGAATTAATGCCGAGTTTTTCATCGGCGACAAAACGCTTGATAGCCCGCGCAAATCGGTAGTTCATAACCGCATCGAAAGTCGTTCCGTCAAGCCACGGCGACGCGTTGAACATTTTGTTTTCGCTCCAATTTTCCCACCAAACTTCGCCCGTTAAATATGCGTCGGGATTTACGCTTTTAACCGCATTTCGAAATTCTTTCCAAAATCGGATATTCACCATATCGGCGACGTCAAGTCTCCAACCGTCGATTCCGTCTTCGGGATTTCCATCGCCGTTTGGGTCGCCCCAGCGTTTGACGATGTTGAAAATATGTTTTTTTATCGGCTCGATTAAGCCGTTTTCGTCTTCTTTCAATTCGGGCAAATCCTTGACGCCGTACCAGCCTTGATAATCGAATTCGTTTTGCGGCGTGTTCGGGTCGTCGAAACGTTTGATGTAAAACCAGTCTTTATATTTCGATTTTTCGCCGTTTCTTTTCACCTCCTCGAAAGCCCAGAATGTCGCGCCGACGTGATTAAATACGCCGTCGATTATAATTTTCATTCCGCGTGCGTGCGCTTCTCTAATCAAGCGAAGGAAAAGCGAATCGGCACTTGTCCAACGCCAAGTCGCGGGGTCGTCGGGAATTTCTCTTTCCCAAATTTTTTCGTCGAGTTTCGGATTTGGTCCGAAATTATTGTCGATGTGTCGATACATTGTCGCATCGTATTTATGAAGCGAAGGCGATTCGAAAAGCGGATTGAAATAAATCGCGGTGATTCCGAGTTCCGCGAGATAATCGAGTTTATCTATTACGCCTTGAATATCGCCGCCGTAACGTCGCGTTCCCGCCACACGGTAAAAATCGTCGCTCCAATTTTTCTCCCACGATTGAAATTCGTACCAATCGCCCGTCCAGTCGCTGATTTGCCAATCGGGCGGAAGTTCGTAGGGCCAACCGCCTTTAAGGTCGTGAGGCGTCGGGTCGTTTGTTGCGTCGCCGTTGCGAAACCTTTCGGGGAAAATCTGATACCACACCGCGGTTTTCGCCCATTCGGGAACTTGAACGACTTCCTGCGCAAAAAGTTCTGCGAAAAGAACGCCGAGAATAAAGAGAATTTTTTTCATATTACAATCCTTTCACGGAACGAAAAAGTTCTTCTTTCGTTTCGAAATCTTTTAAGTAATAAATATTAATCAAATCGCGTTTCGAATTTAACCAAGCAAGCGCGATTTTGAAATACTCGATTGTTTCCGCCGAAATTTTCTCTTCGTAATTTATTGCGCCCGAAAAATAATCGTCGAGCGCAACGTCGAAAAAATTTTTCTCTTCTGTAATATCGTATTTGATATGAAAATTTCCGTTGAGAAAAAGGAGATAATCGTTTCGCTCGCTTCCTTTGATTTCAACTAACGCGTTAGCGGAATTAACCGGTTCGGCGAGAATTGCCGCGCGCTTCAATTGTTTGAGCAAAGTTTGAACCGCATCGCGCAATTGCGCGGCTTCCTCGAAAAGTTTTTTATCCGCCTTGCTCTTCATTTTATTTAGTAAAAGAACCAAGGCGTCTTGGTTTTCGCCGGAAAGAAAACGGTAAACGCGCGCAAGTTCCTCCGCGTATTTTTTTTCGTCGGGATAAACGCACGGCGCGGCGCAACGCCCGATTTCTGCAAGGTAGCAGATTTTTTTCTTTCTGAATTCCGTTTCGGTGCATTCGCGCGTAAGAAACGCTTTGTTCACCACGTCGAGCATATCGTAAGCGGTTTCGCGATTGCGATATGGACCGAAATAATCCGCGCCGTCGCTTCGAAGTTGCGAAACTATTTTCGGACGCGGGAATTTTTTATCGGTTTCGATTTTCAAGAAAAACGTTTGCGGGAAATTTTTCAACTGCGAGTTAAATTCGGGGTCGTATCGCTTAATCAATTTGGTTTCGGCAAGCAAAGCGGTAAGTTCCGTATTTGTGCGTTTGAATTCGATATGTTTCGCCTTGCGAGTGATTTTTTTCGCTTTCTTCGAGGCGGTCGCGAGAAAGTAACTACGAATTCTTTTTTTAAGCGATTTCGCCTTGCCGATATAAATCGTCTTTCCGTTTCTGTCCTTGAAAAAATAAACGCCTGGTGAATCGGGCGCGCTTGCCATATCTTCCGCCAGCGATTTTTTTGCAAATTTGAAATTGAGACTTTTTTGAGAAATTTCTTGAAACTTAATCAGTTGCGCCGTGTTACGAATTCCGAATTCTTCTTCGAGTTTCGGAAGCATTTTCAGAAAAACTTTCGCCGCTACGATTGCGTCGGGCAAGGCTCTGTGCGCGTTTTTGTGAATTATTTTGTAATGTTTTTTGAGCGCGTTCAGACTTTTGCTTCTAAGTTCGGGCAAAAGTCGTTTGGCAAGTTTCACCGTGCAAACTGCGGGATTTTCGGGCGGTTCGATGCCCGCGCGAAGAAATTCCTTTTTAAGAAAACCGATGTCGAACGACGCATTATGTGCTATAATAATCGCATCGCCGAGAAATTTTTTGATTTCAAGCGCAATATCTTCGAATAAAGGCGCTTGCGAAAGTTGCTCCTCCGTAATTCCCGTAAGCGCGGTGATTGCGTAGGGAACGGACGCGGCGGGATAAATCAGCGAAGTGTAAGTATCCGCTATTTTTCCGTCGATTATTCGCGCCATTCCGATTTCAATAACGCGCGAGTGCTGCGGATTTAAGCCCGTCGTTTCGAAATCAAGCGCGACAAACACGCTTTCGGTAATCAATTGTTCGTTTTTCGGTTCGATATTCAAAATTTTCTTTGTTAAGTGATGGGGTCTAACTAATTAAAATAAAATAATTTAATCCTTGCTATTTAATATTATGAAGGTTATTTTTGTAAAAAAAGATAAAAAAGTACTAAACAATTTATAAAAGTTGCCGATAATAACATTGTGAATGAATAATAAAGAGACCTCATAGCACTCCTTATTGTGAATGGAAAAGTCCCGACACCCAAGTCGGGACTTTTTATTTTAAAGATTTCTCCGAGAAAAATTTCTTTCCGCAAAAACGATTTTAGTAAATTGCTTCTTAAAATTTCGAGAAATAAACGCTCGCGCATCGATGACAAAAAAAGAGAAATATGAAAATCTTCTGAAACAAGCGGATGCGCTTTTGTTACCGAACGAACCTGTGATTACCGCGCTTGCGAATTTAAGCGCGCTTGTTTTTAACGAACTCGATTATGTCAGTTGGTGCGGATTCTATTTGGCGAAAGACGAGCGGCTTTATTTGGGTCCGTTTCAAGGAAACGTCGCGTGCGAATTTATAGATTTCGGCAAAGGAGTTTGCGGAACGGCGGCAAGAAAAAATGAAACCGTGATAGTTCCGAATGTTCACGATTTTGAGGGACACATCGCCTGCGACGACAAAACAAATTCCGAAATCGTCGTTCCGATTTCGTGCAAGGGGAAAATTTTCGGCGTTTTCGATTTGGACAGTTATGATTATGCCGCGTTCGACGAAACGGATAAAAATTATCTTGAAAAGGTTATTGAAATATTGAAAAAGAATGTTAGATTAGTGGACTATCAATTATTGTAAAGTGAAAAAATGGCATTTCAAGTTTCCGCAAGAAAATATCGTCCGACGAAATTCGACGAAGTTGTCGGGCAAGAACATATTACGCAAACGTTAAAGAACGCAATTGTAAACAATAGAATTGCGCACGCGTTTATTTTCGCAGGTCCGCGCGGTGTGGGGAAGACAACGACCGCAAGAATTTTCGCGAAAGCGCTGAATTGTGAAAATCCGCAAAACGGCGAACCGTGCGGCGAATGCGAAAAGTGCAAACTTTTCGAAACGCAACAAACCGTTGATATTATCGAAATAGACGGGGCGTCCAATCGCGGACTTAATGAAATTAAAACTTTGCGCGAATCCGTAAAATACGCTCCCACTTCGGGCAAATACAAGGTTTACATTATTGACGAAGTTCATATGCTCACCACCGAAGCGTTCAACGCGTTTCTGAAAACGCTTGAAGAACCGCCCGAAAGTACGGTCTTTATTTTCGCTACAACCGACGTGCATAAAGTTCCGCTTACAATTCTTTCGCGCTGCCAACGTTACGATTTTCGCAGAATTGAAATTCCCGAAATCAAAAAACAATTGAAGAAAATCGCGGAAGCCGAAGGCGTTGAAATCGACGACGAAAGCCTTACGCTGATTGCTCGAAAAAGCGACGGCGCATTGCGCGACGCCGAAAGTTTCTTCGACCAAGTCGTGTCGTTTTCGGGCGATAAAATCACAGCCGAAGACGTTTCGAAAATGTTCAATCTCATTAGCGAAGATTTGTTTTTCGAAATAAGCGACGCTATGTTGGCGAAAGATTTCAAAGCGGGATTTTCGATTACGCAAAAGGTTTACGATAACGGCTGGAACTTCGTGGATTTGGTTAACGGTTTGCAGGAACACTTCCGCAACATTATGACCGCTGTCGTTACGAAATCCTCCGATTTACTTGAAACAGCGGAGAATTACAAAGAACGATATCTCGCTTATGCCGATAAATTTTCCGAAGGCGATATGTTGCGCGTGCTGACATTTTTGAACAAACTTCAATACGAAATCAAAACGGCGCACAATCAAAAGTTAAAAACGGAAATTTCGCTTCTGCAATTAATCGGAATGGAAAAGACCGAAACGATAACCGCGTTGTTGAAAAAAATTTCCGAAGGCGATTTCGAATTGCCTGAAAAAAAAAAGCCGATAAATAATGCGAGCGACGCAAATCGCGTTTCGGCGAGTGCTGTTAAGTCCGTCGAAGAAGAAAAAGCCGCCATTTCCTTCCGCGACGTAAAATTGCGTTGGAATGATTTCCTAAAATTTCTCAATAGTGTGAACTTGGTTAGCGCCACTAACCTTTTGGGCTCGGTGCCGTACTCTCTCGACGGTAAAATTCTGCAAGTTCAACTTGCGCCGGATGTTGACGCGAACGATTTGCGCAATAGAATTCCGAAATGCGAAGAATTCTTACGACAATTTTTTAAGACCGATTTGAAAATAAGTTTTTTGAACAATAAAAATTTCGATAAAAAAAGCGCCGAACTACGCAAAGTCGAGGCGAAAAAAGACGAACCGCCGATTGTAAAAGCGATTTTGGAAAAACTCGATGCAACGGAAGTTAAATAAAGTTCATCCGCTTGCGGCGGAAATCGATAAAAGCGGGCTTTCGGGCGCACGCCTGAAACTGCACGAAATCATTTTCGAATCCAATACGTTTGCGGGCAAGGCGTTCGACATCGTTTTAATTATCGCCATTATTTACAGCGTTGTTATCGTTTCGCTCGATAGCGTAAAATCGCTTTCCGACAAATATTCCGAGTTCTTTTTCTATTCCGAATGGATTTTAACGCTTTTGTTTACGCTCGAATATTTTCTGCGAATTTACACAATCGGAAAACCCGCAAAATATATTTTCAGTTTTTACGGAATAATCGATTTGCTTTCGATTTTACCGACGTACATTTCCCTTGTTTTCCCCGGGACGCACTATTTACTGGTAATCCGCGCTTTTCGCGTTTTGCGAATTTTCCGCGTACTGAAATTCGTTCAATACATAAGCGAAGCGCAAGCGATGTCACGCGCGCTGCGTGCGAGCCGAAAGAAAATCACGGTTTTTCTTTTCGACGTAATCGTAATTGTTATAATTGTCGGCGCGGCGATGTATTTGATTGAAGGGGAAGAAAACGGCTTTACGAGTATTCCGCGCAGTATCTATTGGGCTATTGTTACACTGACCACCGTCGGCTACGGGGATATTTCGCCGCAAACTGAACTCGGGCAATTCCTTGCTTCGCTCGTAATGCTTCTCGGTTACGGAATAATCGCCGTTCCTACGGGCATTGTTACGGTTGAATATGCCAATATGAGCAAGAAAGGGACTAGTCCCGAAGTTTGTCCCAACTGCGGCGCAGAAGGACACGACGAAGACGCGATTTACTGCAAATATTGCGGAACGAAATTGTGAAATACCGAGTGACAAGTGACGCGTGACGAGTAACGAGTTTATCGAGATTGAGAAAATAAACGTAGAGGCGTGCGAAAGCGCGCCTTTTGTGTAATAGAACACGGATAACACTGATTTTATTGGATGTTCACGGATTAAAATTTTCGCGTCATTGCGACCCCGCCGTAGGCGGGGGAAGCAATCTATCAAATTTTCAGCGAAACTTAAATTAATCAGTCATTGCGAGCGGAGCGAAGCAATCTATCGAAGTGTCAGCAAAATAAAATCCGCGCACGGCGTGGCAGATTCCTTCGTCCCGCCATAGGCGGGAACTCGGAAAGACTGTGTTTATTTGTGTTTGCGCACGGTGTGGCAGATTGCTTCGTCGCTTTTTGCTTGCGCAAAAATCTCCTCGCAACGACTGTGTTTATTGGGTTTGGAGACGGCGCGGCGGATTGCTTCGTCCTTGCCGACTACGTCGGTGCGTCCTTGCAACGACGCATATTTTCAATTCAAAATTCAAAAAAATTATATTACTTAACATTTCAATCAATCAACCAATCAGTCAATCAATCATTCATTATTTATTTTTTATCCCGCTGTGGTGAAACAACGTTTATAATTTTTTCAATCCCGCCGTGGCGGGACATCATTCATAATTCAACATTCATAATTCATAATTAAAAAATCCGTGTCGTCCGTGTTCATTAGAAATCAGTTTAATTCAAAAATATCAGTAAAATCAGCGTTCCATTAATCCGTTCATGAATTTATCTTTCTTTTACTCGGTGTTTCAATCTTCTATAATTGGGGGAAATATGTTATTTTTGAAAACCTATTCCAAAACAAAAATTAGGATAATTTATGGCACGCGTTAATTCCGAAATCGGAAAACTTGAAAGCGTAATTTTGCATCATCCCGGAAGCGAAGTCGAGAACATGACGCCTGAAAACGCGGAGCGCGCGTTGTACAGCGATATTTTGAATCCCACCGTCGCTTCGCGCGAATACAATGATTTTAAAAATGTTTTGAGTTTGGTTGCCTCTACTTATGAAGTTGCCGATTTGCTTGAAGAAACACTTGCAATAGAAGGAGCGCGTTCGAAAATTATCGAAAATGTTTGCTTGATTGAGAAAAAAGAAGAACTGAGAGAATATTTGAGTTCTCTTTCCAACGAAGACTTGGCGAAACAATTAATAGAAGGCGTCCCTATTCGCCGAAACACGCTAACGAATTTTCTGAGCGACGAACGATTTTCTCTTCCGCCTTTGCACAATTTCTTTTTTACGCGCGACGCATCGATGAGTTTTAACGATAAGGTTCTAATCGGCGAGATGCACAGCAAGGTGCGCGCACGCGAGGCGTTGATTATGGAAATCATTTTTTCGTACAACGAAAAGGTAAAATCGGAAACGGTAAAACTTGAAAAAAGCGCCGCCGAGTTTTCGATAGAAGGAGGCGATTTCCTTGTGGCGAGCGAGCATGTTTATTTAATCGGCAACGGACTTCGCACAACGACGCACGCTATTGATGCGTTTATAAATTATCTGCGTTCGAACACACGCGAAAAGAAGTACGTGATTGTCCAAGAATTGCCCGATAAACTTGAATCCTTTATTCACCTCGACATGGTATTTACTTTCTTGAATAAAAACGAGTGCTTGATTTACGAGCCCGTAATTCTTAACCAACACGATTACAGAACCGTTGTGATTACGATTGACAACGGGAAAATAAAATCGATAAAAGAAGCGAAAAACATTTTGAGTTCGCTTTCGCGTCTCGGTTTCGATTTGGAGCCGATTGCGTGCGGAGGCGAAACCGACCTGTGGATACAACAACGCGAGCAGTGGCACAGCGGCGCTAATTTTCTCGCTTTTGAGCCCGGGAAAATTTTAGGCTACGGAAGAAATCAATACACGTTGGAAGAAATAAGCAAGCACGGCTACGAAGTCAAGAGCGCCAAGGATATAATTTCGGGCAATGCGAAAATAGAAGACTACGATAAAATAGCGGTTACGATTGACGGCGCTGAACTTGCGCGCGGAGGCGGCGGTTGTCGTTGCATGACAATGCCCGTAAATCGCAAAGACGTTGATTGGTAATGGTTTTTGACTTTGAAAAAATAAATCTCGTTGCGAAAACATTTACGGGACTTGAAAGCGTTCTTGCAAAAGAACTTGTTTCGCTCGGCTTTGAAAATATTCAAGAACACAATCGCGCCGTCAGTTTCGATTCCGATTTGCAAGGACTGTACAAAGCCAATCTCTCTTTGAGAACCGCGCTGCGCGTTCTTTTTCCGCTCGGTTCGCGCGAATTGAAAAACGAAAAAGAACTTTATGATTTCGCGTACGAAATCGAATGGGAAAATATTTTCAAGACCACGGATAAGTTTCTCGTGGTGTCGGTAATAAAATCGAATTTGTACAGACACACCAATTATCCCGCTTTGCTTGTAAAAGATGCGATTGCCGATAGATTTAGAGATAAACTCGGTTCGCGTCCGAGCGTCGGGAAAAACAATCCCGAAATTGTAATTGTCGTGCATGTTTTCGGAAACAGCGCGGAAATTTTCCTCGATTCTTCGGGCGAGCCGTTGAACAGAAGAGGTTACAGAATTGAACGCGTAAAAGCGCCTTTGAACGAAGTGCTTGCCGCGGGATTGATTTATCTTTCCGAGTGGAACAAGAAAGATATTTTTATTGACCCGATGTGCGGTTCGGGAACGTTGCCGATTGAAGCGGCTATGATTGCGCGAAACGTTCCGCCGAATTTGTACAGAAAAAATTTTTCTTTTCGTAATTGGAAAAATTTTGACTTGCCGCTCTTTACCAAAACGAAAAATCTCTTAAAGAGAGAAATAAAAGAGAGCGCCGCGCGAATTATCGGTAACGACATTTCGGAAGCCGCGATAAATATTGCGAAAAACAACGCCGCGCGTGCGAAAGTGCTTGATTTTATTGAGTTTAATCGAATCTCATTTTTCGAATACGTTCCGCCGAAAGAGAAAAAGCACGTATTATTTAATCCGCCTTACGACGAAAGAATTAAAATTCAAGATACGATTGCTTTTTACCGAAAAATAGGCGATACGTTAAAGCGAAATTACGGGAATTCAATCACGTGGATTTTAAGCGGCAACAAACGCGCGATAAAGCAAATAGGATTGAGCGCGGATGCAAAATTTACGCTCGATAACGGCGGAATGGAAAGTTATTTCAGAAAGTATGAAATTTACGAGGGAAGTAAAAAAACGACAAAAGAGAAAAAATCCGATAATGCCGCAAGCAAAGAAAAAGACAAATAAAAAACGCAATAAGAAGCAACGGAAGAGTTTCGCGGAGTATTTTCAAAGAGAAACGTTGATTTTATCGGCTGTTGCCGCTGTTGCAATTCTGTTTTGGGATTCGCCGATTGTTTATCCCGTGAAATTGCTTGTCGTCGCTTTGCACGAAATAAGTCACGCGTTGGCGACTATTTTCACGGGCGGAAGTGTCGTCGGAATGAACGTCGATTCGGGACTTTACGGCGAAGTAAATTCGGAAGGCGGAAGCGAATTTTTGATTGCCTCAGCGGGCTATCTCGGCAGTCTTTTATGGGGCTTTCTGATTTTCATCTCGGCGGATAACAAAAAATTCAATCTTATTTTATCGACTTTTCTTTCCGTCGTTTTGCTTTTATTTGTCGCGAATTTTTTCACCGACCCGATCTCAATACTGATTTTATTGGCTTACGTCGTTTTCTTTTACGCTGCGCCTCGTTATCTGCCGCGGAAAATCAATTATTGGGCGATGAGAATAATCGGATTGTTAAGCGCTTTTTATGTTGTGTTCGATATAAAAGAAGATTTGTTAACTTCCGAATATTTGGCAACCGACGCTGACAGACTTGCAATGATTACAAGCGTTCCCGCGATTTACTGGGGGCTGTTTTGGTTTGCGGTTTCGCTTGTTGTGATTTTCTTGATGTTTAAGAAATCTTATTTCGAAAAATTATTTTAATTACATGAACTTTTCATAAAAAAGACGCCGATAAAAAATTATCGACGTCCTTTTGAATTAATCGCTGCGATTTGATTTTTCGCCATTAAATCTCAGTCCGTTTTTTACTTCATCAAAATCATTTTTTTCGTCGCTACGAAATTACCTGCGCGTAATGTGTAGAAATAGACACCACTTGGTAAATTATTTGCATTAAATTGAACGGTGTAACTGCCAGGTGTTTGTTCTTTGTTTACAAGAACCGCCACTTTCTGTCCCAATGAATTAAATACTTGTAGAGACACGGTCACGCCTTGGCGTGATCTCTCTACGCCGCGTATTACGGGCAGAGAATACATAATCGTTGTTGTCGGGTTGAACGGATTGGGATAATTCTGTGAAAGTTTGAAGTTTGCAACATTATTTACATCATCGTCAACGCCGAGCATTGCATCGTATGTTATTTCCATTATATCAATCGGATAAATGTAATCGATACTTCCGAGCAGGTCGCCTTCCTGCGAATATATTCCAACACCGAGGCTATCCTGAACCAACAAATTGTCGTTAACTTTTCCGATTATGTGTTTGCTCCAAAAGCCTTCCGTTGCCGTAGTGTCGGTGAAATTTTCCAAATCCAAAACGGCGGTTACCGTGGAAAAATCTCCCGCATAAGAATTCAGATGAACGTAACGGTCGTTCATTTGAACGATACGATAAGCCTTGCTTGAATCGGCGGGATACCAAGTGTGAGTAACTCCACGCGACGAAGCATCGATATATGATACCGTTCCGTAATTATCTTCGCCTGTCCAAGTTCCCCAAGTAGTAGCGAGCAAGTCTCCGTTGGTAAGTTGCATTACATCGACAACATTTTTGCGAAGCACAATCGTTTGTTCGACTTCGCCAGTTGCCTTGTTCACAAAAGCGACGGTATTGCCCGAAGTTCCGAAACCCCAATCCGCCATTGCAACCGCCACGTAATTTTCGTCAACTTCGCAAGCGCCTTGCGGATTACCGTCGATGTTATCCTCAATCGTATTGACTATTTCGCCGGTGTGAAAATTCACTATTTGAAATTTGCTTGCGGCGGATAATGTAACAAGCACGGTGCTGTCGGTCAAACCGACAACATCCCACGCGTTTCCGAACGTTTCGAGCGGAACGGTTATCGCCGTTTGTTCAAAAACCGTGGAATCTTGATTTATCGAATATTCGAAGAAAGCGTATGAGGGAATAATCATCAGTTCCGTATTGCCTTCGGTGAAATTGCCCGAACAAACTATAAAAACGTTGTTTTGATAAAAGTAGAGTTTGTTCGGAATATCGCCGACGTTATAAACGTAACGATAATTTTCGCCGCTTGACAAATCGTAGAAACTTAGACTTTGTCCGTTCGCTTCGAGATAAACGAGCGCGTCGGCTTCCGATTCTTGTGCGAAAATGTTCATCGCAAAAAAGAATGCGAAAAATACGGTCAATACTCTTTTCATTTTTGTTCTCCTTACTTTTTTATTAATTGTTAGAAATAAATGCGATTTTGCCCGGATTTAATCCGCACGAAAAACTTCCTGTTTTTTCCCCTTCGTTCGAAAAAATTACAACTTCGCCGTTCTGCAAAAAGTCCTTGGGATTTCCGACGAGAAACCGAGAGCGGTCTTCGTCGAAAAAAATTGAATAAATTACGCCCGTAAGCGAATTTACTTCCGCGCCTGAAATAAAAAGCGAATCGGTAATCGAAAATGTTGAGAGATTAATTTTTGCAATGCCCGCCGCGTAAATTACGTAAAGATTATTTTCCGCAATGCAGGCTTTCCCTGGATTGCCGTTAAGTAAAATCGTATCGACGGGAACAAGCGTTGACGCGGAAATTTTCGTTATCGAGCCTTCGCCCGGCGGAACGTAATCGCCCGCGCTAATCGCATAAACAAATTCGTCGTCGCTTTCCATAAAGCGCGGATTTTTCCCGACTTCGATTTCCGCCGCAGTGGTCCAATTGTATAAATCGATAACCGACACCGAAGTACCCGTTCCGAAACCAGAATTCGCAACGAATATTTTTCCGTCGCAAATCGTAATACCTTCGGGAAGTACGCCGACTTGAATTGTGCGCGTCACCCGATTACGATTGGGATTAATTTCGACCACGAGATTTTCAAGCGTTGTTACGTAAGCGCGCGCGGTATCGTAAAAGGCGATGTTGCGCGGCGAACCGTATTCGTTGAAGTCGATAAATCCGAGCGATTTGAAATCGCTTAAATCGATAATTTCGATTTTTTTCGATTTATCCAACACGATAAAACCTTTACCGCAACACTGCATGAAATCGTTTGCCGTGTCTCCCAAATCGTTGCCGCCGTTTGCGGAAAAATAAACGTTTTGCGTCGCTTCGTTACTCTTCAAATCGTAAAAGGTAAGCGAAGCGTTGTTTTGTCCGTAAAGTCCTTCGTTTATCACAAGATAACCGTTGCTTTTTTCCGGAGGAATTTCCGGCGCTATTTCGTTGTCGCACGAAACCGAAAGAAAAAACAAAGCGATCAGAACGGCTAACTTCGTTTTCATAAAATCTCCGTAATAAAATTTATCGAAGCGGTTCTTAACGGCATCGGATAAGATTGAATTACGAAGTAATTTTCATCCGTTAAATTATATATGTTAAGTGTCAAGCGATTTTTTAAGCCGTAAATATCGAATTTGTAACCGAGCGACAAATCGAAAAGGTCGTACGACGGCAGAACGAAGCGCGGATTGTTATCCGCCGTGTAATATCGCTTGTCGGTAAAAGTATAAGCGAGCATTGCGAAGAAAACTTTCGAATTGTATTGCAGAACCGCTTTAAGTTGATTGCGCGGCGTGTAAATCAATTGTTTGTTGTAAGTCGCGTCGTCTTGCGATTGCGCAGAAACGTTCCGCGCGTCGGTGTAAACATAAACGAGTGACGCCGAAAGATTTTCGAACGGCTTTACTTCCGCGGAAAATTCCGCTCCCGACGATTTGATTTTCTTTATGTTTCGCGGAATTTGCAATGCGAGACGCGTCGGCGTCCACACGATTTTATTATCGCCGTTAATGGAAAAGTAAGTCGCTTTGAAAGCGTAAAAATCTTTTTCATAAAGAACCGTAAAGGAAAGGTTGCGATATTTTTCCGCATCGATTTTATCGGGTGAAAAAACTTGCGAATAATATTGTTCCGTAAAAGTAGGAATTCGATAACTGTTCGAATGCGAAATTTTAATTTTCAGATTTTCGGAGAAAAGATTGAATTTCAAATATGCGAGCGACGAAAAGTAACCGTTAATGTCGTTTGCGGCGATAATCGTTTCGTTTAAAATTTCGTAAGAAATTGTTCCGCCTAAAATCAAGTTGCGGACAAAGGAAAAATCTCCGAGCGGAATTTGCGGCGAAAGATAATAATTCTGCGTGAAGCGTTCTGACGAATATTTTTCGTCTCCGAGAAAAGAGGGCGAGAGCGAATTGAGTTTTCCGTATGAAAAATTCGCTCCGACGGAAATATTAAACGCTTCGCTCTTCCAATCAAGCGAGTTAGCGAAATTAACGTTGCTTAAATCCGCTTGTTCGTAATCGCGATTAATCAGCAATTCGTTCGTAGTATCCGTTATTCCGATTGTCTGTTCGGTGAAACTTGCAACCGCTTTGTATTCGGTGCGCTTGGAGAGTTCCGCCACGAAATTCGCTGTAGTCAAAAAGGTTTTCGAAAACGTTTCCGCCAGCGACGAATTAACGTTGTTCGTCACTACGAATCCAGGCAGTCCGTTTTGGAAATAAGAGTAATGCGAATAAACTTTTGCGTAATACTTTTCCGTAGTGTAAATTAACGCGCCACCGAAAAAAGTTTTTTGATAATCGGCGTTGGCTCTCCGCAGTGATTCTCCTTCGAACTTAAAAGGAAATTCATTCGGTGAAAATGAGCGTTCGAAATTAAAAACCGCGGAGAGCGCGCCGTTCTTATAACCCCCGTTGCCGAAGAAACTTTGCGAATTAAGACTTGAATACGAAATTCCCAAATTCAAATTATTTTTGTTCGGGAGTGTTCCCGCCGTTAAATTCAGCGCGCCGCCGGAAGAAATTTCGCCGTTGAATTCCGTCTCGTAAAAAGTCATTTTATCGACTGCGTTTATTCCCACGCCGGCGAAATCGAAAGCGCCGCTTCTCAAATCGTTAACGCGCGCTTCGTTGAACAGAACCAACGTATTTTCGCTTGACATTCCCCTGAATGAAATTGTCTTTAAGCCCGAGTAACCGCCGTAATCTTTGATGAACAGAGGCGAACGCGTTTTCAGAAGATCGGCGACTTGATTGTAAACGCCGCGCTCTTCGATTTTTATATTAATGTCGCTAACGTCGGATTCTTGCTCACCGTTTATTTTTACTTCTTCCGTTTTGTAGGTTTTACGTTTCATGGTTATTTTTCTCAAACTTCGTAATTCCGAAACGGAAAATTTCCGTGTTTCGAAAGAAACGTGCGAAACGGTAATTAACGTATCTCCGTTGAAAACGGAAAGTTCGAATTCGCCTTTGTCATCGGTGACGGCGGCGTGTTTTTCGCTTTTTACGACCGCATTCACAATAGGTCGCCCCGCCTCGGAAATTACAGTTATTTTTCGGCTTTGAGCGTGCAAATCGGCTAATACGAGAAAGAAAACCGCAAGCGATATTTTCACGAGAGTAATTTTCATTTCAGTAAAATGATTTTTTGAGTTGCTGTTGATTTTTCCCCCGTCGCTTTAAGAAAATAAATGCCTGAGGGTAATTTGTCTATTTGAAAACCGACTGTAATTCTTCCGCCTTGGAGCGAAAAAGTTTTCGCTTCCATTACGCGCCCGAGAACGTCGTAAAGTTTGAGCGTAATGTTCCCGTTTCCGTCGAGCGTAACGTAAGTGTTGGTATTTTCGCTTTTCGAAATCGGGTTCGGATAGGGATACGAAAGCGTAAGAGAGGAATTGTAAATTTCGATTTCGTCGTTTACCTCTGTTACGTCGCGCGAATGTACCGCGGCGATTGCGTCCAAATCGAAGCCGTTCGCTGTCGGGTCGTAATACGGATGTGAAGTGTCTTGCACTATTTCGGTGACGTCGGTGATTTTAACGAAGTACGCGGTGTCCAATCCGACAACGCTCAAATCGAAACCGTCGCCGCCCGATGAGTCGGGATTTGTCGGGTCGGCGCTTCCGTTCGTCGGTGTTTTTCCCGCGAGTCCTTCGAGCGTAAGCGAATCGTAGGGGAATTCGTAAAACGTAATTCCGTCTTTGCTCACGGCTACTTTACCCGGCTCGGCGAAAATTTCGCCCGCACGCGGACCGTACATAATACGAAAAGCGTTTTCAAATACCGTAAAATCAATCCCGTCGCCGTTTACGATTGCGTTATCGGTAAATTCGAGAACGATTTCGCCGCCCAATCCGAGCGAGCAAATTTCCTCGGGCGCGCTTGCAGGTACCGTTTCGGACGCGGTCGCACTCGGCGCTCCGAGAACGTTTTCCGGAAAATAAGGCGGATTTTGGTTCGCCCAACTTCCCGTACCTTTGTGAAAATAAACAACGCTATCGGCGAAAGGATCGCTTTGAGGATAAAAGGCGAAATTCATTAAAAACAATATGGCGACGATTCTTTTAATCGCTTCTCCGAAAAAGATTTTTTGATTAATAAGCGTAGGGAGTGCTACCCGCAAACGATTGAGAGATGAAAAAAGAGACACGCCTTGGACGGCTCTTTAATCATGCCTTTCCCGCGAAGGCTGACTAAATCGTTTACAGCAGGTCTCCTGGCTTCGGACACCGACGGCGCCTTCCCATTTCGCGAGCGAAACAGTGGCGTTATTGCCGCGGCTTTTCGCGTCCGTTACAGTTGCGGGGCAGCTCCGGATTCGCACCGGATTCCCTAACACCGTAAACATTTCAATAAAACTAATGCAAAGATAGAAAAATATGATTTCTTTGCAAAGGGGATTTGAAAAGAACGGCTTGTTCGTTAGGTACGATAATTAAAGGAGTTGAACGGAACGGTTCCGGGTGTTAAAAATAAAGCAACACTTCTATTCTGCGATTCTTATTGCGTCCTTCGAACGTGTCGTTCGACGCAATCGGGTTTTTGTTCCCGATACCTTCGGCGCGTATCATTTTTGCGGGAACGCCGTAACGCACGAGCGTGGATTTGACAATATCGGCGCGGCTTTGCGAAAGTCGTTTATTTAATTCGTCGCCGCCCATTGAGTCGGAGTAAACTTCAACGACCGCGTTTTTAACTTTGCGAGTGTAAAAAATCACGTTGCGCAATTTCATCAAAAGATTTTTCTGCTGCGCCGTGAGTTGTTTTTGATAAGCCTTTAATTTTAGTCCCGTCAATCGAATACGGAAATAATTTTTCCCCGTTTCGACGATTACCGCCTCATCGGGAGAAAAAACTTTTTCGCAGTAGGCGATTGTTTTTTCGAGAGGAGTTTCGGCTTTCGCAACTTTTTTTTGCGGAGTTTTTTTCTTCTCGGCGGATTTATTTATTGTAGGCTCTTTCTTTTTTCGCTCGGCATTTTTTTCTTGCGCTACGATTTTCTTTTGCGGTTTTATCGTCGCAAAATTTTCCGTTTGCACGGCAATTGTATTTTTCTCATTCTTTTCTTCGCTTGATTTTTCAGCGAAAGGATAAATGTCATTCAAAATCAAACTGTCGATAAACGCCTCGTTTTTCGTCCGATAAATTTCGGTCAGTTTTTCAAGGCGTTCCAATTCCTTTTCGGCTTTGGCGGAATACGTCGCAATTTTTTTATCGTAACGGTTCTCCGTAAAAAGTTTATCGGCTTTCTTCAAAAGCAACTCGGTTTTGCGAACGCTTGTTTGCGTGAATTCATTGTCGTTAAATTCTTTTAATGAATCGAGACGCGCTTTCAAATTTCCGATATACTTATTGTAAATCGCCTCTTCTTCCGCATCCCAAAATAATTTTGTCGCAAGTAAAACGTTTTTTTGCGAGTCTTCGAATTTTTTATTTTCGAATTGTTCCGCCGCCAATGTCAATTTTTCAACCGCGGCGTTCCAAGTCTTTTTAGCGTAATCGGGAGCGCCCGATTTCTCGGCGTATTTTATCGCCGTTTGCAATTCGGGATTATTCGACGAAAACAAAATCGCGTTAGAGTACGCTTCTTTGTAAAAGCGTTCGGCCGAAAGAATGCTTTTTATGAAATCCTCGCCGTTAGCTCGCGAGGCGAAATCTATCGCGTCGTTAAACCTCTTTTCTCCCTTCTTGAAGTTTTGCGGCGAGTACAAATCGGCTCGCGACTTCCTTGCCGCTTCGCGCATTTTTACAACAGGCGTAAAAACATTTTCTTTTTTTGCAACGATGAGCGCGGTTTGAAAATGTCCGTTCGCTTCTTTTATTTTTTCTTTTATTTCGGAAAGGTCTTTCTCTTTTTCCGATAATGCAATGCCTTCAGCAAACGCTTTTTCGCCTGCTTCCAAAAACGATTTCGCAGGCTTGGAATTCCCAGCTTCTTTTTCCGCTTTAAGTTTCAATTTGTAGGTGTAAGCGAATAAATCGGAATTGATTTTAGAACGCTCCAAAGCCTTGTAAAAAAAACTTTCGGCGTTTTGCAACGTTGCAAACACTTTCTCCTTATTTTCGCCTTCGTCGAATTGTTTTTCAGCAAGCTTGTAATACTTCATACCTTGTGCAAAGTTTTCAGGCGAAAATACATCCGCATTATATTTCCGCAATTCGCTCAAAAGAAAATCGGCGTCTGAAAACAACGCCTTTTTATCTTGCGCAAATAACGCAAGAAACGGTAAAAATAATATCAAAATTATTTTCTTCATTTTATTGCCGATTTTCAATTGAATAATAACTGAAAACGAATATAATAAAAAATCGCTTTATTGTCTTAAACGGGCGATGATGTTTCGGTTATGTTCGTTAAAAATATTCTTGCCTTCCGACGTGTACAAATATTCAATTCGCGGTTTGTAATAATCCGTGATTTTCGAACGCACCATTTTAAGCGTGCTGTTCAAGAACTTGTTCTCTTCGGTAAATCCTTCGCCGAGAACCGCAAATGTTGATGGCAACCAACGCTCGGGGAACATTCCTTCGAACTCGCCACCGCGTTTGAATTTATTGATTTCATTTTGCAGAATTTCAAGCGCGGCTTTTTGTCCTTCCTCGTCTTTAATCGAAAGTCCTTTTTCTTCAACCGCTTTAATCAGCGCTTCTTTGTTCGGATAAATCAACGCAATCGTGTAAGGATTTTGATTGTTGTAAAGCATCACTTGTTCGATAAATGGCGAAGTGTCGGTAAGCGCTTCCTCAATGCCTTCGGGACTGTATTTTTCTCCGTCGTTTCCGATCAATAAACTTTTGAAACGGCCGAGCACGTACAAATAGCCGTCTTTGTCCACGTAGCCCATATCGCCCGTGTGAAGCCAGCCGTCTTTCAACGCTTCCTCGGTCGCTTTCGGATTTTTCCAATAGCCAGCCATTACGTTTTCGCCTTTAACGATAATTTCGCCTTTTTCTCCCGTAGGAACTTCGTTTCCATTTTCGTCCACAATTTTCAATTCGAGATTAACAACAGGTTTCCCCGACGAACCGAGTTTGTGTTGCGCGGGAACGTTTGCGGAAATAATCGGCGAAGCCTCCGAAAGTCCGTAGCCCTGATACATCGGAATTCCGATTGCGTAAAAGAACCGCTGCAATTCAATATCGAGCAACGCACCGCCGCCGATGAAAAATTCCAATCTTCCGCCGAAACCTTCTCTGATTTTACTGAAAAGAATTTTGTCAAACAATTTCAACAAAGGCAGTTTCGCTTTCGAAAGTCCTTTCCCTTTGTTGTAACCTTCTTTGTTGTAATCGTAAGCAATGCGCAAGGCGGTTTCGAAAAGTTTTTGCGCCTTTTCGCCTTTCGCCGCAATTTGTTTCTCGATGTTTTTTCTGAAATTTTTCGCAAGCGCGGGAACGCTCAGCAAAAAGACGGGGCGCGTTTCCTTAATGTTTTGCGGAATATTTTTCAACGTTTCGAGCGCGGTGCGTCCCGCTTTTACGGACGCCATGCTTGCGCCGTTTTTCATAAGCGTGTAAACGCCGGCGGTGTGCGCAAACGAGTGATCCCACGGTAAAATAAGAAGCGAGCAATACCATTCGGGAATAGGCAAAAGCGCGGTCGCCTGCTCGACGTTCGCCGTGTAATTTCTGTGCGTTAAAATTATTCCTTTCGGTTCGGCGGTCGTTCCCGAAGTGTAACTGATATTTGCGTAATCGTTCTCTTTTATCGATTGCCACATTTCATTGAATTTTTCCTTGTTTTCTTCCAAGAATTTTTCACCGAGCGCAAGAACTTCATCACGCGTGATTTCGTCCGCTTGCAAATCTCCCACTTCATCGAGAACGATTGTCTTTTCGAGTTCGGGCAAATCGTTTTTAATTTCTCTTATTTTATGCAATTGAAAACCGGAAACAATTACGAATTTCGTTCCCGAATGTTCGAGCCGAAATTTCAAATCGTGCGGCTCGTTTATTTTAACGGAAATCGGAACATTTACCGCACCGATATAAAGCACGCCGAGTTCGCTCATCACCCAATCGTTTCTGCCTTCGGAAATAAGAGCGGCGCGTTCGTCTTTTCGCAAGCCGAGTTCGTACAATCCAGCGGCGAATTTGTAAATCAAATCGCGCATCTCCGAATACGTCGTCGGCTCGTATTTATCGTGCTTTTTCTCCCACATCATTACGTTGTTCGGATATTTCGCAACGCTTTCTTCAAACATTCTCGGTAATGTTCTTTCCATGTTCACTCCGCTAATTTTATTTAATTACAAATTCTTTTTCCCTTTGCAATCCATTACTTTGTTCGTTAATCCGTATTTTTCTCGCAAAGCGTTAAGACGCTCTCTTTCCTTCTCGGAAAGAACGTTAGCGTTTCCCAAGGTTTTCGCTCGCCAAACGATTTCCGCGGTGTGTTCGAGCGTTTCCATTTTGAAATAAGCGTCCGTTAGATTTTTGCCCGCCGTCAGCGCGCCGTGATTTGCAAGCAAAATAACATCGGTGCGTAAAATCAAATCGGAAATCGATGCGGGCACTTCGTCGGTGGAAGGCAACGCAAATGGCGCAATGGGCACCGCGCCGAGAAACAAAGCGGATTCGGGCAAATAACACTCGTCCAAAGGAATGCCCGCAAGCGCAAACGCCGTCGCAAAAGGTGGATGAGCGTGAACGACCGTGGTAATATCGTCGCGCTTTCTGTAAACTTCAGCGTGCATTTTGAATTCGCTTGTCGGTTTATATTTCGATTCTTGCAACAAATTTCCGTCCGCGTCAACAAGCAAAATCATTTCGGAATTCATAAAGCCTTTGCTTACGCCAGTCGGCGTTGTAAGAAATTCGTTCTCGCCGACTTTAACGCTTATGTTTCCGTCGTTTGCCGCCACGTATTTTCGCAGCCACAAGCGTCGTCCGATTTCCACGATTTCGCTTTTTAGTTTTTCGTAATTCATTTAGCAACTCAAAACGTAAACGAATAACCGCGTTTGGGAATTTCAATATTGCGAAAGCCTTTATTTTCAAGGCTCTCCTTGAACGCGATTTGCGCCTCGTGCTCGCCGTGAACAAGGAAAAGTTTTTGAATTCTGCTCCTGTCGAAATTATCGTAGTACGCGAGCATTTCGTCTCTATCGGCGTGGCCGCTAAACGAATGAAAAACAACAACTTCCGCGTTCACTTGGTAATTTTCGCCGAGAATATTCACGTACTTTTCGCCGTCGGTGATTTTTCGGCAGAGCGTGTGTTCGGCGCAGTATCCGACAATCATAATAATGTTTCTCGGATTCTCAATGTTATTCGCCAAATGATGAACCACTCTTCCGCCTTCGCACATTCCCGACGCGGAAATAATTATCATCGGGCCGTCTTTTTTATTAAGCGATTTCGAAACCTCCTTGTCGCGCACGTAGGTCAATTGATTAAAGCCGAACGGGTCTTCGTCGCGCAAAATGTAATCCGAAGTTTCGGCGTCGAAACATTCGGGATGAAGTCGAAAAATTTCCGTGGCGTTTACCGCAAGCGGACTATCGACGTAAACGGGAATGCGCGGCGCAAGTCCGGCGTCGAACATTTTGTGCAAATCGTAAACAAGTTCTTGAGTTCTCCCTACGCTGAAAGCCGGAATAATAATTTTCGATTTACGCGCAATCGCCTTTTTAATTACTTCGCTGAATTTTTCCGTAACGTCTTCGTGCTTGTCGTGCAAGCGATTGCCGTATGTGCTTTCGCCAATCAAAATATCCACGTCCGGAATTTTTTCGGGGTCGCGCAAAATCGGTCTGTTCGGTCGTCCCAAATCGCCCGTAAATCCGATTAAAATCTTTTTCCCTTTTTCGTTGATTTCGAGCAGGGTAATCGCCGAGCCGAGAATGTGTCCGGCGTCATAAAACGTAAACGCAATGTTTTCATTTACTTGAAATTTGTGATGATAATTAACACCGACAAATTGCAAAAAGGCTTGACGCGCATCTTCCACGCGATAAAGCGGTTCGAAAGGCTTTTTGCCTTGCGCGATTCTTCTTTTATTTACGTATTCAACGTCGTGTTCTTGTAAATGCGCGCTGTCTTCAAGCATAATGCGAGCAAGGTCGCGCGTTGCGAACGTCGTGAAAATATGTCCGCGAAAGCCTTTCTTTACAAGCGTGGGAATATTTCCCGAATGGTCGATGTGCGCGTGAGAAAGAATTATGAAATCTATTTCTTTCGGGTCGAACAAATCGAATTGTCTGTTAAGTTCAAAAGCGTGTTTTCTTTTCCCTTGGTACAAGCCTGAATCGAGCAAAAATTTCACGTCCTCCGTTTCAAACAAATGCGCGGACCCCGTGACGGTTTGAGCCGCGCCGATAAAAGTGATTTGCATTATTATCTCCGTAATTTATGGAAAATCGGATATGTGAAAATAAATAATTTCGCGGAAGTACGCTTATTTATTCATCGCTCGGTATGAACCGAAATGGTTATCACGCGAAAACTAATTTTGATGTTAGGCGGCTAAATTCAAAGAGTTCTATAAAGCGTTGAATTTTCGGTTTTTACGGAAGACGAAGCGTTAGCGGAAATTTTCGGGTAAACATTTACGTAATATGTGCCGAATATGGCTTTGGCGTGCTTTTCTTTGATTGGATAATTATATCCTTTTTCGTAAATTTTAAGACAAAAAAATTGGCGAAAATATGTTTAATGTATTAATTGTTGATGACGACCCGAACGTAAGATTATTTCTTAGCAGACTTCTTACGAAGAAATTCGCGTGCACTGTGGAACAAGCTACCGACGGAGCGGACGCGCTTTCCAAACTCAAGGAATTCAAGGCGGAAGTTATGTTTCTGGATATAACCATGCCTGTTATGGACGGTGTTGAAGTTTTACAGGCGTTGCGTTCCGACGAAACACTTAAAGATATCGACGTAATAGTTTTGAGCGCCGTTTCGGAAAAGGATACGGTTGCGAAAGTTATGAGCATGGGTGTGCTTGATTACATGCTTAAACCGCTTTTGTACGAACATACATATTCGCGCATTAAAGAGTTTTTCGATATTCTTCGGAAAAAGAAAAAAACGAGAGAAGACGCCCAAGAAGAAGAGGTTATCGACGATGCGCCTGACAGAGACAAATTTTTGATTATTACTACGGATACGCAATTGGTGGAATCCCTTAAAAATAGCTTAAAAGACAACTACAAAGTTTTGGTTTCGGACAACGGAGCGGAGGGCTTAAAACTTTTTATGAAGTACAAGCCGAAAATGGTCGTGCTCGGCGAGCATCTCCCTTTATTAAACGAAAAACTCTTCGCTACCAAAGTTAAACCTTTCAGAGAAAGCGGAAGGACAAAGCTTTTTGCGATTAAAGAGGACGTCGATAATATAATGCCCGACGAGAAAGACCTGTACGATTATATAATTACTTCCGAAAAATCAAAAGAGATGTTTTCTTAACGGCTCTTTCTAATTGTTGTTTTCTTCTAATAATTGATATTGAGGTGATAAATGGCTGTTATCAGACCTTTCAAAGCGGTACGTCCCGTACCTGAAGTAGTCGATAAAGTTGCAAGTGTCCCTTATGATGTTGTAAATAGGGAAGAAGCGGCTCGCGAAGCCGAAGGCAACGAACTGAATTTTTTGCATGTCACGCGTTCGGAAATCGATTTGCCCGAAGACGTTAATCCGTATTCGCCCGACGTTTATCAAAAAGCGAAGGAAAATTATTTGCGTCTGAAAGAAAAAGCGCCGATGATACAAGACGAAACTCCGCGATTTTATTTGTACAGACAAATCATGGGCGAACATTCGCAAGTGGGAATTACCGCTACTTTCTCCGTGGCTGATTACGACAACGATGTGATTATGAAGCATGAAAAAACGCGCAAGGCGAAAGAAGACGATAGAACAAATCATATCGTTACAACGCGCGCGCAAACGGGTGTTGTTTTTCTTACCTACAAAGGCGTTGAAAAGGTTAATCAAATCGTGAACAAAACAATGGAAACGAACGCTCCCGTTTACGATTTCACCGCGCCGGACGGAATTCGCCATACCGTTTGGATTATGCCCGAAGATTTTAACGACGTTGTAATTTATGAAATCGGGCAAGTTGATAAACTTTACATTGCGGACGGACATCACCGTGCGGCAAGTGCAAGTCGCGCTCAAAAAGTGATGATGAACGAAAATCCCAATCATACCGGCGATGAGGAATACAATTATTTCATTGCCGTTCTTTTCCCGGCGGAACAGTTGAAAATATTGCCTTACAATCGCGTGGTTTTCGATTTGAACGGAAATTCGGAAGAAGAATTTTTGAATAAAGTGAAAGAAAATTTCGACGTTACGGAAACCGATACGCCCGAACCGAACGGACGTCGCGAAATCAAAATGTATTTGAGCGGCAAATGGTATTTGCTTAAACCGAACGCGAATGTGAAAGAAGCCGATACGGTCGGCGGAAATCTCGACGTGAGCATTTTGCAAGATTATTTGCTTAATCCAGTTTTGGGAATAGAAGACCCGCGCACCGATAACAGAATTGATTTTATCGGCGGTATTCGCGGGACGAAAGAACTTGAACGTCTTGTCGATAGCGGCAAAGCGAAAGTCGCGTTTTCGATGTATCCGGTTACGGTTGACGATTTGATGAATATTTCGAATGCCGGCGAAACAATGCCGCCGAAGTCAACATGGTTCGAACCGAAATTGCGTGACGGACTTTTGGTTCATGAAATTTAATTTATAATTACGGAACAAAAAAAGAAAGAGGATAAAATGGAAAAAAGAGTTTTTAATTTTAGCGCAGGACCTGCGGTACTACCGGAAGAAGTGTTAAAACAAGCGCAAGACGAAATGCTTGTTTATCCCGGCGCGGGAATGTCGGTAATGGAAATGAGCCATCGCTCCAAAACTTTTGATAACATCATCAAAGAGGCTGAAAGCGATTTGCGCAAACTTCTCGATATTCCCGATAACTATCACGTGTTGTTTTTACAAGGCGGCGCGACGCTTCAATTTTCAATGGTGCCGTTGAATATCATGCCGCCGAATAACAAAGCCGATTACATTGTAACAGGCGCTTGGTCGAAAAAAGCGGTAAAAGAAGCGAAGCGAGTTGGCGAAGTTAACATTGCGGCTTCCACGGAGGAAGAAAATTTTACTCGCTTGCCGCGTCAAGACGAGCTGAAACTTAGTCCAGATGCGTCTTACGTTCACTTTACTTCGAACAACACGATTTTCGGAACGGAATACAAAACCGAACCCGAAGTAGGCGACGTTCCGCTTGTTTGCGATGCGTCTTCCGATATTCTTCACAAAAAAATTGATGTAAGCAAGTATGCGTTAATTTATGCTGGCGCGCAAAAGAATATGGGACCATCCGGCGTTACGCTTGTAATTATTCGCGATGATATGGTTGCTCGCAGTTCCGACGATTTGCACACTTATTTAAACTACTCGATACACGTTTCTAAAAATTCGCTTTACAATACGCCGAACACTTACGGAATTTACATTATCGGCTTGGTTTACAAATGGCTGTTGAAGAACGGCGGTCTCGATGCAATGTACAAACGCAATGTTGAAAAAGCGAATTTGCTTTACGATTTTATTGACAATAGCGACGGTTATTACAAAGGCACGGTTACGGTGAAAGAAGACCGTTCGATAATGAACGTTACGTTCAGAATGCAAAATGAAGAACTCGAAAAGAAATTTATTGCGGAAGCCTCAGAGCGGGGACTTGTAGGACTGAAAGGGCATCGCTCTGTTGGCGGTTTGCGCGCATCAATTTACAACGCTTTCCCGCCCGAAGGTGTGGAAGCATTGGTGGAATTTATGAAAGAATTCAAAGAGAAAAATTAAGATTATTTGGAAATCGAAGCCGTCGTTTTCGGCGGCTTTTTTATTTTATATTAGTTAGCAATCACTAACGTTAAAAGATTAATGAAAACGCTACCCAAATCGAAAAATTTTCTCGGCATTGAGAAAAAGTATTCTTCTTACGAAAACTCCGAAATCGTAATTGTTTCCGCGCCGTACGAAAAAACGGTAAGTTACGGAAAAGGGACAAAAAACGGGCCTAAAGAAATTCTTAAAGCGTCTCATTACGTGGAATTTTACGATGAAGAAACACGTCGCGAATTATGTTTTGAAAAAGGAATCGCGACATTGCCCGAACTCTCTTTCGGGAAACTTACGCCGAAAAAATCTCTCGAAAAAATTTACAAATCAGTAAAAGAGAATTTGGGAAACGGAAAATTCGTCGTAACGCTCGGCGGCGAACATACGATTTCACAAGCGCCGATTAAGGCTTTCGCCGAACGTTTTGAAAATATTTCCGTATTGCAGTTTGATGCGCATTCCGATTTGCGGGATACTTACGAAGGTACGAAATATTCGCATGCTTGCATTATGGCGCGCGTTGCGGAATTTACGAAAAACATTGTCCAAGTGGGCATTAGAGCGCAAGACAAAAGCGAAGCCGAATTTATTGCAAAAAATAAAATCGCTACTTTTTACGCGCGCGACATTTACAATTCAAAGAATTGGATGAAACGCGCTTTGGAGAAGTTGAACGAAAACGTTTACATTACATTTGACGTTGATGCTTTCGACCCTTCGCTTTTGCCCGCAACGGGAACGCCCGAACCGGGCGGACTTTTTTGGGACGAAACGATGAATTTTTTGAAACTTGTCGGAACGAAGCGAAACATTGTCGGTTTCGATGTTGTGGAACTTGCTCCTTCGAAAGCTCATCTCTCATCGAATTTTATTGCGGCGAAGCTTGTTTACAAAATCTTAAATTATGCCTTTTTGTGATTTCGAACAACGTTTTTTTTATATATTATTCATACATTAAATAGAATTTATCCGAACGGAAAATGAAAAAATTTCTCATTATCATATTATTTTTTTCATATGCTTTTTATGCTCAATCGTCCTCCGTTTATTTGATTTCCATAAAAGGAGAGATTAATCCCGGACTTGTTCCGTATGTGGAACGCGGAATTAAAGAGGCGGAAGAAAATAACGCTCGTGCGATAATTTTCGAAATCAATACTTTCGGCGGAAGGGTTGATGCGGCAACCGAAATCAAGGATTTGATTTTGAACGCCGAAATCCCGACCGTCGCTTTCGTTAATAAACGTGCGATATCCGCAGGTTCGCTAATCGCTCTTTCATCTAAAAAAATCGTTATGGCTCCGGGCTCTTCAATCGGTGCGACCACTGTTGTGGATGAAAAAGGGAAGAAGCAATCGGAAAAATACCAATCTTACATGCGTTCGGAAATGCGTGCTACGGCTGAGAAAAACGGTCGTCCGAAAAAGATAGCGGAAGCGATGGTTGACGAACGCGTCGTGGTTCCCGGACTTGTCGATAGCACGCGGTTAGTGACGTTAACCGCCGAAGAAGCCGTCCGTTACGGTATTGCGGATACTATTCTTGCCGATGTTCATGAAGTCGCTGAATTTATAGGCCTTCCCGATGCCGAAATTGTTAATGTTTCCGAAAATGCCGGCGAAAAGGTTGTGAGATTTTTGAACAACCCGATTATTACATCTCTTTTGATTATGATAGGAATGGTCGGAATGTTTGTGGAAATAAAAACGCCGGGGTGGGGAATTGCGGGTACGCTTTCGATTATCGCTTTCATTTTGTTTTTCGGTTCGGGATTTATTTTGAACTTGGTAAGCGCATTGGATGTCGCGGTTTTTGTGATTGGTGTGATTTTACTATTGCTGGAAATTTTCGTAATTCCGGGTTTCGGAATAACGGGGGTTTTGGGAATATTGGCTATAATTTCCAGTTTGTTTTTGGGATTATTGCCCAAATTCGATTTTATTACCCCGGAAAATATTGAAATTGCTTTGTGGCAACTTGCGGCTTCGCTTGTTTTGTCCGTAATTTTTACGTATTTTTTATTTAAGTTTTTACCGAAAACCCGAATTTGGAATAATTTTATTCTAAAAGAAAAAATAAAATCTAACTCAGGCTATGACGGAACAATCGAAGATAAAAAAAACGAACCTCTTCTTGGCAAAGAAGGGATTGCGCTTTCCGATTTACGTCCTTCCGGCATAGCACTAATTGACGAATTAAGAGTGGATGTTGTAACTCAAGGCGAATATGTTGATAAAGGAAATAAAATAAAAGTGATTGCGAAAGACGGAATACGAATAATTGTAAAAAAAATATAATAGGAGAATTTATGAAACGTTTTTTGTTCTTTGTTCTAATTTCTGTTATTACGGTTTACGGACAAATCAGTTATCAAGGACCTGCGGAAGGTTCCGTGGAATCGGGAGTTGTGGTTTCTACGGATTCTTTCGGTAAAATGGCTAAAGTTGTATCACAAAAAGTTAAATTATTCGTCAATCCTGAAATAGAAGAGATAGAAACGGAAGCCGACGATGAAATTTTCGGCGAACAGCCTGATTTTTTACCGTTGTACAGTAAAAGTATTAACGATTTTAGTGATAGCGTTTTTGTCGTTAAGGAATTTCAGGGTGCCCCTCACAGAAACAGTATTCCGCCCGACCCTCACCTTGCTGTCGGGCCTGAGCATATTATTCATGTTGTAAATACGTATTTCAGAATTACCGATAAAGAAGGGAATTTATTAAAAGATATTAATGCGAACGCTTGGTTTCGTTCCGTATATTCCGCCGCCGATCCTTTTGACCCGAAAGTGATTTACGATCATTTCGCACATCGTTGGGTTATGGTTTGGTTGGATATGAATGAATCCACAAGCGAAGCGTTTTATTTAATTTCTGTTTCGGACGACGATGATCCTTTGGGAACATGGTATAACTGGGCATTGCCCTCCAATGTTTACGGTTCAACGCCTTCTGGCGGTTGGTCGGATTATCAAGGAGTGGGCTTTGACGATAAGGCGTTGTATCTGACTTCTAATCAGTTTTCATTTTCATATAGTTATCAAGGAACAAGAATAAGAATTATCGATAAAAGTAATCTTTATAATAATACGGCGGGAGAGGTGACGTGGACTGACCTTTGGAGAATAACATATCCCGCTTCATCATATTCCAGTTTCGGAATACGCCCGGTTATTATGGCGGATGCTGAAGATAAATATTATTTTGCGGTGCATTCTCCTTATTCGACGGCAAACAATATTGGCGTCTATATTTTGGAAAATCCTTTGACAAATCCGCAATTGAGTGGCTATACTGTAGCGGTTACAACATATACAAGTCCGCCGCTCGCTCAACAGCTTGGTGGCGGTTCGTTAGCAATTGAATCAGGGGGAAAGAATTTGCGAAACGAACCTGTTGTAAAAGGGGGGAAATTGTATTTAACTCATGCAGTTGCTGTCGGGGCTAAATCGGGTGTTCATTTTGTAAAGGTGGATTTGGATGGTTTAAATGCCGAAGAAGACTTGGTTTTCGCCGATAATGAACATTATTATTTTTACCCTGCCGTTGCGCTTGATTCAAAAAATAATGTTTTTATAACGTATAGCCGTTCTTCAACCGATGAATATATCGGAGCGGGATTTTTCGTTTATTCTTCGGGCGGAAGTTATTCAAATGACATGTTGTTCGAACCCGGATACGGCAATTATGTGGTTGACTACGGCACGGGAAGAAACCGTTGGGGCGATTACAACGGTGCATGGCAAGATCCTGTCGATACGAATACGATATGGTTTGCAACGGAACACGTTGCAAGCACAAACCATTGGGGTGTGAGAATAGCAGGTGTACGCGCTAATCCTTTTGAAGAGGCGACAGCCTTTTTCTCTACCGACTCGATATATTTCGGGCAAATTGAAGTGGGGAGTGAAAGTGATATTTATAATTTAACAATTAAAAATTATGGTGCAACCCCGTTAGAAATTACGGATATTACACATTCGGTTTCAGATATTGATATCATAAATTTACCGGATTTTCCTCTTTCATTAAACGCATATGATTCTCTTGTTCTCTCGATGAAATTTGTTCCTACCATTGATACCGTTTATAATGACAATTTAGTTGTTGTAAGTAATTCTTCCATATCAAAATCTATTAAGTTAGTTGCTGAAGGTTATGAAATCAGACAAGTTGAAAAATATAAATTATATGCAACTAACGGAAATGCAGGCGGTGGGATATTGGCGACAATAAATGTTAATAACGGAGAAGCAAATGTCCTCGGTGAAACACATTACAAGCCTGTTCGCTCCGTGACAATTAACCCCAATACAAATGTTTTATATGCTCTTGAAGGTAATGCATATACTGAGAATCCGACTATTCTTGTATTGACTTCGCAAGACGGTTCGGCTTATCCCATTGCAAAAACGAACGTGGCATTGGACGCTTTTGCGTTTGATAATAACGGTGTTCTGTATGGCGCAGGCGCCGACAGTAAATTGTATGTTTTGGATATTGAAGCCGATACAGCAGTTTACGTCGCTGATTTACCCATACGACTTGCCGCTATTACGTTTAGTCATACGAACAATGAATTGTTTGCCGCCTCCCGTAGTAATGCAGCCAGAGATTTGATTATGAAAGTGAATGTGGAAACGGGCGATACAACGCATGTCGGACGAACGGGACGAAATAAAGTAATGTTCGGACTTGCATTCGATAACAACGGGACGCTTTATGCCGCCGAAGGTACGGATTATCAAGTAAGT
>CAYZMW010000087.1:0-5851 GCA_964479645.1 uncultured Melioribacter sp. | reverse complement strand
ATTACGACGAATACGATTTGTTCGCAAAACCGATTTAATGAAATCTTAATTTTCTTCTCTCCGTAACTCAACTCTTTCATGGAATGCAAAAAGTTCCGATTTTTATTTTAATTATGAATGATTGATTGGATGAATGGATTGCAAGAATTGAGAAACTCGTCACTTGTCACGCGTTACTTGCTACCTTTAATAGAACACGGATAACACTGATTTTATCGGATTTTCACGGATTTAAAAATTTCAAGTCCTTGCGAGGAGACCTCCCGCCTTTTGCGGGAGGACGACGAAGCAATCTGCAGTGCCGTGCGTCAACCAAAATAAACACAGTCTTTCCGAGTTCCGCTTTTGGCGGGACGAAGGAATCTGTCGTGCCGAGCACCGAACGCTATTAAACACCGTTAATAAAATTCTTTAATAAATTTTTTTGATTTTGCTTATTTTAATTTTTAGCTTATTATCTAAACGAAAGGACTGTTAAAATAATAATTAAGGAACTGATAATGAGTGCAGCAAAAATAAAAGGGAGTTTACTTGAATATATAGTTAGACGACTATTATTAAACTGTGGATTCACGTTGGTTAATCCCGATGGACTTTTCATTTATAAACAGAGAGGACTTACTTTTATTAATGGAAAAGGAGCGGCACACGATGCAGATGTATTACTTAATCCCCCAATTCAAATTCCGTTTTCTTATCCATCAAGATTAAATTTTGAATGCAAAGCCTATAATAAAAAGATCGGATTACCTACAATCCGAAATGCTTTAGGTCTAAGAAATGATATAAATGAATTTGAAATTGTTACAAGAGATTTGATTGAAAAAAGACAAAATAATAGAAGAATAATTTTGGCAATTGATAATAGGCAAAGATTTTTTTATCAAGTTGGAGTTGCTGCGGTTGAAGAATTCACTAAAGATGCCTTTGAGTTTGCTGCAAACAATAAAATTCCATTGATTAGTTTAAGGTGGTTCCTTCCAAATGATATTTGTGATAAATTTCATATGCTTTCTGATCAATACTTGAAACAATTTAGTCAACAAGATTTAGACGATTTACATTTATTTTTAAAAGGGAATGATGATGTTAAGGATGCAAGACTTATACATGAAAAAGACTCGTATATAGGAGATATATTAAATTCCTTTTATAAGTTTGAGAATAGAGTAATAATTGGGTTACTTGAAAGTGGCGATATGTTATTTCTATTCGCAAACACTGATAATCTAAGAGATACTCTTTTAGATAAAAGAAGACTTAATGCACAATTTCATTATTATCATAAAAAACTTGATTATTGGATAATTACAATTAATGAAGAAATTAAATTGGGTTTTTATCTTCCAAGAAGGATAGTAGAAATATGGCGAGATCAAAATTTCGATACACAAGCAGCCATCAAAATAAAAGAAAAATTATTCTCGAAGGTATTTTTATTTATAAAAAATGATAATGATGAAGAACTGCCTTTTAAAATATTAAATATTGACAGACAATGGTTGAATAGGATTAGTGAAAATTAAAAAATAACTGTGGCAAACAATGGCTATAAGCAATGCGGAAAAAGTGATTAAATTAAAAATAATAAACAAAAATAAACGACATATCAACAACTCCACTGTGCATAACTTAATCATTCAAACTTAATCCTTCCTTTACCCACTCCACCAACATTTTCCGCTTATTCTCTTTTCGAAATTGCTATTAAGATAAGATAGTCTTAATTTTTCATATCATAAAAAAATTAATAAGCGGAGTTAAAGATGGAATATAGAATTGAACGCGACACGATGGGCGAAGTTAAAGTTCCCGCCGATAAATATTACGGCGCGCAAACCGCCCGTTCGTTGATGAATTTCAAAATCGGCGGCGAAAGAATGCCGCGCGAGTTAATCAGAGCATTGGGAATTTTGAAAAAAGCCGCCGCAATGGCGAACAAGGAACTCGGAATGCTTCCAGCAGAAAAAGCTGATTTAATAATCAAAGCGGCGGACGAAGTTATCGAGGGAAAACTCGACGAGCACTTTCCGCTTGTGGTTTGGCAAACCGGTAGCGGAACTCAAACCAACATGAACACGAACGAAGTTATTGCTAACCGCGCAATTGAAATGGCGGGCGGTGTTTTGGGAAGCAAAGATCCGATACACCCGAACGACGACGTCAACAAAGCGCAATCTTCCAACGACACTTTCCCGACGGCAATGCACATCGCGGCGGTTGAGCAAATCGTGCATCGCTTAATTCCCGCAATTACTGAACTTCGCGACGCACTCGCCGAAAAATCCGAAGAGTTTAAAGATATAGTGAAAATCGGACGCACGCACTTAATGGACGCCGTGCCGCTTACTCTCGGACAAGAATTTTCCGGTTACGTTCAGCAACTCACAAACGGCTTGGAAAGAATTAAAGGGGCGCTTCCTCGCTTGAAAGAACTTGCGCTCGGCGGAACGGCAGTCGGCACGGGCTTGAACACTCATCCCGATTTTGCGGAACTCGCCGCGAAAAAAATTTCCGAAATCACCGGACTCGATTTCAAGAGCGCGCCGAACAAATTCGAAGCGCTCGCCGCTCACGACGCAATCGTGGAAGCGAGCGGCGTAATGAAAACGCTTGCGGCTTCGTTAATGAAAATTGCTAACGATATTCGTTGGCTCGCTTCCGGTCCGCGTTGCGGTATCGGCGAAATCAGTCTTCCCGCAAACGAACCCGGCAGTTCGATTATGCCGGGCAAAGTTAATCCGACCCAAAGCGAAGCAATGACAATGGTTTGCGTTCAGGTAATGGGAAACGACGCCACGATAAACTTCGCGGGCGCAAGCGGAAATTTCGAGCTGAACGTATTCAAACCCGTAATGATTTACAACTTACTACAATCGATTAAACTTCTTGCCGACGCTTCCGAAAGTTTCACGCGCAAAGCGGTGGTCGGTATAAAACCGAACAGAGAAAAAATCGATTACTTCTTGCACAATTCGTTAATGCTCGTAACCGCTCTCAATCCCGTAATCGGTTACGACAACGCCGCTAAGATTGCGAAGAAAGCGCACGCCGAAAATAAAACGCTTAAAGAAGCGGCTGTGGAACTCGGTTTGCTAACGGCGGAAGAATTCGACAAAGTGGTTCGTCCCGAAGAAATGATAGGCCCCAAAAAGAAATGACCATAACCCCACTTTAATTAATAAAAAAGCCCTCCGACAAATGCGTCGCGAGGGCTTTTAAATTTAATCGAAAAAAATTATTCGTCTTGTGCAATCGGCAGTTCCAATCCGAACGTTGAACCGCGTCCGAGTTTGCTTTTCACCCAAACTTTCCCGCCGTGCTTTTCGACTATATGTTTCACAATCCAAAGTCCGATACCGTTGCGAGTTTCGCCGCCAGTCGGCTTGTTATCCAAAATCACTCCTTTGTCGAAAACGCGTTCGACGTCTTCTTCGCGAATCCCGGGACCGCTGTCAACAACTTCCACGGTTACGGTCTTAGGATTGAAATACGATTTGATAATCACTTCGCTTCCTTCTTCGCTGTATTTGATTGCGTTATTAACGTAATTATCAATCGCTTCTTCAATTCTCATGGGGTCAACGTTAACGGGCGGTAGTTTGTTGGAACTTTTGTTAATCAATTTTATTTTTTTGTTTTCCGCGTAAGCCACGTTCTGCAAATAAACAGAATGAATGATATCGTTCAAAGACGTTTTTTGAAGATTGAAATTTTCCGTAATATCGTCGGAAATAACCACTTCGGTAATTTCTCTCGCAAGTCTCACGATTTTTTCCGACGAAGCCATAAGTCCTTCCATTATTTCCTGTTGCTCGCTTGCCGTCAAATCGTATGAATCGAGCAAATCAAGATAACTCTTGATTGCGGAAATGGGATTTTTGATATCGTGCAAAGCCATTGCGAACATTTCCTGCTTTTGCTTGTGCAGAAGTTCAAGTTTTTCTTTGCTCTCTTGCAATTGCTCTTTGCGTTCGAGAAGTTCGAGATTTGCTTTCTCCAACAATTTTAATTTTTGTTCGAGCGACGAAATTTTTTCTTTCAGGCTTTCGTTTTGCGCTTCAAGATTTTTGTAACCCCGTTTCAGGTTTTCGTACAAATTTTTTATTTGCGCCGCTTCTTTTTCGATAAGTAAAAATTTATCGGCGGCAGCCGCTTTTTTCTTATATTTAAGTAACAAGACCAAAGCGACAAGAAGCAAAATTGCCAAAAAAACGGATAATATCTCGTACATTTTTTTTCCTTATTTGTTAATATTATATTCGGATTATTTTAATAATAATTTAGAGAACCGAATTTTTTTATCGGAGATTAAAAATGACGCCGCAGCGAAAAGTTATTTTATTGGAAAACGATATTTTTTCCAAAAGACTTTTTTTACGAGCCTTGAAAGAATTGAATTGCGAAATCGTAACATTCGACTCGTTCGACAAATTGACCGCGTACAACGATAAACAGGTTAACGGCGTTATCCTTTCGCTAAACGATGTTCGTTCCCCAAAAGAGGCGGCGGAGTTTTTCGACAAAATGAGGAAGAAAAATCCGCGTATTTTCACATGCGTTGTCGTCGACGGTCACGCGCGAAATTTCCCGTGCGCTTTTGTCAGGCCTCTGCAATATTCTTTCATCGAAAGAAAATTAACTGTGGAGTTTTACAAATACGAAACACGGAAAACGAAGTCCTATTTCGATTTCGTCGGTGTGGCGATTGCGTCAAGCACGGGCGGACCGATTACGCTGCAACATTTTTTTGCGAATTTGCCGTACACCGAACAAGCGGCTTTTTTTATTGTGCTTCACGCGCCCGATTGGATGCTTGAAACCTACGCTCAACGTTTGGACGCCGCTTCGGTTTATTCGGTTAAACTCGCGCAAAACGGTATGCACATAAAACCCGGTAACGTTTACGTTGCGCCGGGCGATTTCCACATGAAGATTAATAAAACGGCGAAAACAATTTTATTAACCAAAGACGAACCGTATAATTTTTTGCGTCCCGCCGCCGACCCGCTTTTTTTCTCGGTTGCGGAGGCGTTCGGCGAAAAATCGCTCGGAATAATTTTCACGGGAATGGGAAAAGACGGTTCGCTCGGCGCTGGGAAAATTCACGCCGCGGGCGGAAAGATTATCGTGCAATCGCCCGACACGGCGGTAATTCACTCGATGCCGCAAGCGGTTATTGAATTGGGAATTGCCGATAAAGTCGTTTCCCTTGAAAAACTTTCGCGCGAGACAATCAAAACGATTCGTAAAATCTTAGGAAAATGATTTTTAATAGTGATTGAAGAAACGGAATGAGGGAATTGAAGAACATGTCACTTTCTTCCATTTTTTAAATGAAACACGGATTTCTTTTAATTATGAATTATGAATGTTGCCCCGCCGGAGCGGGATTGAAAAAATGATGAATTTTGGACGAATGGATGATTGACTGATTGGTTGTTCAAACAAGGCGGAATTTAAATTTTCCCGCTGTAGCGGGATTGAAAAAATGTTGAATTTTTCGGTCCTTGCGAGGACGAGCCGACGTAAGTCGGCAAGGACGAAACAATCCGCCGCGCCGTGCGCTGAGAAGTCTTTTGCTGAAAATTCGATAGATTGCTTCACCCCGCCGTTGGCGGGGTCGCAAGGACAGACGCTGTCGGGAATTGTTCACCGTTCATTGTTAACAGTTCACTGATGAACGCTGAACGCTATTAATTATTCGCGATTGAAAATCTTTTTGTAATACGTGTCAACAAATAATTCGACGTTTTTTATATTTGCATTTTAACTTACTAAAAAGAGAGAAGATGCAACCCGTAAAGATTAAATTGAACCGTGAAACCGAAAGGCTTGAAATTACTTGGGA
>CAYZMW010000086.1:0-10142 GCA_964479645.1 uncultured Melioribacter sp. | reverse complement strand
TTCAAGAACCGAATTATACGAACCGACGTAAGTTTGGATTTCTCCGTCCGCTTCTTCTTCATTGAACCAATGCACGCCGTCGGCAAGATACCTGAATTGATATTTTTTGCCGGCGGGAAGTTCTATTGTAACGGAATAATCGCCGTTTTTCTCCGTTTCCGCAAACTTGTTAGCGTCGGGGTTCCATTCGTTAAAATCTCCCACGAGACTGACGGTTTTGAAGTTCCGTGCTATGTCGCGGGGTAAAACAAAAGTTACTTTGCAAACTTCTTTGTTTTTCGAATACTCTTTTCTAATTGCCATTTTAACCTCCCGATTTTTTCGGCAATCCGTATAAAACCCCGTTGGCAATTTGTTCCAATTTTTCTGAAAATAAAAACCCCGCCGAAGCGGGGTGTAAAAACCAAGGTTAGAATTTTTGCGAGAAATATTCTTTTGTCATTTTTTTCAGTTTGCCCGAAAGCAAAATTATTGCAATTAAGTTCGGAAAGGTCATAAAACCGAGAGCCGCGTCGCCGAAAGCCCAAATCGCTTCGAGTTGCGCGACCGCTCCGATAAACACGAAGAGAAGAAAAACCCATTTGTAGTAAATTATCGCCTTTTCACCGAAAAGGTAATCCGTTGCCCTGTCGCCGTAAAACGACCAACTTATTGCCGTGGAAATTGCAAAAAGCGCAACCGAAAGCGTGATAATTTTATCGCCGTAAGGGAAAAGCCACGCGAGCCCTTGTTTGAAAGCGTAAGCGGTAAGTACGCTACTGTTCATTAAGTTTCCGGTGAAATTCGGGTCGATGTAAGTTTTATAAAAATCGGTGAAATGCCATGCGCCCGTGACGATAATTACCAAACCGGTCATTGTGCAGATAATAATTGTATCGATGTAAGGACCGAGCATTGCAACCGTTCCTTCGCGCACGGGGTATTTTGTCTTAGCCGTGGAATGCGCAATTGCCGCGCTACCTTGTCCCGCCTCATTCGAATAAAGTCCGCGCTTGATTCCCCAAAGCATCACGTTCAGAAAAACAAGGAAAGTCCCGCCGCCTACGCCCGCAATTTGAGCCGGCGGATTAAAAGCGTAGTGAATAATGAGCGAAAAACTTTCGCCGAGCGCGCCCGCATTGGCGAGCAAAATAACAAGCGCGCTGAAAACATAAAACGCCGCCATGAAAGGTGCGAGAAAACCCGTAACGTTTCCTATTCTTTTAATTCCGCCGATAATCACCGCGCCGACAATCACCACGAGAATAACGCCGTTTATTATTTGTAACGCCGAAACGGTGAAATTTCCGAACACCGCAAATTTCTCCGTAAGAAAATGATGCGTTCCGAGAACTTGCGCGAATTCGGAATAAATTTGGTCGGAAACGGTGAAAGATTGAATAGCATTACCCGTTGCGAAAGAGCATATTATTGCGAAACTTGCAAACGCCACGGCAAGCCAGCGCCATTTTTCTCCCAATCCTTTTTCAATCGTGTACATAGGACCGCCCGCCGTGTTTCCGTTCGAATCATAATCGCGATATTTCAAAGCGAGCGTACTTTCCGCAAATTTGAGCGACGTCCCGAAAAACGCGGTGATCCACATCCAGAAAAGCGCGCCGGGCCCGCCGTAGTAAAGCGCCGTGGCGACACCCGCAATGTTTCCGATACCGACGGTGGCGGAAAGCGCCGTGGAAAGCGCCTTAAAGTGATTTAAATCCCCTTTGTCTTCGGGATTGTCATACTTGCCGGTAGTTACGAGAATACCGTGCCACAAATAACGAATTTGCGGAAAGCCGAGTCTGAACGTGATAAAAATCCCCGTGCCGACAAGCGCGATAACCATTAACGGTATCATTCCGAGCGGCAAATCTTCGGACGGCAAATTTTTTATGAAATCGAAATTGCCCGGAAAACTCCAAACCGCGTTGTAAAAATCAATTCCGAAAAAAATTAGGATAAAGAAAATTATTCCGAATGAAATCAAACCGTATTTTGCACGTTTACCCATAGCAACACCGAATTTGTTTTTATCAGATAACGCCGATGGAATTAAGGAATACGAAAATTATAAGTATCGGCGCGATATATTTTATAAAAAATTTCCAAGAACCGATAATCCAAGTGTTCTTTTCAAGAAAATTTTCCGCGCCCTTTTTCAAATTTGCAACCGCTTTGTCCAATCCCCAAAAATACGCTACGAAAACGGCAATTAAAAAACCGCCGACCGGAAGCAAAATATTCGAAGAAATGTAATCTATGAAATCGAAAAAAGTCATTCCGAAAAAATGAACGTCGGACATCACGTTGTATGAAAGCGCGCTTGGAATACCGAGAACAAACGTAATTCCGCCGAAGACAATGGCGGCGTTTTTTCTGCTCCAACCTTTTTCGTCAACAAAATAAGCGGTAATAACTTCAAGCAAGGAAATTGCGGAAGTAAGCGCGGCGATTGTAAGCAAAATAAAAAAGGCGATTGAAAAGACGTAGCCGCCGGGCATTTGAGAAAAGACGACCGGAAGCGTTTGAAAAATCAAACCTGCGCCCGCCGCCGGATTTTGTCCGAAAGCAAAAACCGCCGTAAAAATTGCGAAGCCCGCAAAAAGCGCAATCGCCGTATCGAGAATAACAATTTCCAAACCTGATGTTGTTATGTTATCGTTATCGGACATATAACTTCCGTATGTGAGCATTGCGCCCATTCCGAGACTAAGCGTAAAAAACGCTTGTCCGAGCGCAAGCAAAACCGTTGTCGGCGTTACGGCGCTCCAATCGGGATGAACCAAAAAAGAAATTCCTTTTTCCGCGCCGTCAAGAGTAATTCCGCGCACCACCAAGATAATAAGAAGAACGAATAAAATCGGCATCATAATTTTACTCCCTTTTTCGATGCCTTTCTGCACGCCGCCGAGCACGAAAACCATTGTGAGCGCCATAAACAGAGCGAAATAACCTATTATCCATTCCACGTTTTCAATTAGCGAATTAAAATGCGCGCCGGCATCCGCGGGAGTTTTGAATTCGAAGAAAACGCCCTTTGCCGCTTCAACAACGTAACCGAGCGCCCAACCTGCAATCACAACGTAATATGACAAAATGAAGAATCCGGCGAGAACTCCCATACCGCCCACGGCGGTCCAAAATTTCGACCCGTTCGAGAGTTTCTTAAATGCGCCCACGGGATTTCTGTGCGCTGTCCGCCCGATTAAAATTTCCGCCATTAGCACAGGCATTCCCACGACAAGAATACTTGCGAGATAAATAATAACGAAAGCCGCACCGCCGTTTACCCCCGCTATGTAGGGAAATTTCCAAATGTTTCCGAGTCCGATTGCCGAACCCGCCGCGGCAAGAATAAAACCTATTTTAGAGCCCCACTGTTCGCGCTTCGCCTTTTGAGCCATATCGCCTCACTAATCTGCTTCAAAATAATTTTTCAATATAATAAAATTTTGTTTTCCAACTTCGACAAATATAAATACGGCTTGTCTTGACGCGTGACATTTTGAAATCTTTAAAATACTTTTTTCAATTTTAATCTTTTACTTATTTTGCAACTTCGATAATGTACGTTTGAGGTTAAACAATGAATAATTTGGAAATCTATTTTTCCGACTTCAGAAAAAACATCGTAGGAATAAATCAAACTTTTAATTCGCCTTTCGGGCAAAAACAAATAATTTACGCCGATTGGGTTGCAAGCGGGAGACTTTACGAACCGATTGAAAAAAAATTGCTTGAAGATTTCGGACCTTTTGTCGCTAACACGCACACCGAAACGACCGTTACCGGGACGTTAATGACAAACGCTTATCACGAAGCGCGGCACATTATCAAGCGACATGTTAACGCAAGCGAGAACGACGTTTTGATTTTTGCGGGATACGGGATGACCGCGGCGATAAATAAATTTCAACGTTTGCTCGGGCTTCGCGTGCCCGAACAATTACAATCGCAAATAAAACTTGAAGGAAACGATAGGCCCGTTGTAATTCTCACGCACATGGAGCATCATTCCAACCAAACTTCGTGGTTGGAAACGCTTGCGGAAGTCGTGGTTCTCGAACCTGACGAAAACGGATTGGTCGATTTGAATAAATTGGAAGAAGTTCTGAAACATTATTCCGAACGAAAATTGAAAATCGGCTCGTTTACGGCGGCGTCGAACGTTACGGGAATAATGCCCGACTTGCGCGCAATGGCGAAATTAATGCATGAATACGACGGACTTTGTTTCGCGGATTTCGCAATGGCGGCGCCTTACATTGAAATTAATATGCATCCCGACGACCCCGCGGAAAAACTTGACGCGATATTTTTCTCGCCGCATAAATTTCTCGGCGGACCCGGTTCTTCGGGTATTTTAATTTTCGACTCGAAATTGTACGAACGCAAAATTCCCGACCACCCCGGCGGCGGGACGGTGGACTGGACAAATCCGTGGGGCGAACACAAATACGTTGACGATATTGAAATGCGCGAAGACGGAGGCACGCCCGGTTTTCTGCAAGCGATTCGCGGAGCGTTGGCAATTAAGTTAAAAGAACAAATGTCAACCGAAAAAATTCTTGAACGCGAGGAGGAATTGCTTGAAATCGCAATTCCGCGATTGGAGAAAATCGATAAAATTCACTTGTTAGCGCCCACTAACATAAAACGTCTCGGCGTGCTTTCTTTTTACGCCGAAGATATTCATTACAATTTTTTCGTGAAAATTCTAAACGACATGTACGGAATTCAAACGCGCGGCGGCTGTTCCTGCGCCGGAACTTACGGACATTATTTGCTTCACATCGACCCGACCCGCTCGCATCAAATCACGGACGAGATTAACAAAGGACATTTGGAACACAAGCCCGGTTGGGTGCGTCTTTCGCTCCACCCGACAATGACGAACGATGAACTCAATTTTATCCTCGACGCAATTGAAGATGTAATCAAAAATCACGAAAAATATGTTAAGGATTACGATTACAATCCGCATACAAACGAATTTACACATAAAAATTTCAACGATAACAAAAACCAAGTCGTGAATTCTTGGTTTGAATTGTAAGAAACGGAAAATACCCTTTTTCATTCGTTTTGGATATTTTCCGATAATGGTATAAATTTATTGTTTCGTAAAAAATGAAATGAGCATTTTGTTAAATAAAACGAGTTAATATTCATGTCCGAAAATAGAACCGTTACTTTCAGCGATTATCTTTCCGTGTTGTTCAAGTGGAGAAAGTTTTTAATAATTACACTTTTAAGCATTACGGTAATTACAACAGTAATTTCTTTTTTAATTCCCAAAACATATAAAGCAACGGCAACCGTGATGTTACCGCCCGAAAATTCAATGGGACTTGGAGGGTTAAGTAGTTTATTATCAGGTGCGAAAAGCGCACTCTCGCTTGGTGCGGCTGTATTCGGTACGGTTTCGACAAATGAAGACGTGCTTTTGGGACTTCTTTACAGTAGAAATATTCTTACCCAAATGATTCACAAATATAATTTAATTGACTATTATTCAATAAGCGATAGCAGTATTGACAGAACAATCAAGGCTTTTCTCGGAGACCTCGATTTTGACATGAACGAATATGGTTTTATCGAGGTTAGTGTAATTAACGAAGACCCGAACATTAGCGCTCAAATGGCAAACGATTTTGTTCGCATTGCAGATAGTTTGAATGTTGTGCTCAACACTGAACAAGCAAGACGTCATAGAATTTACATTGAAAAGAGATATTTGCAAAATTTAGACGATTTACAAAAAGCGGAAGAAGCATTTAGGGCTTTTCAAGAAAAATACGGCGTTTACGACGTGCCAGAACAAGTGAAAGTTGCCATTCAATCGTTGGGCGCACTTGAAGTTGAAGTGATTAAAAAGCAAATTATCCTTGCCGCGTTAAAGGAAAATTTTCCGGGTCAAGCCAAGCAGGTTAAAGATTTGGATATTCAAATTAAAACATTAAAGCAAAAATTAGACGAATTGTACACGTCTAAAAAACAAACCTCAAATAGTATCTTTGTTCGTATGAAAGATGTTCCTAAACTACAGATGGAATATGTCCGCTTGTATCGCGACCTCGAAATCCAAAATCAAATACTCGAATTTATTTATCCGATGTACGAACAGGCTAAAATTGAAGAGCAAAAAAGCCAGCCGACAATTTTGGTTGTTGACAAAGCGGTTCCGCCGGATGATAAATATGCGCCAAAAAAAGCGTTTATTATACTTTTCGTTTTCTTCCTCGCCGCTTTTATTTTAATTCCTTTAACGTTTAGAATTAACAAATTATTTGAACAAGGCGAACCGCGAAACGCTATTGAAGAAAAAGAGTTGAAATTTTACACTAAGTACGTTAAAAACTTATTTAACATTCAAGTGTAATAATTGAAATGACTGTACCGTTTATATTACTTTTCGGTTTTTTCTTTATACTTTTAAGCATAAAACTTTTTAAGAAAGTATTAAATCCTTTATCGCTTTACACAATAATTTGGACGTTTTTATTATCCGCGTATGAACTAAAATTAATTCGCTATAATGATTTAACTTTAACAACTTGGGCTGTTGTGATTTTTGCTCATCTCGCATTCACACTTGGAGTAATAACTTTTTTTACGGCAAGAAAAAACTTCGGAGTTAAAACAAACGTTTTTGAAGAAAAAAAATCCTTTCAATTAAATATTTTTCGCGATAACGGTAAGACTGTAAAATTTTTCATAATACTTTTTTCCATAATTGGTATCCTTGCCGCAATTCAACATTGGATGGTATTGATAAAAGAATTCGGAAGTATCGTCGCCGTGTTAATTAAGTCCGCCGTTGTTTATAGAATGCGTGTGCAAGGAGAAATAAAAGGCGTAATACCGTATGTATTTTCTTTTACATACGTAGCAACTTTCTTAGCCGCTCTTTATGCGGGATATTATAATAAATTCAAACTTTTTATGCTTCTTCCTTTTATCGCAATGGTTTTGAAATCATTAGCCGAAGTTGCTCGCGCAAGTATGTTGTTCGGAATCGTGATTTTCTTTTTAACATACGTTTTAATGAGGTACTTAAAATCGAAAGATGTAAATGACACAACAAAGTTAAATCGAAAAAAAATTATTTTAAGTTTTACAGTTATTTTCACTCTTGTTGTGCTTTCCGCCGCATTAGTAAAAACTTTTAGAGCGCCAGCGGAAAATTACAAGGCGTCAACAAAAGAATTAAGACAATTGGAAAACGGGTTTTTAATTTCGCCTTCGCTTTATTTATACGCAAGCGCGCATGTTGGCGTTTTGAACGCTTATTTAAAAAAACAAGATGAATTAACAGATTTCGGGCAAAACACGTTTCTTCCTGTTTACAGATTTTTAGCGAAGTTTAAACTTATTCCGCAGCCAAGTTATTATCAGAAAGGTTATTTTGTTCCGGTTTGGACAAACACCGGGACTTACTTGCGGGAAATTCACGCCGATTTTGGACCGGTCGGATTATTTCTAATTCCCTATTTGTTGGGATTAATTTCAACTTTTTATTGGTTCAGATTTTTTGAGACGCATAGTTTATACTACATGGCGGGACTTCTTTTTATTCTTGTAATTATTACTTTCACATTTCTTGTCATGGTTACTCGCTTATCGTATTGGTTTATATCTTTGGTGCTAATTTTACTTACTTTGAAATTCATTGATAAACTTTTCTCAATAAATTCTTCCGAAGAAGAAATCTTTCTTCCAAAATCATCCGTACCCAATCAATGAGTACCCGAAGTTCAAGAATTACATTGAATTTCACGTCCATACTGCTCGGGCGCGGGGTGGGATTGTTCCTTAATCTTTTCGCTGTGATTTTCGCGGCGCGTTATCTCGGCGTTGAAAATTACGGTTTGTTCTCCGCCACTCTTTCAATGGTTTACATACTAACGAAATTTATTGATTTCGGATTTTCGCCAATTGTAACAAGGGAAACGGCAAAGGATTTAAACAATTACGAATACTTAAACAACGCCATTTCCTTACGCATTATTTTGTTTTTTCTTTTACTGATAATTTCCAACGTGTCGTTCCAGATTTTTCATTTGAAAAAAGAGGAGATTGTTTATTCAAATATTTTGTTCTTAAATATCATTCTTTCTTCACGTTTTTTAAGTTTCCGCGAATTGCTTGAAATTCCGTTTAAGGTTCACCTAAGAATGCACATTGTTGCACTTCTTAATTTTTTAGATAACTTTTTACTCCTTATTTTAATTTTATTTATTCCGTATGCCAATGACAAATTGCTCTATTACGTCGTAAGTTTTTCTCTCGCAAATTTACCCGGCTTTATCGGTTTATTAATAATTCTCAAGAAGAAACTGAATTATCATTTTCAATTTCAACTAAATAAAAAGAATTGGCTAATTAGACAATCAATCCCTTTAATGGGCTACGTTTTGTTATTATCATTCTTTCAACAAATAGATATTGTTCTAACGAAGCATTACATTTCCGAAGTGGCAAGCGGACTTTACGCCGTGGGAATTCGTCTGACACAGCCGTTTACGGTTTTTCCGGTTGCCATTGTTAATACAACAATTCCATTAATTGTTTCCGCAAATAAAAACGATAGCAAAAACGCGAAGCATATAATTCGTCTTGTTTATAAACTGTTGTTGCTACTTTCGTTTATTACGGCAACGGTTTTTTCCTTCAAAGCAAAGGACTTAGTCCTTCTTTTATTCGGCGAATCGTATTTGCCGGCATATAAAGTCGTAATAATTTTAGCGTGGTCGAATTTGTTCTTGTTCTATAATTTCTTTACCGTCGAATTGCTAACTGTTTTCAGTGCGCAAAAAAAGAATTTTATTTTTGCGTTAATTTTAGTGGTTCTTGATGTGGGGTTTTTTTACCTTTTCTATTCGGAATTAGATTATCTCGGGGCGGCGGTTGCGCGAACGCTTGCAACTCTTGGCGGGGCGGTATTTTTATGGTCCATGCAGCAACAAAAAATATTTAGAAAAATTAAAATTTTAAATTTCAGATTCGTCATCGCCGCAACGTTAATTTTGCTTGTAGCGCTTTTATTATCCACACAAAATTTGGTTTTGTATATTTTATTTGTTTCAATTATTTCGCCATTATTATTTTGGATGTTTAAGTTTTTAGATAAAGAAGAAATGGAAACTTTGTTCAATGTTTTCAAAATCAAAAAATTGTCGCCGTTTCTTTATAGTACGTTAATGAAAATTTATCACTAATCTTATGAATATCGCTTCGGACAATAAAATCGAACTTTCAATAATTATTGTCAGTTACAATAATTTTTCTCTTTTGAGCGAATGCTTAACGTCGCTTTACAAGCATGTTAAAAACACTTCTTTTGAAGTAATTGTAGTGGATAATGCGTCAAGTGAAGAAGGTTTGGAGAAAATTTTAAGCGAATATAAAAATCTCGTTCTCATTAAAAACGAAAAAAATCTCGGCTTTGCGGCGGCTAATAATCAGGGTGTAAAAATAGCAAAAGGAGAATATATTCTCTTACTAAATAACGACACAATATTTACTTCTGATATAATTACGCCTTTACTTTCTGAATTAAAAGTTCTTCCCAATTCTTTGGTCGCGCCAAAATTATTGTATGCCGATGGGACATTTCAAAATTCCGCTTATAAATTCCCTACACTTTTGCGAATTTTCTATTCGTCTTTTTTTATTGAACGCCTATTTTCGTCATTCAATTATTTCAATAAATTTTACGTAGGAATAGAAAAGCAAAAAACAAAACAAAAAGTCGATGCCGTTATCGGTGCGTTTATGCTTATGAGAAAAATTACATTTGAAAATCTCGGAGGATTTGACGAACGCTTTTTCTTTTATCATGAAGATACTGATTTTTGTTATCGACTGCACAAAGCAAACGGCGCTGTTTATTATTTCCCGCAATATGAATTAATACATATAGGCGGTGGAACAACGAACGATATGCCTTGGTTTCAACTTAAAAACAAGGTGATTGCAAGAATGAAATTTTTTCGTTTTAATAAAAGTTATCCCGAATATTTGCTTTTTTCTTTTATTGAAAAAACGGGGAATTTAATACGTTCCGTAATTTATTTCATTTCGGGATTATTTACTTTTAACAAAGAAAAATTCGCTTTGTCAAAAAATTATCTTCGTACACTGAAATTGAATTGGAAGAG
>CAYZMW010000085.1:0-3662 GCA_964479645.1 uncultured Melioribacter sp. | reverse complement strand
AACCCTATATCCTACAGCTATGATTACATCTAAATTATAGTAATTTATTTTTCGTTTAACCGTTCTTGTGCCTTCTTTCTGAACTTGTGCAATTTTTGCACAAGTTGATTTTTCATCTAATTCTCCCGATTTATATATATTTAAGATATGTTTGTTGATTGTACTTCTGTTTGTTTCAAAAAGTTCTTCTAATTGATATTGATTTAGCCAAACTGTCTCTTTTTCAAACTTCACTTCAATTGAAGTCTTGCCGTCGGGCGTTTTGTATATTTTAATTTCAGATTTTTCCATGCAATAAAAATACAATCATTTTTCTACTTACGGAAATTTTCTGTGAATGCAGTGCAACGCTTCACTATACGCAATACCAGATATATACCCCAAGTTTTCGATTATCTTGTCTTTCGCACGTTGAGAATTCTGTTTGTTAAAATTACACATCTCATAATCTTTACTTTAATCCGCCCTTCCATATAAAGTAGCAATTCAAAAGTTAATATAAGCAAATCGAAAAAATCATTAATGAATTTTTTATTGGCTTTTTAATAATAGTGTTTAATAACATGTCTTTTTAGTAATAGAACACAGATAACACAGATTACATCGGATTTCCATGGATTTAAAATTTTTGCGTTCTTGCGAGGAGATCTCCCACCGTGGCGGGAGGTTGACGAAGGAATCTGTCACACCGTGCGCTGAATAGTCTTTCGCTAACAATTCGATAGATTGCTTCCCCCGCCGTTGGCGGTGAGCGCAAAGACGCAAATTATTTTATTTGTGGGAAGTAAAAAAATTACTCACCAAGCAAAAATGATTTTTCCGCTTTCAGGAATTCCGTATCCCAATTCAATTCTTTCGCGGCTTCGGTTGTGTTCGCTTTGATTTCGGAATAAAATTTTTCGTCGTTTGTCAATTTTGAAATCGCCTCGCGAATTTCCCTTTCGCTTTCGGGATTTGCAGTTACGCCGATTTTATAGCGCTCAACGATTTTTTTCATTTGCGGCAACGGCGAAACCACAACGGGCAAGCCCGCCGCAACGTATTCGAAAAGTTTATTCGGAAGCGCGTAATAATAACTGACGCTAATATTTTCAATCAGCGCGACGCCTATATCCGCGCCCGCCGTGTAAGAAAGAAGTTCTTCGTTCGGAACCGCGCCCGTAAAAATAACGCGTTTTTCGAGATTTAATTTTTCCGTGAGTATCTCAAAATTTCTTCTTTCCGGACCGTCGCCGATAATAACGAAAACTGTATTCGGCAAATCGCTCAACGCCTTGATAACCTTCGCTATTCCGCGTCCCGCGCTTAAAACGCCTTGATAAATCAGTATCTTCGCGTTTTCCGGAATTCCGAATTTTTCCCGCAAATCAATCGGCGCGACTTTCCCCCGTATTTTCGGCATGTTGCGAATAATAATAAATTTCTCATTCGGCAATTTGTAATAATCGGCGAGAAAATCTTTATCCATTCCCCCCGTTACGATAATTTTATCAACGGAGTAAATATGCTTTTTCTCAATCTTCGCGATTATTTTTTGCGCGAGCGGTTTTTTCGTAAGTCCGCCAATGTAATTATACAATTCGCGACTGTCGTAATAAACTTTCGCGTTACGCTTTTTCGCCGCTTTTACAACAAGCGGAAGCGTATAAACGTCTTCCGCCACGTAAATTTTCGCGTTTGTTTTTTCAAGCGCGGTTCGGAGAATTTTCGCAAATCGGTAGTAAAATTTAATAGCGGGACGGCGTTCGATTTCGAAAACGGAAAAATTTTCGCGTCTGTTTTCGGGAATTTTTCCGTACCAATCGAAGCCCGTTACGGCAACGCTTTTTCCTTTTTCGCGCAACGTTTCGGCGAAGTTCATTACGCGCGAATCCAAGTAAGGATTACCGAGAAAAGAGAAATGAAAATCCGCCGTAAGAATTTTATCGCTCATTAAAACATCAACCGCAATGTGTTGCGCATTACGGTTTTCGCGTCGAATTTTTCTTTGAAGTTAATCAAACTCATGCTTGGCGTCATCGGATTTTCGGCTTTCGTATCTTGCGAAACGCCGATGTCAACGTACTTGTAGCCGTGTTCGGTCGAGTATTTCACCACTTCGTACATTACGCGCTGAATCGGTTTTAAGTGTTGATATTCGTAAAGCAACATATTGTAAAAACAGAGCGCGACGTTTTTATTGGGGAAAAACATCAGCGAGCCGGCAATCGGTTTCTCTTTGTAATAAACCATAAACAATTTCAGAGCGTCAGGCATCAGTTTTTTGAGTTTCAGCAAGTCTTCGTAACTGTGCGTCGGCTTTACGTTGTGGCGCGCTTTGTTGTTCAATAAAATCGGGTAAAATTCGTCGTAGCGTTCATTTATTTCAACGCGGATGTCGGGATTTTTCAACGACTTCCGAACGTTGCGTCTGATTGTCGGCGAAAAGCGGGGAATGATTTCGCGCGTCGGGTCGAGTTTAATTGCGCTTGAAATGTAATGCAAATCGTACTTAAAGCCCGACCACAAAAGGGCGAAATCGAGATTTTGGTTTTGAACCGTTTCGTAAATCTGCGGAGCGGAAGTTAAAAGAAAGCCCGAAAAGCCCGCGCGCTTTCCGTAATCGATTATCGCCCGAACGATTTCGAGCGTTTTATCGAATTTATAATCTTTAATGACTATCGAACCGTAACTTGCGCCGATTGGGGATTCGAACAAATTATCTTCGACAATGGCGCCGGGCAATAGCGCAACGATTTTCCCTTTTTCGAGAACAATCAAATGATTGAAATTAAATTTCCCGGGCGTGTGATAATCGAAAAATTTCTGCTTGTGGAACATCGTCCCGTTATTGGACTTGTCCACAAAATCGTCCCAAGCCTCTTTCCATTCTTCGCTGTATTTAATTACTTCCATATCATTCCGAATAATTGTAAGCGGAAAAATAAAAATTAATCGGGAATTTTTACGTTAATTCTGAATTTTCGCAAAGCGGCGGCGTCCGCGTTTTTGTTAAGAACCGCGACGTAGTTGCTTAATTCGTAACGCGCGGGGTAATTTTTCCGCAACAAGTCGAACGTGCGCGCGGGATTTTCCGAAGCGCTCATTTCGCGCTTGAACAAAGCGCTGTCGCGTTCTATCGGATAAACTTGCGCGAAAATCTTTTTCAGAATTTCTTCCGTGTTCGTCAATTCCGTGCAATCTATTTCGTTTTGCGGAACGTCGAACTTTGCGCGCCAAGCGTAATTTGTTCCGAGAAATTTATTCAACGCGTCGAAAATCATTTTGCTACCGTTTACTTTGCCGTCAACGGAATATCCGGCGATATGCGGCGTCGCGATTTCCGCGCGCGCGACAAGTTCGAGCGAAGGTTCGGGTTCGTTTTCCCAAACGTCGAGAACCGCAACGATTTCGCCCGCTTTCGTTTTTTGCAAAAGCGTTTCGTTTTCGGTAACCGCGCCGCGCGACGAGTTAATCAAAATTGCGCCGTCGCGAAGCGAATTTGCGTTTTCGGAATTGAGCAAATGATACGATTTGTATTTCCCCGTCAAATTAAGCGGAGTGTGAAACGTAATAATATCGCATGCGAGAGCCTCTTCGAGCGGAGAAAAGCCTTTGCCTCCGGCGTCTTCAAGCGGCGGGTCGTTTACAACGGTTTTCATTCCGAGCGCGCGAGCGAACAT
>CAYZMW010000084.1:0-15059 GCA_964479645.1 uncultured Melioribacter sp. | reverse complement strand
TTACATGATCCATTGAATTAAGTAAAAACCCTCCACTACCGGAGGCAGGGTCTAACACCAAATCTTCTTTAGTAGGATTTAGCATTTTAACCATAAATCTAATAATCTCCCTTGGTGTAAAAAACTGCCCCATTTTACCTTTGAAGAAATCCGTCATAAAGGTTTCAAAGGCTACGCCTTTAGTATCCAAGTCGGTTTTTGTAAAAGCAATACCTTGCAAATGTTCAACTACACTATAAACTATTTTAGGATCAAGTCTTATATCTTCTTTAAAAACTTCAGAATCCTGTTGTTTTGCTTTTTGGTAAATTTCGTTTATTCTCTTAAAAACTTCTTCTGCGGTTTCATGAGTTCCAATCTGAAATTTGTAAGGTTTTCCTCTTGGGGTATCTTTTTCATCTTTCAATTTGCAAAATAATAGTTTAGAAACTTCGTCAAACGCAGTTGTGGGAGCCAATCTTCCGCCTTGCCAAACGGTATCGTGAGATTTTTCCAATGCTTTTATCAATTCTTCTTTTGAGATGATTTTTATATCATTAACAGGATCGCCCTTGATAAACCTGTATTTCGGGGTTTTCCCATATTTTTTTGGAATATCTGAAATAACATTCTTTTCTCTTTCACTTGGCTTAAACCCGGCGACATCAAACGCTGTTCTTGTTGTTCCCGCTACAACAATGGCATATTTTGCCCTTAAACTATTGGCATTCCCAAAAACCTGTTCGATAGCTTGCTTGAATTCTGCATCAGAGATGCCATCTTTTTTACACTCTACGACAATATAAGTTTTTTTACGTTCATTATCTTCAAAAACAACAATATCCGCCCTATCCTCAGGTGTTCTTCTAGGAACAGGTACTTCAAAATCTATCCTTTCTTTGGGATACTGATAATCAAGTACTAATTCGGCAAAATAAGCCGCTCTTACTTTTTCTTCAGGATTTTTAAAACTAGTAGAATAATCTCTTGAACAATGATATGTTATCCTACTTTTATCCTCCAGAAGAGAGATATAACCTTCTTCAATCCCTCTTTGAATGTTTTTCTCAAATATAGAACCTTTACTGTTTCCCATTTTTACACCTTTATTAAAATTTTCTTCCGCGTCAATTTTCCCACTTATCTAACACAGCAATTTAGATAATATCTCAATTCAATATACGCAATGCGTATATTATGTCGTGTAATATAACTTTTTATAAAAATGAAAGCAAAAGTTTTAATTGTATTTTCAGGAAAAGTTTTCTTCACGCAGTAATACAACAGATTACTTTGTCTCTTCACCTTTGCAACGACGTAAATTTATAATTCAAAATTCAACATTTATAATTAAAAAATCCGTGTCATCCGTGTTCTATTAAGTATCAGTTAAAATCATAACCAATCAGTCGAATCAGCGTCCTATCAAAAATCTTACTTCATCAAAACCATTTTCTTTGTTGTAACAAAGTTGCCCGCGCGCAAAGTGTAAAAGTAAACTCCGCTTGGCAAATTTTCAGCATTAAATTGCACGGAATAATTTCCCGGTGTTTGCTCTTTATTTACAAGTGTTGCGATTTTTTGTCCAAGCGCGTTGTAAACTGCCAATGTTACATTAACGACAGATTGCTTTCCCGCCTTTGGCGGGACAATGACAGACGGTGTCGGAATTGAATAAGAAATAGTCGTTGTCGGATTAAACGGGTTCGGATAATTCTGACGAAGATTAAAGTTCTCAACCGTTGCGCGATCATCTTCCGCCTCTATAATGTAACTTAATAAATCCGTGGCGAAAACACCGTTTCCGTGTGTGACCGCAAGAAGTTTATTTGCTCCGTACGGTATCGACAAATCCATTACAAGAGCCGCATCGGGCATGTTTTCGTTCATTAACGACCAAGTCTCTCCGTAATTCGAAGAAGCGAAAACCCCGATATCGTTACCGACATAAACGAATTCGCTGTGGAAGGGTTCGACCGCAACGGCATTTGCGGGAACGTCGGGCAAGTCGCCGTTAATATCAATCCAAGTTTCGCCGCCGTTATCCGAGCGAAAAACATGAGACGAACCGAAGCCCGAAAATACAATATAAATACGATTATCGTCCGTCGGGTCAACGGCGATATCCATCGGATAACGGTTCGGTAAACCTTCGGAAATATTCGTCCAAGTTTCACCCCCGTCATGCGTTACTTTCACGTCAAGAGTGCCGTTTTCGGGCGCGAAGCCCACGTACAAAGTGTTTTCGTCCCGATAAGAACCCGCCATCGAAATAGCGGGATTTACGCTCCCTTGCGATTGCGCTTCCCACGTAATTCCTTTGTTCGTCGATTTTAGAACCATCGACCCCGCGGCGTACATTACGTTTTGATTTGCAGGCGAGATAATAAACGGTGCGATAAACGCCGTGTTGCCCGCGTTCGGCATACTTACGTTGTACCAATCTTCGCCGCCATTAGATGAACGCAAGACGGACAAATGGTAATAAGACCCGAACATAATATCAGGGTCGTCGTTATTAATCGCCGTCCATGCTCCGTCGGCAAAAAGCACGCGTATCCAGTTCGTTTCTCCGTCATAAACGGCGCTTGCGTTATCTTGCAAACCGCCGATAGAAACTGTCGCACCGTTCCAATAACTTGAAAAACCGTTGTAAAATTGTTGTGTTTGATAACCGCCGTTTCGTCCGTGGAAAGTTTCTCCGAAATCGTCCGTTTTGAAAATTCCGCCGTCATTCCCGAAATAAACGACATTCGGATTTTGCGGATCAATCGTGTAGCAATGGTGATCCGCATGCGAATAATCGGGCGGACCTTCCTCTTCGCCGGCAATCGTTCTACCCATATACCATTTCCACCAATATGATTTTTGATCGAACGTCGCTCCGCCGTCCGTGGATTTGTATAAATCGACGCCTCCGACAATAATTTCGTTCGGGTCGGTTTGATTTACAACTACAATGTGCGAAAACCAACCTTGATATTGCGCATAATCCAATGTTGAGACCGTTTCCCAAGTTTCGCCGAAATTCGTCGTTTTGCATAGCCAAGTGCCGCTTAAACCACCTCCGATACTCACGAAAACGGTATCCGGATTAGGCGAAAAGACCGAAAAAAGAGCTTTCCCTTCGTATCCCGACGGTAGCCCTTCGCTTGTTTGCGTCCACGTGTTGCCGCCGTCAGTCGAAAGATAAATTCCTGTATTCGGCGAACCGAAATTTCCGCACGCGATTAAAATCTTATTTGTATCGAGGGAATTAACGGCGATATCGGTTACCATTACTATCGAGTTTTTTTGTATCCAAGTTTCACCGCAATCGTATGAAACGAGTAAGCCTTCGCTTGTGCCCGCATAAATCGTATTTGTGTTTTGGGGATTAATTTTGATAACCTGAACGCCGCGTTCCTGGTTCATCGACCAATCGAGCGATTTTGTCCAAGTTTCACCGCCGTCGGTCGTTTTTAATATTCCGATGCCGTAACTTCCCCGCGTAAGTCTGTCAACAATTCCGCCCGTGGAATTTTGGTAAGCGTAAACTTCTCCCGTTCCGATAAATATCGTATTCGTGTCGCTTGGCAAAATCGCTATTGCGCCTACGCCGAGTACGGGAAATCCCGTTTCGATTCTACGCCAAGCCTCCGCGCCTTCTCCCGCGGAATAACTTCTCCATAAGCCGCCGCTTGCGGAACCCGCGTAAATCGTTTCGTCGTTCAACGGATTTATGGCAATAGAGATTGTTCTTCCGCCGAAATTCTTAGGACCGATTGCCTCCCAATCGTTTCCGATTACGGCTTTGCTCATTGATTTGACATGTTCGAACGCGCTTGCAAAACCTTGCGACGGAAATTCTTTTTCGGGATACGCACGGGCTTTCGCCCAAAAATTAAGCGTTTCGTAGGCTTCGCCCTCAAACGTTTTTAAGTCTTTCAGTGAATTTGTCAGAATAAAAAGAGTAACGAGAAATGTTGCGGATAAGATTACGATTTTTTTGTTTATGAAAATCATTTGTCCTCCGAAAGGTGTTTCCCGTTTTTTCATCGCCCCGTTTGCGCGGGGCGACGAAATACGGATTTATTTACGATTTGAAACCGTTTCTTATTTATATTTATCGGGAATTTCGCCCGCTTCGAGTTCCGCCGAAATTCTTTTGGCGTTTAAAATCGTGTTTAACAGTTCAATAATTCCCTGCGACGCTACGCTCACGGTACGATTCGCTTTCGGCAAATAAATGAATGTTCCGGGCAAACTTTCGATATTTCCGTCGAATACCGCTCCCACAACTTCCATGTTTTTGTTGATTATCGGACTGCCCGAGTTTCCGCCGACGATGTCGTTTGTTGAAATAAAATTGTACGGAACGCTCAAATCCATATTTGCGGGAGGATTCGCCCAACGTTTCGGCAGAGCCCACGGGTATTTCTTTTGGTGCGAATAATAACGGTCGTACAATCCGTAAAAAGTCGTAAACAAAGGTGCGATTGTGCCGTTATACGGATAACTTTTCATCACGCCGTCGCTTATGCGCAGAGTAAATGTCGCATCAGGCGGAATTTCGGTTCCGTAAACTTCGTATAACGCTCTGCCGAGTTCGTTTTCGAGAACCTTTTCTTTTTCGGATAGTTTTTCCTGACGTTCTTTCAGGCGGTTATATTCGTCTTGCGTTTTCGTAACGAAAGTAATAAACGGGTCGTCCGTGTTCAGAATTTCGTCGGGCGATTTTTTCAGAAGCGCTTCGAGTTTTTCTTTATTTGTAATGAGCGAATTTTCCAAAAGCATTTTCGCGGCTTCTTTCGGCGGCAGATTTTTGAAAATGTTTTTCACAACAAAATTATCGGGTGAAAGATAGGTTTCTATCAATTCGATTTGCAGCGCGAGTTTTCTGTCTTCAACGGATTTGTCGAAATTTTCGGGATACATTTGCGCTATCGTCGTGTCTATTTCGTCCGCTTTATATTTCGGTTCTCTTTTTTCTTCGGGCAGTTGCATCTGTTCGGCGAATTTCTTGACTTTTAAAGCGAGCATAAAATAAAACGACGAAATCGTCGGGTCTATTTTATACGCAATTAATTTTCCCGCAAAAGTTTTGTATTCGTTCTGAATGTTGTCTATTTCTTGCCAAAGGTTTCCGTATTTTTTCGCAAGTTCGGGATTTCCCGTTACCGCGTTTTTGAAATCGCGTTCGAACGCTTTTTTTCGCGCGACGATGTAAGGGTCGAGCAAACCTTCGTAAATTCCTTTAACGACTTTCGCGCTGTTTGCGAGATAAAACGTAGAGCCTTCAAGTTCCTTTTTCTTTTCGGGGTGTTTTTCCATTTCGTCTTCGAGAATTTTTACCACGCCGTTCAAACCGATCGAAGCAGGACGGTATTTGTAATCGCGTTCGTACAACATTTGCGAAACGGTTTTCAGTCGCTCCGTTCTGCCGGGATTTCCGACAACGAAAAGCGGTTCGCCGGGTTTCGCTCCCGACTTACTCCATTTGAAAAAATTATCCGTGTGAAGCGGTTTTCCGTCTTCGTCGTAAACGCGCAAAAATGCGAAATCGGCATCGTAGCGGGGATAAGTGAAATTATCGGGGTCGCCGCCGTAAAGTCCCACGGCGCGTTCGTTAACCAAAACCATTCGCACGTCGTTATATCGTCTGTAACCGTAAAGCGAATATTTTCCGCCGTTATAAAGTTCGGTTACTTTGCAAATCAAGCCCGTTTCATCGGAATATTCTTTTTGAAGTTCGATAATTTTATCTTCTTTCAGTTTTAATTTTTCGGCGTCGTTTTTCCCTTGTTCGATAGCGGAAACGATTTCGTCGGTAACGTCTTGAATTAAAACAAGTTGGTCAACGAAAAGTCCGGGCACCTTACGCTCTTTGTCAAGCGATTCGGCATAAAACCCGTTTGCGGCGATATCTTCGTCTTCCTTTTCAATTCGGTTGGTGATAAAATCGACGCAATGGTGATTTGTCATTATAAGTCCGTCGGAAGAAACGAAAGACGCCGAACACCATGAGCCGAATTTAAGCGCCGAAAGACGAACATTTTCGAACCAATCGTCATCGGGCGTAAAGCCGTAAGTTTTCGTAAAATAATCGGTGGGCGGATAATCGAACGTCCACATTTTCCCGATATCGTATTTGCTGGCGTGAACAGTGTCGGGATTGAAAGTGACAAGTTCGGCGGGCTTTTGTTTTTCGTCCACTTTTACGTAAGTGCCGCTAATCGAACAGCCTGCAACCAATAGAGCGAAGAGCGTAATTACAACGAAACCCTTAGTTAGCAAGTTAATTTTGTTTTTCATTTTTTCACCTTATTAAAATTAGAATTCAAATTCATGCAATTGTTTTGACGAAACAGCGGTTTTTTTGTTTCATTTGTTTCGGAAATTAAAATTAACAACCCAAAATAAGAAAATTTTTTCGCTTTCGTTTTTACGTTTGTTTCGGTTGTGATTGAACACGCTATTAAGAAAAAAACTAAAATGTTAGTGTCGCTAACGAATCGCCGAAAAATAAAACGATATTATACCTTATAAAAACTTGAAAGTTTGAAATTTTTCCGTTAACTTCTTGCGTTAATTCAACGGTACAACCAATTTTTCAAAAAGGGACGAAGGTTTGCCGAAATGAGCGGAAACCCGAACTATCGTGATATTAACGTACGGAAACAACTAAAAAGTAAAAAGGAGAATTTACATGAGGAAAAGAACAATCGTTTTCATACTACTTGTGCTTATTCCGACAATATTTTTATCGGCTTGCAGTGATAAAAATAACAGTGAGGGGCAAAAAAACAAGCGGCAACCGTCGCATTCGGAACTTGTAAACATTGTTAATCGTTCTTTGCAATACGTCGCGATGTATAATGTAATCAACAATTTTGCAATGCAGGAAAACAATCCGATAGGGACGCACGGTTGGAACAAGACTTTCGAAAATACGAAACTTGCCGACCATACGGTAAAGGCTATTGCGCGTCCGAACAACGACACTTATTACATTATTTCCACGCTTGATTTGCGCGATGACGGAATTGTAATAAAATATCCCGCGTTCGATAGCAAGTACGTTTCAATCGAAACTTCCGCATACGACCATTATGTCAACATTCCTTTGGCGACGTCGAAAGGTGATTTTAAGAAACCCGTAACGGTTTTGTATTATTCAGACAATACTAAAAATTATCACGGAGAAAAAATCGCCGGCATCGATACCGTAATTCACATGAGCGGCGATTTCGTAATAACGTTTTTGCGCTTGATGCCGCATCTAAACGACCCGCCAAGAAACAAACGTATTAAAAAACAAATTAAAGAAATAAAACTAACGACGTTGTCGGAATTTCAAGGGAAACCCGCCGTCGAAAAAACGCCGGTCGATTTTCCCGCATGGAAAAACGACCGATTTGTTTATAAAAACGATTTCGAAGAAGTAATGCAATTTGTTTTCAATCATATAAGTTTCGATAAAAACGATAAAATGGATAAAGCCGCTTTGGAAACATTCGGGAAATTGGGAATTGTTCCCGGCAAAAAATACGACCCGAAAAACGCGGTTAAACTTGACGGTGAAAAATTAGCGGAAATTGCCGACAGCGTTGCTAAAGCGTGTCTTGCAATTTGGAACAATCCGAACGGAAATCCTTATTTGAGACAAGTCTTTTTGCCGAAAGGACAAATGAACCTCAAAGCGATGGTTGTTCAATCCGCCGTCGGGCCTATCGGTTTGCCTGCAACTCAGGCGATTTATCCTGGTATCGGAACGGAAGACGGAAAGCCGCTGAACGCCTTGCACGATTATGTCGTCAGAATGCCGACCGCGGCGGATTTGCCGCCGGCAAAGGCTTTTTGGTCGGTGACTTTGTACGATGCGAAAAACGGGTTTTTTATTCCGAACGACCGACATAAATACGTCGTGGGAGAAAACAGCGGACGGAAATTGAATAAACAGGGCGGAATTGAAATTTATATTGCCGCAAAGAAACCCGCGGGCGTACCCGAAGAAAATTGGTTGCCTATTATTCGCCGCGATGAAAATCTCGATTTGATTATGAGAATCTACGTTCCGGATTGGGAAAAAATGAAAACATGGAAGCAACCGAAAGCCGAAATGATAAAGTAAATTTAATAAAAGGGAAATCCGTAAAAAGCGACGTGGCGCAAACCGCGTCGCTTTTTTTATTTTTATTCGCTTGCGTGCAGTCTTCGAAGAAACGCACGTCGTTTAATTAAATTCGATTGCTTTTGCTTGCCAAAAAGGATAATTTTAAATCTAAAAAGGAAACGAATATGACTACCGAAGAAATTATCCGTAAAGCCCCGAAAGTTCAACTTCACGACCATCTCGACGGCGGATTGCGCGCCGAAACAGTAATTGACATCGCAAAGGAAATCGGTTACGACAAACTGCCGACCGACGACCCGAAAGAATTGTCCGATTGGTTTCATCGCGGCGCGAATAAGGGAAATCTCGTCGAATATTTGCAAGGTTTCGAACATACGCTCGCCGTGATGCAGACGAAAGAGCACATCGAACGCATCGCTTACGAAATGATTGAAGATATGTACAACGACGGCGTCGTTTACGTGGAAACTCGTTTCGCGCCGGTGCTGAACACGCAAGGCGGATTGTATATGGACGAAGTCGTTGAAGCCGCTCTTGCGGGTTTGGAACGCGGCAAGCAAGATTTCGGCGTCGGTTACGGCTTGATTTTATGCGCAATGCGCAATATGAAAGATTCGCTCGAAATAGCGGAACTTGCCGTAAATTATCGCCACAAAGGCGTTGTCGGATTCGACCTTGCGGGCGAAGAAGGCGGCTACCCGCCGAAAAAACATATCGAAGCGTTTCAATATATTCAACGCGAAAATTTCAACATCACAATTCACGCGGGCGAAGCGTTCGGAAAAGAATCGATTTGGCAAGCGGTACAGTGGTGCGGAGCGCATCGCATCGGACACGCTACGCGTTTAAGCGAAGATTACGTCACGAACGACGAAGGCACGGAAATAGTAGCAATGGGCGACTTGGCGCAGTATATTCTCGACAAACGCATTCCGCTTGAAATTTGTCTTTTGAGCAATGTTCACACGGGCGCGGTGGATAAATTGGAAAATCACCCGTTCCCGCTTTTGTACAAAAAACGTTTCCGCGTTTTTCTGAACACGGACGACAGATTAATGAGCGACACGACGCTTACAAAAGAATATCTTACCGCGTCGGAACTTTTCGGAATTACGCTTGACGACATTGAAAAGATGAATATCAACGCAATGAAATCGGCTTTCATTCATTACGACGAAAGACTCGATTATATTTACAACGTAATTAAACCCGGATACAAAAAATTAAGAGACGAATTGCTTTCGCTGAAAGTGTAACGTTTAATCGAAAATCTTGAAATTTTTCAGTTAACACGGAAAGGAAATTTATGGCGAAAAAATTGTTTAAAAATTACTCGTTCACATTCGACAAAAACGAACGAAAAGTATTGACGACCTTTTGCAAGCAAGCGTTAAAACAGATGTACGGCAATCCCGAACTTGCAAAGCAAGCGGCAATTTTCGATTCGATTTTGAAGAAACTCGAATCGGAGAACGAAGAAGTGAAACTTACAAAAAACGAAAAATACGTTCTTACGGCAAGTTTGAAAGAGAACGTGAAATTCTTGAAGGACAAAACCGAAAACGGTTCTTTCTTTACGAAGTGGTTTTACAAATCGGTTTTGCGCCAATACGAAAGTTTGGTTTCAAATCATTTTGAGGATTAGAAAATGGCAAAAAGAATTATCAGAGCGCCGCGCGGAACGGAACTTAACACAAAAGGCTGGATACAAGAAGCGGCGTTAAGAATGTTAATGAATAATCTCGACCCGGAGGTCGCGGAGAATCCCGACGAACTGATTATTTACGGCGGTTCGGGAAAAGCCGCGCGCAACTGGGAAGCGTTCGACGCGATTGTTGAATCGCTGAAAAATCTTGAAAACGACGAAACTTTGCTCGTGCAATCGGGCAAGCCTGTGGGAATTTTCAAAACGCACGAAGACGCACCGCGCGTAATTATTTCCAATTCAATGCTCGTTCCCGATTGGGCGAATTGGGACGAATTCCGCCGCCTTGAAAAACTCGGACTTACGATGTACGGACAAATGACGGCGGGGAGTTGGATTTACATCGGGACGCAAGGAATTTTGCAAGGGACGTACGAAACTTTTGCGGAGTGCGCAAGGCAACATTTCGGCGGTTCTTTGAAAGGGAAATTTTTGCTCACTTCGGGAATCGGCGGAATGGGCGGCGCGCAACCGCTTGCGGCAACGATGAACGGCGCGGCGTTTCTCGGCGTTGACGTTGACCCCGCGCGGCTCGAAAAGAGAATTGAAACAGGTTACCTTGACGTAATTGCGAAAGATTTGGACGAAGCGCTCGAACGCGTGCTCGAAGCGAAGGCGAAAGGCGAAGCGCTTTCGGTGGGACTTGTCGGAAACGCCGGCGAAGTTCTTCCCGAAATCTTGCGTCGCAACGTTATTCCCGACGTTCTTACCGACCAAACGTCCGCGCACGATACGTTGAACGGATACGTGCCGATGGGAATGACTTTCGAAGAAGCGTTGAAACTGCGCGCCGAAAATCCGCAAGAATACATCAAGCGCGCAAAAGCGACGATTGTGGAACACGTAAAAGCGATGTTGGAATTTCAGAAACGCGGCGCGATTACGTTCGATTACGGAAACAATATCCGCGGCGAAGCGAAGGAAAACGGCGTTGAAAACGCTTTCGATATTCCCGGATTCGTTCCCGAATTTATTCGTCCGCTTTTTAACGACGGAAAAGGTCCGTTTCGCTGGGCGGCTCTTTCGGGCGACCCGAACGACATTTACGAAACCGACAAAGCGGTTATTGAAACTTTTCCCGAAGACGAAGCGCTTGTCCGCTGGATTAAAATGGCGCAGAAGAAAGTTCATTTTCAAGGCTTGCCTTCCCGCATTTGCTGGCTCGGTTACGGCGACAGAGCGAAGATGGGAAAAATCTTTAACGACCTTGTCGCAAGCGGAAAGGTAAGCGCGCCGATTGTAATAGGGCGCGACCATTTGGATTGCGGTTCGGTGGCGTCGCCTTATCGCGAAACCGAAGGAATGAAAGACGGAAGCGACGCAATTGCCGATTGGCCTATTCTTAATATTTTAATGAACACAATCGGCGGCGCAAGTTGGGTTTCGTTCCATCACGGCGGCGGTGTGGGCATTGGAAAATCATTGCACGCTGGAATGGTGATTGTCGCCGACGGAACGAAAGAAGCGGAAAAACGACTCGAACGCGTTTTGACTTACGACCCGGGAATGGGAATTATTCGTCACGCGGATGCAGGGTACGAACGCGCAATAAACAACGCGAAGAAATTCGGAATAAAAATTCCAATGTTGAAATAAGGAGGATGAAATGAAAGTATTGGTTGCAACTCAAAAGCCGTTTGCGAAAGAAGCGGTTGATAAAATAAAAGAAATAGTGGCGAACGCCGGCTACGAATTCGCATTGCTTGAAAAATACGAAGATAAATCGCAATTGCTCGATGCGATTAAGGACGCGAACGCGGTTATCGTAAGAAGCGATAAAATCACGCGCGAAGTTCTCGACGCCGCGAATGAATTGAAAATTGTTGTTCGTGCCGGCGCGGGTTACGATAACATCGACCTTGAAGCCGCAACGGAAAAAGGCGTGGTTGTGATGAACACGCCCGGACAAAACTCAAACGCGGTTGCCGAACTTGCTTTGGGCTTGATGGTTTACGCCGCTCGCGGATTTTTCAACGGCAAGCCGGGTAGCGAACTCAAAGGAAAAACGCTCGGAATTCACGCTTACGGAAACGTGGGACGCCTTGTTGCGAAAATCGCGAAAGACGGCTTCGGAATGATTGTCTCGGCGTATGACCCGTTTGTACCCGCCGAAAAAATTGAAGCCGACGGCGTGAAAGTTTACGAAAACGTCGAAGAACTTTACGCGAACAATCGCTACGTTTCGTTGCATATTCCCGCGAACGAAAAGACGAAAAAATCAATTAATTACGATTTGCTAAGCAAGATGCCGAAAGGCGCAACGCTTGTAAACACGGCGCGCAAGGAAGTTATCGACGAAGAAGGTTTGCTCAAACTGATGCGCGAAAGAGACGATTTCAAATACGTTTCCGACATTGCGCCTGATAGCGGCGAACTTTTCCTCGAAAAATTTAGCGAAAGATGTTATTTCACGCCTAAGAAAATGGGCGCGCAAACCGCGGAAGCGAATATTAACGCGGGTATTGCGGCGGCAAATCAAATTGTGAACTTCTTTGAAAAAGGCGACACGACTTTTCAAGTGAATAAATAATTCGTTCTTAAATTGAAAATCAAAAGGCGTTCGTAAGAACGCCTTTTTTGTGCGAACGCTACGGATTTTCTTTTTATAAATTAATATGTTTTATTTAGGCTATCTAAATTATTTTTTAACAATTTCGGAGGTCTTATGTTACGAGTGATTTTTTTTACTCTCTTTTTCCCTCTGTTTCTGCTCGCCCAACAAAACAACTTAATTTACTACGCACAAAACAACACCGGTTTCCCTTATGGATTTAGCGATTTTGATGTTGATAATAATGGGAACATTGTTCTTGCCGGTTATTATTATTCCGACCAACTTCTCGGAGGCGTAACCATTTTCGACGGGACTCATTGGAGTTTAACCACAAAAGGCGAAAATGGTTTTGCTTTTGAAAGTGCGCACAGAGCTTTTTATTCTGCAAACGCCGGGACTTACTTTGTTTACGGCTCTTTGTATAAAAGCGATGTAACGGGACAACGTTCCTTTCTTCAACAATGGAATCAGACAACTCAAACTTGGGAAATAATGGGCGATTCTGTTTCTTTTCAATATGCCGGGGGACTTATAGATTTTTACGTTAGCGATAACGGCGATGTTTATGCGACAGGCACGGGCGGATTTATGCGCTTAACCCCGGGGAATGCGGAAAGAATTCACTGGGAAGACGACCCTTGGTTTTACCCTGAATATATTTTGCCCAAACCGGACGGTTCAATGTATTTAATTGATAATTGGAGCGACGGCTGGGGAGGCGCACATGTCGCTTTGTGGACGTATAACGGAGCGGCGCTTGATACGATTGTGACAAAACTTGATTCGATTTTTGCCCCCGTAAGCGCTCTGCTTGATAACAACGGCAACATTTGGATGCTTGAGGCGCCAAACATAATGCCACGGAATAAGTTGGTTAAATATTCTAATGGCGAAATTAGAACTTACGAAATCCCAAATGAAAATTACAGTTATGCTTTATCAATGGCTCTCGACGGCGATTATCTTTGGTTCGGAATGGATAACGGATATGGAAATATGCTTTTGGTAAGATTTAATACGATTGACGGTAATTGGAGCACTTTTGACTTGGGGAAAGTTCCTTGTTTCCCTTACGATTCAATTATTAGAAAAATCGTAGTAAAAGGCGATTATCTTTATCTATCGAGTAATTTCTTTCTTGTAAAATATGATAAAGTACAAAACAAAGTTGTCGATTCGTGGTCGTCGTACACAACAGGTTTACCCGGCGGCGCGCCAACGGATTTGAACAACATTCATATTGATAAATACGGACATTATTGGATTAGCTCTTTGAATAGCGGCGTTTCGATGTTTAACGGCGATAGTTGGACGACTTATTCCGCTTGCGATATTCGTAACGATTTGGTCGTAACAATTTGGGGTATTACAACCGATAACAACGGAAGATTATTTACCGTTGGCGATAGTTTAAGATACTACGACGGAATTTGGCATTCGTTTTATCCTTCCTCGGGAATAATGTACGGCAATGGTATTGATGTTGATGCAAACAATAAGATTTGGTTTGCAGATTCATACAATGGACTTGGTTCGTTTAATCCTAATGATGGAAGTTTTACATTTTATAATTCGGGAATTATTTCAAGAAACGCATCGAGAGTTTTGGCGGCAAGCGACGGAAAAATCTGGCTTGGATTCGGAAGTGTTGACCAAGCGATAGCGGCTTATTTTGACGGCACGAATTTCATTAATTTTGCGGAAGCGGACGGATTTAAGATTAAAGCCACACGTGCGATTGCCGAAGGTCCAAACGGGGAAATTTGGTTTGCTGGGATAAATGGAATTGCAAAATATCAATACGGAACGTGGAATTCGTACACAATTGAAGATGAAAATATTCCTTTGGTCGAAGTTCGCGCAATCGCTGTGGATAATTTCGGAACAGTTTGGTTTAGCGGAATTCAAGAAGCGGGTGTTGACACGTTAAAGATTTTTAGTTTTGATGGAAATAATTTTGCCGAGCATTCCTTGAATTTTACGGCAAGTTACGATGTTAATTATTTAACCTTTGACAATAACGGTAATTTGTGGATTTCAACAGGTTACGCAATCGTTGTTTATAATCCGAACGGAGATGTAATTATCGGCGTGGAAGACAATGAAACAGAAACTGTTCGAGCGTTTAAGCTTAATCAAAATTATCCGAACCCGTTTAACCCGACAACGACTATTTCTTATTCAATCCCCAATGTCGTGACGGGAAAGCAATCTGTGAATGTAACGTTAGATGTTTACAACGCGCTTGGACAAAAAATCGCAACACTTGTAAATAAAGCGCAAGCACCCGGAAATTATTCCGTGCAATTTAATGCTGAAAATTTGCCAAGCGGAGTTTACTTTTATACTTTGCGCGCGAGCAATTTTGTTACAACAAAGAAAATGGTTTTGATGAAGTAAGATTTCGATAGGACGCTGATTCGACCGATTGGTTATGATTTTGGCTCCTCGCTCCTGGTCCTATGCCACACAGACATTCATTCAAGAATTTTTCAATCTCTTTGTACTGGGACTAACTCCGCGTTTTTATTAATCCGTCATGCAAATGTGAAAAATTTTCTTGAATTTTTCTTTTTTGAAAAACAAAAATCACTTGCAAAAAAATTCTAATAAACATATCTTTACAACTCTGTTTTTCAATGTGTTGCATTGTGATTTGCCTGAAAAGGGAACTTAGCTCAGCTGGTTCAGAGCACCTGCCTTAC
>CAYZMW010000083.1:0-4810 GCA_964479645.1 uncultured Melioribacter sp. | reverse complement strand
TTTCGGGAATAATGGAATTTTCTTCGGTGTAAAAAATTGCATCCGCATGACAAAGAGCGTACTTGGTCAAGGTGTTTTCCGCAAGCCGTACCGCTTTTTTTACATATCGCAAAGGAATATACGATTCAAAAAGAATTTCGTCCGTACGCGGATGTTTAATCAACGAACCGTCGAGCGAAATCAAATGCGTATCGAGTTCGAGTTCTTCGGCGTACTTTAATAATGCGCTGTGTAATCTTCCGCTTGCGAACGTAAAATGTACGCCCTTACGCTCAAGTTCCTTAATCAAATCTTTCGCTTCTTGAGAAATTTCACCTTCGTTATTTAATAAGGTGCCGTCCAAATCGAAAACTATTAATTTCAAATTTCTTAAAAGTTCGGTATCAATCATTTTATCCTCTGCACTAAGAGCCAATAAAATTCAATACGGTTTTATTTTCGGTTCTAAAAATACAAAAGTTTATCCAAATTTTTTCAGGCGTTTCAAAATCAGAGAGAACATATTGAAAATTATTACGCCGATTAAAACATACCAAGTCCAACCGATGCCGGAAAAGAGCGCTACATAAATCATCGCGAGTATTGTTAAAACAAAGGCAACGATAGCCGCTTTTTCCGAAAGTTCTTTTTGATAAATTCCTGCGAGGAAAACTCCGAGCAAACCGCTGTATGTGAAAGAAGCGATGCCGAGCGCTATTTCAACGACTGATTTCGAGGTGTAAATAAAAAACATTGCCGCCGACGAAAGCGCAAGAGCCCAAACAAGCGAGAAAAATCTTGAAAAAGGCAATTCGTTTTTCTCTATTACGCGTTTAATTTTTCCTGTGAAAAACAAATCGTAAATTGTGGACGAAGCCATCGAGTTAATCGAGCCCGCGATTGTTGAAATCGCCGCGGCGAAAACTCCCGCGATGATGATGCCCGTAAGCGCTTTCGGCATTTCGCTTGTGATAAACATTACGAAAATTTCATCCGCGCGTACGTCGAGTTTACCGTAAAACGCGTAAAGAGCCAATCCGATAAAAAGAAAAAGTAACATTTGAGCGAAGACGATTATCCCGCTCCACACAACGGCTTTCTGAGAATTTCTCAAATCGCCTACCGAAAGCAATCTTTGAATGATGAGTTGGTCAGTTCCGTGCGACGCCATCGAAAGAAACATTCCGCCGAGAATTCCTCCGAACAGCGTGTAAGGTTGTTTGAAAAAATCGGCGAAACTTCCGCCGAGACCAAGATTGATTATTTTTAATTTCCCGTCTTGTTTCGCTATGGTTAAAATTTTCTCCAAGCCGTCGGGTGCAAGCATGTGAACAATAAAATAGCCCGCCGCAATCGCGCCGCCGATGTAGATGAACATTTGCCAAACGTCAACCCAAATTACGCTTCTCATTCCGCCGATTAAAGAATAAAGCAAGGCAATGGCGGCTATTATGACAATCGCCCAAAAGTAATCGATATCGAGTAAGAATTTCAACGGAATAGCCGTTGCGAAAAGTCTTACGCCGTCGGCGGCGGTGCGCGTGAAAAGAAAAGTTACCGACGCTGTTTTTCTCATTCGTTTCCCGAACTTTTCTTCGAGAAACTGATACGAAGTTTGCAGTTTGCCTTCGTAAAATCTCGGTAGAAAAATTTTCGCCACGATTATTCGTCCGAGAATGTATCCGCTTACGACTTGCATAAATGTCATGTTTGTCAGGTATGACAATCCGGGCACTGAAATAAACGTCAGCGTGCTTGTTTCCGCCGCAACAATGGAAAAAGTGACGGCGTACCATTTTACGGTTCTCGCTCCGAGAAAATAATCTTCCGCATCCGATAATTTTTTTCTTGCAAGGAAACCGATTACAGGCAGGGAAAAAAGGTAAAGAGAAATAATTACGAGTTCAATTCGCAACGGTTTATTCGCCTTTAAGTTCGTTTATTGCGTCTTCGACGGAATCCGAAAGTTTAAGCACTCTATCCAATTGCGAAATTTCGATGAGCGTGCGAACGTTCTTTCGCGCACCGGCGATTCTCAATTCGCCGCCCTCCTCGTGAAGCATTCTGAAAGCGAGCAATATAGCGCTTAATCCCGAACTGTCGCAATATTCCACGTCGGAAAGATCGAAGATGAGTTTTTTTACTTCTTCCGCATTTAACAAAATTGTCAATTCGCCTTTGACCAATCCGGCAATCTTCGAATCGAATCTCGATTCGGCAACTTTGAATATCACAATATCGCCAATGCGTTTGGTTTCATAATTAAAAAAATCGCTCATGCTTCTTCCCAAATTCTTAAAACATTTGTAGTGAATTTAACAAATTTCCGAACGACTTTTCCAAATTATTTGACGGTTTCTCGTTTAACAAAATATCGTAAAGTTTTTCGCTCTCCCTTTCGAATACCGCGATTTTATATTTTGCTTTTGTGTTCATTGCCAATAACTTTGTGAAAAAAGTTTCGTTAGGCATCAAATCGATGAAAACGTCGAAGTCCAAATCGGATAAATAAGCGATTAATTTTTCCTGCAAAGTTAAATCTTCTTCGAACGCACGTGTTTTTAATACGAAAAATCTGTAATTTTTCTTTTCGGCGAAAACATTCGTAAACTCCCGAAAAATAATAAGGCTAACGTTTTTTTTGTGTAACTGTAAGTAAAGAGCGACCGAATAAGCTTCGCGAAAAGCCTCGTTATCGAACGGCATCAGAATAAGATATTCCTTCGAATTCGATATGAACCCGTTGAAGCGCTTCACGTCTTTTGTGATTCTTTTGTATCGCTTTTCAAAACGATGTTCGGCGAATTTACGGTATAATTTTTCTTTGATTGTCATTTGCGTCTTATTTTAAGTCGAGCATATTTAAGAATTCGTCTTCCGAAATGATTCTAATTCCGAGCGCTTGCGCCTTTTCGAGTTTCGAACCCGCTTTTTCGCCGGCGAGTACGAAGTCGGTTTTCTTGCTTACGCTCGAAACGGCTTTCCCGCCGAATTTTTCGATTAACGCTTTCGCCTCTTCGCGTGTTAGTGTCGGTAACGTTCCCGTTAAAACGAACGTTTTGCCAAGCAAGCGGTTGTCCGTTGTTTCGGTTTCTTCAATCGCAAAGCGCAAACCGTAATTTCTTAATCTTTCCACGATTTTCATATTCTTTTCATTCGTGAAAAATCGTTTAACGCTTTGCGCGATGTTTGGTCCGACGTTTTCCACTTTTTCCAAATCTTCGAGACTTGCACTAATTAGGTTGTCGATATTTTTGAAAGCGCGCGCAAGAAGTTTCGCCGTGCCGTCGCCCACGTATCTGATTCCGAGCGCGTAAAGCACTTTTTCAAACGGTCTTTTTTTACTTTCTTCAATTGCTTCCAAAAGATTTTTAACACTTTTAGAACCGAAACCTTCGAGCGCCGCTAATTCGTCGGCGTGGTTTTTCAATTCGTAAATATCGGCGTAATTTTTCAAAAAGCCTTTGTCAACAAAAAGCGAAACGATTGCTTCGCCCAAGCCTTCGATGTCCATTGCGCCGCGTGAAGCGAAATGTTCGATGCTTCCTTTTATTTGCGCGGGACATTCGGGATTTTCGCAGTAAATCGCAACTTCGTCTTCGGGGAAATAGAGCGGGGAATTGCAAACGGGACAATATTGCGGCGGTTCCGTTGGCACGGAATTCGGTTCGCGCTTTTCTTTAATAACCGCAACGACTTTCGGAATTACGTCTCCGCCTTTTTCGATAAGCACAAAATCCTTTTCTCTTATATCTTTGCGTTTGATTTCGTCGTAATTATGCAACGTAGCGCGACTAATAGTGGAGCCCATAAGAAAAACCGGTTCGAGTTCGGCTACGGGCGTAATTACTCCCGTTCTTCCGACTTGCCAGACGATTTTATTAATTCGCGTTTCCGCTTGTTCCGCCTTGAACTTGTAGGAAACAGCCCATCGCGGCGATTTCGCCACAGCACCGAGTTTTTCCTGTTGTTCGATTGAATTCACTTTTATCACTACGCCGTCGATTTCGTATTCCAAATTGTTGCGATGTTCTTCCCAGTACGCGCAATATTCGAGAACTTGGTTAATGCCGTTACATAGTTGATAATTCGGGTTAACCTTGAAGCCGAGTTTCTCGAGCAATTTAAGATTTTCGAATTGCGTTTCGAATTTCTCTTTTTCGGAAAGAAGGTAATAAACGAAAATATCAAGTTTTCTTTGCGCAACAATTCGCGGGTCTTGCAATTTCAACGTTCCCGCCGCGGAATTTCTCGGATTTGCGAAAAGTTTTTCACCGCGTTCTTCTCTTTCGCGGTTAATTCTTGCGAATTCTTTTTTCGACATAAAAACTTCCCCGCGCACGTAAAACTCCGATAAGTCGTACTTCGTGATTTTTTGATATTCCACTTTCAGCGGAACGGAACGAATGGTTTTAACGTTCGGCGTAATGTCTTCGCCCGTAATGCCGTCGCCGCGCGTCGAAGCCGTGTGCAAAATTCCGTCCTTATAATAAAGTTCCACCGAAAGCCCGTCGATTTTCAATTCAGTAACATATTCGACCGAATTAACTCCGAGCGCTTCGCATACGCGTTTGTCGAACGCAAGCAATTCGTTTTTGTTGTACGTATTCGCGAGGCTTAACATCGGCACTTTATGAGTAACGGGCTTAAACTCTTTCGTTAAGTCGGAACCGACACGTTGAGTGGGGGAGTAAGGTGTAATAAATTCGGGATATTTGCGCTCGAGTTCTTCCAATCGCTTGTAAAGCATATCATATTCGTAGTCGCTTATCTCGGGCGCATTTTTTACGTAATAAAGATAATTGTGCCTTTCGATTTCCTCCCGAAGACG
>CAYZMW010000082.1:0-35820 GCA_964479645.1 uncultured Melioribacter sp. | reverse complement strand
ATTAGAAGAAATACAATTTAATTGAAAATAACATAAAAAGTAAAAAAGAATGCAAGTGTATTAAACGGAAAACCATTTCAAACCGTCGATACAGTGCGTAGAAATGGAGATTAAGGCTGAGGTAAAGGTTAAGAAAAAGAGGACGTAAAAGCGGAAATAAACGCAAGACGCGCGAAATTACGTCTTTACTGTAATTTAAATACGAATTTCCACGGATTTAAAATGTTTGCGTCTGCGAGGAAACCTCCCGCCACAGCGGGTTGACGAAGCGATCTGTAGTATTATTACGCAAACCCAAATAAACACAGTCATTCCGAGTTCCCGCCTTTGGCGGGACGAAGGAATCTGTCAAATTACTGCGCTGAATAGTCTTTCGCTAACAACTCTACAGATTGCCGCGCGTCCACGCAAAGCGTGGTCGCTCGCAATGACAGACGGTGTTCGGCGGGGCAAGAATTGTTCATCGTTATGAGGAAAGCTGTCCGCTCGACGCTGGACGCTATCAAACATTTGCAATTTGTAATTTGGAATTTGGAATTTGGAATTTAGAATTATCAAACGTCTATTTCGTAAATTCTGTATTTCTTGTAAAGCGTTCCGTTCATTGCTTCCGCACCGCGGTTCATCATTACGTTGTCTTCCAAAATCCAACTTGCTTCGCCTTTGTCTATTCCGAGCGTTGCGGCGCGACGCGTGATTTCGTAATACATAAAAGCGTCAATCCCGCGTCTTTGATATTCGGGAATGATACCGAGTATCAGTATCCGCGCCCAGTCGAGTTTTTTGCGTTGCGTGAAAAGTCTATAACCGAATGGAAAGAGTTTCCCGTTCAAATCCTTAATTATCAAATTGTAATCGGGCATGACAAGCGCAAAACCGATTGTTTTTCCTTCCACTTCGGCGAAAATTGTTATTTCGGGAACGACAAGCGGTTTGAGTTCCTTCGCCGCGTGCTCGATTTCCGCATCGGTAAACGGAACGAAACCCCAATTCGGCTCCCACGCTTTATTGAATACATATTTTATTTTTTCAAGTTCATTGTGAAAATCTTTAAGATTAACTTCGCGTACCGTAACTTTCGCACGTTTTGCGGCTATTTGAGAGACGCGCGTAATTTTTTCCGATTTCAAAATTTTGTCACGGTCAATTCTGTATGCGTACAAATCTTTCGCTTTGTAAAATCCGTAATTTTCCATTTGTTCGATATAATACGGCGGATTGTAAGACATCATCAAACGCGGATAATCGTCGAAGCCTTCGATAAGCAAGCCATAAACGTCGTTAACGCTCGGACTTGCGGGACCCCGCATTTTATTCAAACCTTTCGAACGCAACCATTCTTTCGCCGCGTCGAAAAGTTTGTCGGCAATTTCTTGTTCTTCGAACGCTTCGTAAAAACCGAAAAAGCCCACTTTGTCATTGTGCACTTCATTATGCAAATCGTTTTTTATCGCCGCAATTCGTCCTACGATTTCGCCGTCGCGTTCCGCAAAAAAGAGTTCCATTTCCGCATGTTGGAAGAAAGGATTTTTTTCTTTCATTAAAATATTTTTTTGGTCGTAATCAAGCGGCGGGACCCAATACGGATATTTGCCTTTGTAAACCTTGAAAGGAAAGCGAATGAATTTTTTCAATTCTCGCGGGTAATCGATTTTTCTTACAGTTATTTCAGACATATCAAACCTCTCCGAAAAAATAAGAGCCGAGAAACTCGGCTCTACGGTTCTCAAATATTTATTCGATTACATGCAACTCTTTTCCGATTTCGATGAATTTTTCCACAACGTAATCGAGATGCTCCGGTTCGTGAGTTGCCATGTAACTTGTTCTTAACATTTGACGACCTTGCGGAACACCGGGCGATATAAATACGTTCGTAAAGACGCCTGCATCGTAAAGTTTACGCCAAAAAGTAAACGCAAGTTGGTCGTCGCCGACTATAACCGGAACGATACCGGTTCTTCCCGGGATGACATTAAAGCCCGCTTCAAGCAAACCTTTGCGAACATGTTCGGCGTTGTTGATAAGTTTCGTAACCAATTCGGGCTGTTCTTCCAACACTTCGAGAGCCGCCATCGCCGCCGCAACGGAAGAAGGCGTGGGCGACGCGCTGAAAATCAACGCCGGCGCAAAATGTTTAATGTAATCGATAACTTTGGCGGGACCAACAACAAATCCGCCGAGCGATGCGAAAGTTTTTGAAAACGTGCCCATCGTCAAATCGACTTCTTCCGTAAGTCCGAATTCGCTTGCCGTTCCGCGCCCGCCTTCGCCTATTACGCCGACAGCATGAGCGTCGTCGAGAAGTAATCGCGCGTTGTTGGCTTTTGCGAGTTCAACCAATCGCGGAAGATCCACGATTTCTCCGCCCGTGCTGAAAACGCCGTCGCTAACAATTAATTTCGGTTTTTCCTTATCAAGTTTGTTTAAAACTCTTTCCAAATCGTCCATGTTATTATGCTTATAGCGAAGCAAATCCACCATCACGCTTCTTGCTATTAACGTTCCCGCTACGATGCTGGCGTGATTGTCTTTATCGGAAATCAAATATTCGCCGCGTTGAACAAGCGCTTGAATTACTCCTTGTCCTGTTTGATAGCCTGTGCTGAAAAGCAGACAGGCTTCTTTTCCCATGAATTTTGCGAGTTTTTCTTCAAGTTCAACGTGTAAATCGATAGTGCCTGTCAAGTATCTGGAGCCGGAACAACCGGTTCCGTATTTTTCAATCGCTTTAATTGCCGCTTCTTTCACTTTAGGGTGAGCTGTAAGACCGAGATAATTGTTCGAACCCGCCATAATCACTTTGCGTCCTTCGAGCATTACAACGGGACCTTCGTTTTCCTGCACCGGTCTGAAATAAGGATAAACCCCTTGTTTTCTTACTTCGTCGGCTCTTGTGAAATCGAAACATTTTTGAAACAGGTCCAATATGTCCTCCAATCTATTGCATTTATTTTATGAATAAATCTAAATAAGTCGAATTTCTTTATTTAACACACTTATCTTAAATTTAACCTAATAAAATACTTTTTTTATTTTTAAAATGAAATTGATAATGTGAGGAAAAATGAATAAAAAAATCGCTTTGGTTACGGGCGCAAGCGGATTTGTAGGAAGTCATCTTGCGGATTTACTTTTGGAAAAAGGTTTTGAGGTGCGCGCGCTTGTTCGGAAAACAAGTAGTTTGAAATGGCTCGAAGGCAAAAACATCGAAATTCACGATTGCGGATTTTTTGACCCCGAAGGTTTGCGCGAAGCGGTAAAAGGCGTCGATTACGTTTTTCACGTTGCCGGAGTTGTTCGCGCAAAAACTCCAAAAGAATTTTACAGAGGAAACGTGGAAACTACGAAAAATTTGCTTGAAGCTATACTTGAAGTAAACCCGAATTTGGAACGATTGCTTGTCGTTTCGAGTTTCGCCGCCAACGGACCCGCAAAAGACGAAACGGGTGCGAAAGAAGATGACGAGCCTCACCCTATTTCCCAGTACGGCAAAAGTAAATTGGAAGAAGAAAAACTTGTAAAAAAATATTACGACAAGTTACCGATAACAATAGTGCGTCCGCCGGCGGTTTACGGCGAAAGGGAAACCGATATTTACTTGTTTTTCAAAACCTTCAAAAGCGGACTTATGACAATGGTCGGGTTTGACAAAAAACTTGTTTCGCTTGTTCATGCGGTCGATTTGGTGGAAGGGATTTTCCTTGCCGCAACTAACGAAAATTCGAAAAGCGAAATTTACTATGTCGGTTCGGAAAAATTTTACACGTGGGACGAAATCGGCGACGCCACCGCGAAGGCTTTCGGTAAAGACGCTTTGCGAATTAAAATCCCGCATTTTATAGTTTATATCATCGGTGCGATTGCTCAATTTTTCTCTTTGTTCAGTAAACGTCCCGCAACGTTTAATTTCGAAAAAGCGCGTGAATTTGTGCAGAAATATCAAATTTGCGACACGTCCAAAGCGGTTCGCGAATTGGGTTATCGTCAAAAGATTTCGCTCGAAAGCGGAATTAAGCGCACGGTTGATTGGTATAAAGAGATGAAATGGTTGTGATTAATCGGTTTTTCGGAGTAAAGCAAGTGCGTTCCGCATGTTCTGCAATCGCTGTTGCCGAACCCCTTGAATTCTTCCGATAGTGAAAAACGAGCGATTAAATCTTGCACAATTCGGCATTCCGTTTCTCGCGGAGCGTTTTCGAAAAGGAAAATTCGCGTGATTTTATTTGTCGGAACGGTCGTTAAATGATCTATGTGCCAATGAATTCTCTTAAAAGGTTTGATGTGGCGTTGTAACCGACTTTCATAATTTTTTTGTGCGCTCCCCGAATAATAGTAATAACCTTCGGGGAATTTGACTCCGAGAAATTTTTTCGCCTTGATTTCAAAAGGTTTTACGGCGTGAATTTCAAGCAAATACGTTCCGCGCAAAGCGTCAGTTATTTTTTGCGCCTTCCGCAATCCAAGTCCTTATGCCTTTTATTTGATTTTGTGTAAGCGGCATTACGTTTCCGTTGACGGGCGGCATCGGCGTAACCGCCGTGTTTCCTTCGATAGCCCAAACAAGTTTGCTGTTATCCGGCTCTCCTGGAAAAACGATTTGCGGATCGGCGGTGGTGTTAACCCAAGAAGTCAAACGCAAGCCGCCAGCGGCGGAAGCGTTATCGTGGCAACCGCTTAAAGCGCAACTCACGTTAAAAAGCGGCTGTATATGTTGACTGTAACTGACGTTTTTATCAGGCATTGTCAAATCCGGCGCAACAGTGTCGTCGCAAGAAATAATAACCGCCGTAGCAAAAAACGCTAACAATATAAAGGAATAAAGTTTTCTCATAATCGTTTTTTCTTTTCGGTAAAAATAATAAAAAGTTCGTAATGAAATTCAAAAGCGACAAAACACGCTAAGTTCTTATTTGAGAATTTCAAATTCAAAAACTTTTTTAAGTTTCACTTTTCCTCACGACAGCGAATAAAAAAATTATGAATATTTGGTTGATAGGTTGAATGAATTGTATGAATTGAGAAACTTGTCCTTGTTTTTAATAGAACACGGATGACGCAGTTTTCAAAGGATTTCCACGGATTAAAATTTGCTGTCCTCACAGACCGAAAAATTCAAGTCATTGCGAGCGGCCACGCTGTGCGTGGGCGCGCGGCAATCTGTCGGTTTGTCAGCGAAAATTGAAATGATCTGTCTTTGCGAGCGGAGCGAAGCAATCTATTGGTTTTTTTAGCAAAAGAAAAATCAGCGCACGGCGCGTCCTCGCAAGGCTGCGTTCTTCAATTCAAAAGGCAAAATTTAAAAATTGTGTCGCTTAACCTTTTATGCAGTCAATCAATCATTCAATTATAAATTCAATTCGAACCAATCCAAACGGTATCGTCAATCAAGGCTTGGAAAACTTTATACGTAATCGCGAGGATTACCGCTCCGACAAACAATCCGAGAATGCCGAATACAATCATTCCGCCTATCGCCCCGAGTAAAACGACCAACATCGGAACATCCACGCCACGACCGAGGAAAATCGGTTTGAGAAAAGTATCCGCAACGCTAACAAGCAGAGCAAGTATCAAAAAGATAACCGCGGAAGTCGTCCCCATAATCGTAAACCCGTAAATCGCCACGGGCAACAAAATTATTGTCGGGGGAAGTTGCATTATGGCAAGCATAAGAACAAGCAACGCCCATAATCCCGCCCCGGGAATTCCGAAAGCAAGCATTAAAACACCTGCAAAAAACGATTGGATAAAGGCGATTCCCAAAATACCTTGTACGACACTACGGATTGTCAAAACCACAAGTTTCGTAATTTCCTCACTGTCGTGCCCTATTAAGAGACGGAAAATTTTCGCCGTTGTTTTTTCGCCCGCTTCGGATTGTAAAAGTAAAACGCCCGCTATAATTACCGCAATTATGAAAAAGAAAATCATTCCTCCCAAACCCATTACCGTATCGAGTGTCTTTTGCAAAAAGGTTTCCACATGCGGTTTAAACGTTTCCAATGCTGTTTCCAAATCCTCCGAACCGAGTTTCCAAATATCGTAAACGGATTTACCGACAATCGGCCATTGCGCAACTTTTGCGGGAGGAGGCGGAATAATATTTTCACCGTTCTCGAATTTTTCAACGACTGTTTTAACGCTTTCGACCGTTGAACTTGTAAGCAAAACGGAAGGAATGATAATTATCGCAAGTCCCACCAAAATAATTATTGTCGAAGCGAGTTTCGCCTTACCTCCGAGGAGTTTCGTCAATTTTTCAAAAAGCGGAAAAATTCCGACGGCGATAATTATGCTCCAAACGACAAGCAAAAGAAAAGGTTTTAATATCACGTAAGAAAGTAAAAAAAGCAACGCCACAAATCCGACACGAAGCGCCGCGGTGACTACGCGGTTGTAGTAGGCTTCGTTGTTCGTTTGATTTTCCATAATCTATTTCTCTCCCGATTTATTTATTTGTTTATTCGTTTCCAAGGGTTTCGTCCCGAAAGTCGTGTCCTGAACGGCGTTCCACCCTCCTCCGAGGGCTTTGTACAATCTGATAACGGACGAAAGTTCCATTTGCAAAGTTTCCGAGGCTTTCAATTGCGCGGTAAAAAGGGAACGTTGCAAGTCGAGAACTTCAAGATAACTCGTTAATCCGCCTTCGTAACGCACCCACGACAAATCAGCCGCGCTTTGTGCGGATTTCACTTGCTCTTTTCTAATTTCAAATTCTTTTTTATACGTGTTGACCGCCACCATCGCATCTTCGGTTTCGCGCAAAGCGGCATAAAAAGTTTGTTCGTAATTGTTCAGAAGTTGTTTCGTTCGGGCGATCTCCGCTTTGACTTGATTATCGTACGCGCCCGCATTAAAAATCGGACCGACAATTTGAGCCGCGAGTCCCGCGAACGCGCTTGTCAAATCGCTATATTGCAAACCCGCATTAGCCGAAAGCGTCACTTGCGGATATTTTAGCGCTTCGGCGGCGCCAATTCTTGCGGTTTGCGCTTCCAATTTCTTTTCCGCCTCTCTTAAATCGGGTCTTCGGTTCAGCAAGTCCGACGGCAAACCGGCGGGAAGTTCGGGCGGAAAAATTTGTTCTTGCAAAGTTTTTCCTCGCGGAATCTTTTGCGGCGGACGGGAAAGCAAAAGATTAATCGCATTCTCCGTTTGTGTGCGCAACCTTTCGTAAGTTTTTACAGCCGCTTCCGCATCCGCAAGTTGTATTTCGGCTTGGTTTACATCGACTTCGGCTACCATTCCCGCGTCGTATCGCGCTTTAATTACATCGAGGCTTTTTCTTCTTGTTTCCGCGGTATGTTCCGAAACGAGCAAACGATTATCAATATCGCGCAGAAGAATGTACGCACTTGCAATTTCGGATACAAGCGTAATTGTAATCGCTCTGTAAGCTTCTTCGGTGGCAAGATATTCCGCAAGAGCCGCTTCGTTTAATCTTTTTACTCTTCCCCATAAATCCAATTGATAAGAGACATCCACGGCGGCAAGGGCGCTCGGTGACGTAGTCGTCCCGTCGCTTTCCGAAATCGCATCATAAGAGCCTTTTCCCGAATAATTTACGCTCGGATACAAATCCGCTCTGACTATATTCAAATTGGCGCGCGCTTCTTCAACTCTCGCCAATGCGGAGCGTAAATTTCTGTTGTTTTCCAATCCCTCGGAAATCAAATTTTGTAGAACCGTATCGCCGAACATTTCCCACCACGGCAAATCCGCAATATTTTCCGCCGAAGAAAAATTTTCGGAAAAAGTGTAATTCACCGCAAGTGTATCGATTGCGGGACGTGTGTAATCGGGACCCATTTTACATCCGTGCAGGGAAAAAACCGCAAATAACATCGTCGCGACGACGATTTCTTTCAGTCCGAAGATCTTACGCAAAATTTTCGTTCGTTTTAAAACATCAAGGAATTTAAATGCGGCGGCTACGTAAAAAAGGGCGACAAATATTTGTAAAATTCTCGAATAAACCATCGCCTCGGCTTCGCTTTCCATTTTACCCGTAGCGGAACCGACAATTAAAAGAGCGGTTGAAAAGGACGTCCCTGTCATCGCGTCCTTAGCGTCCCCGAAATAAATCTTACGTCCGAATATCAAACTCACTCCCAAAATAAGGAGCAACATAAACGGGTAAGAAGGCACGAGGACAAGAATTTCATAAATCAAAACGCCTGTTAAGCCGCCAATAAAATTTTTATACACAAGCACTTTACCGCTTTTCACGCTGTCGGGCGTCATCGTAAGCAAGGCGATATAAATCAGTGCGAGCAAATAATTATACGTACCGTAAAAGTAAAACAGCGCGTAAACGGGAAAAACCACAAGCACGTTGGCAAGAGAATTTTTGAAAATAAAATTTTCGTCGAGTTTTATTTGTTTTTTTGCCGTTATGTTCATAGGCGTCGGTTTGTCGGGAAAAAGAGTAAAGGAAATCCACGTAACAATTAAAGCGAAAACGCCGCCGAGAAAAAGTCCGCGAGCGACAAGCAAAGCCGCCGATTGCAGTTCGAGAATTACCAACGGCAATGAAATCATCGTAAGCAGAAGCCAAAGCAATATTGTGGGGGAAAGACTTCCCGAATAAAGCGCATAATAGATATGAAAAAAAGCGAGAAAAACGAGAAGCAAAAAGACAACGGGATAAGACGTGAGAAATTCCCCGAAAGAAATGGAAAGATAATCGGCGATCGCAATTACAATTATGAAGAACGCGCCTTCCTTCAAATTCGGCATCCCCTTGGGAGAAGTAATGAAAGGCATTGTAAGAACAGGCACCAAATAGGCGAACATCCAATCGAAGCCCATTGCAACCGCCATCGAAAGTGTGGCGGCAAAAGCGAAACGGAACGTTTTGATTTCCTTTTGCGAAAATCGCGCGAGATATTTTCGAAGAATTTTATCTGACATACGACAGCAAACCGCTTATTCTGATTTGCAAACGCGCTATTAATCTCAGCAGAAAGAAATCGCTTGTATATACGACAACATCCGCTTGTCCGCCGTTGCGAATTAACGGCACGGCCGACGTATCCGAAATCTCGATAACGACGGGAAATCTTTGCGGTTCTCTCAACCACCCTTGCGACGTGGAAATACGAGGCAAACTTCCTCCGCTTGCGCTTTCCCCGTAGTTTACGCCGTAGCCGATACTTTTCACTTTCCCTTCGAAAACTCGTCCGGGCGCGATATCGAGAGTAAATTCCGCCTTATCGCCGGGTCGCATTCTTGAAATGTTATTTTCGCGATAGTTCGCCTGAAGCCACACGGCATTATTTGGCAAAAACATCACAAGCGGCTTACCTTTGGCGGCGTAATAACCCGTCCCGAAATTCAAACTCTCGATTACGCCGTCCGAAGGCGCGTAAATCGTAGTGCAAGCCAAATCGTACTCAGCTTGTTCGAGCGCAACAATCGCTTCGCGGAGTTGTGCGTTTTCGGGACCGCTTGTTCCGAGTTTTTGTTTTGCGCGTTCCAAATCCGCTTCGGCGGAAGAAACGCGTTCCAAGGCTTGCGCGAGCGCCGTCTCCGTTTGGTCCAAATCCGCTTGGGAAAGCGCTCCCGGATTTTTCTTTAAAACCTGTTGAGTTCTATCGTAATTCCTTTGAGCGCGGTCAAGTTGCGCTTTCGCCATTCCGAGTCGCGCCGCCGCGGCTTTCACGCTTGCGGTCATCGCCGCCACTTGCTGCGAAACGTTATCGAGATGCGCTTTCGCGCGTTCAACAGCAAGTTCGTAAGGTTTTTTATCCAATTGGAAAAGAAGTTGGTCACGTTTTACTTTTTCGTGCAGTTTTACATAAACGCCCGTTACGTATCCCGAAACGCGCGGAGAAATCGCGAAAGCAATTCTTCTTCCGCGGGCGTTATCCGTGTAAGGGGTAAATCTGTCGGCAAAAAGATACCAAACAAATACTATTAAAGCGAATGTCAAAACGTTCTTCGTCAGTTTCGCCGCTTTTCCGCCGTCCGAATTTTGTCCTTTTTGTTCTGTCGCCTCATGGGCTTCGCTTTCTTTTTCCGCCATCGTAACCTAAATTTGTTTGTTAAAATTCAAGTAAGTCGCCTATTTTCACGCCGAAAGTAAAATAAACCCGTTTAATATAATCTTGCGGATAAACCACCGAATTATCACCGAGCGACCAAATAATGCTGGCGGGTCCAAGCGGCGTATCGTACGTTACGCCCAAACCGCCGCCCCAAAACACTTTGGTCGGTTGACCGATTTCATCGTAATAAAAATACAAATTATAATTGAAAGCGGTATTCACGTAAAAATCCAAATACATTTTGCTCCAAAAATTATAATGATATTCAGCGCGTAAGGAAATTAATTTCGTAAACATCGCCGCACTATACGACCAACCGATAAACGAGGTGGGTCCGCCGAAAACTTTCGCCACGCGCGGATAAGGTTCGTCGGTGTCTGAAAACGCTTGGAAATAAGCGCCACCCAAACGGAAAGTGTGCGCTCCGAAAGTTTTATAAGCGGTGGCGAACAACGTGAATATCAAATAATCGTAATTCGAACCGAGTTTTCGGGAACTGTACATAACGTTTCCGTGCAAATAAAAACCGTTTTTCGGAAAATTGAAATTGTCAAGAGCATCGATTTTCAACGTGGCGAAATAATCGTTCAAGTGATAATTTTCATCGCTAACACCGACAAATCCTTTGGAAGGATGAATATTCACCCATTCGATATTGTATCCCATTTCCAAATTTGTAAATCTTGACGGCGTAATTCCCAAACCGATTTTGTTGTAAAGGGAGCGCGAATCGTACTCGCCGTAAGAAACGTTCGCGTCCATTCCGAAAATATCAAGACTTCTGTCAAGCAAACGAAATTCCCAAAACGGATAAAAAATTTCGTCCAAACTTCTGCTCGGGAAAGAGAGTTTCGATTTCAAGGCGACCACGCCTGAAAAAGCGCCGAGGACATCCCAACGCAAGCCGGGAATTAACGTGGAATTGACTTTCAAACCCGCAAGTCCCACAAGTTGATAATAATCGTCATAATGCAACGAGAAAAATATTTCCTTCATATAATCCGTCGCAACGTTAATTATTAACCTTATTTTATTATCGCCCTCGTTATAAATTTCATATCTAATGTTCTTGAAATACCCGAACGAATATAAATATTCTATTTTATCCAATATCGTTTTATAATCGAACGGTTTGTTTTTAATCGATTTGAAAACCCCTGTAAACATTTTGTCATCGATATTTTTTTGTCTTCCTTCAAGAAAAATATCGAAGTCTATCACAAGCGGATGCGGTTCTTCGGCAATTTTAATATTCACCGTAACACTGTCTTTATTCGCTTTTTCCGAAACGCTCAGCGATTTTATGAACGGGTTTAGCGAATAAAATTCCGCTCTCTTTTGCGCTTCAGTCAAATCGAACGAAACGCCTTTTCGTACGCCGACCATTTTTTTCACCTGCGACGGCGTAAAAAATTTCGCTCCCTCAACTTCGGCGATAACCTTGCGTTTGTCTTTCGCCTCGTCGCGCAATTTATTTCTTATTTTTATCAATTCGTCAATGTGCGCGTAAGCGGCTTTTTTCCCGCGCGCAATCAACTCTTTGATTTTCTTATATTCGAAATCGCCGGGCGTGTAACCGTCGATATTCTCGGGAATATAAATATCACTCAAATTAATATTTTTATTCAAAACGTTAAACCGCGGAATATCCGTCGTGCGATTCAGAATTGACATTAAATCGTTCAATTCGGTTTTCTTTTTCAGAGGAGCGGTTAAATTCAAGCCGATTACGATATCCGCACCCATTTTTTTTACGACATCAACAGGAAAGTTATTAATTACGCCGCCGTCAATCAACAGCATATCCCCTTTTTCCGTCGGACTAAAAACCGTGGGAATTGACATTGTGGAACGCATCGCAAAAGCGAGAGAACCTTTGTCCAAAACGATTTCTTCGCCCGAAACCAAATCCACAGCGACAACGCGCAAAGGAACGGGGAGTTTCGAAAAATCTTGAAGCGCTTCGAACGGAGTGGTGTATTTCAAAAGTGTAAGATAAATATTCTGCCCTTCGAGAAAACCGTCGGGCAATTGCGGAATGTAATTATTGCTCAATTTAAGTACAAGTTGCTCTTTCGAAGTCGTTTCTTTTTCAATAAACGGAAGTTCGTATCGAGAAGGAGAATCGTTGAAAATATCCGTCCACCGAATTTCGTTCAGTACAATTTTCTCTATTTCTTTAGGAGAATACCCCATGGCGACAAACGCACCGACAAGCCCGCCCATACTTGTTCCCGAAACGTAATCTATCGGAATGCCGAGTGAATCGATTACTTCAAGCGCTCCGATGTGTGCAAATCCGAGCGCACCGCCGCCCGCGAGCGCAACCCCGATTTTGCTTCTTTTTTCGGCATAACCGTAAGTAAAAAGTGAAATAATGAATATTATCGTAAAAATTTTTCTCATAATCTATCCTAAACTTATTCAATATTTATTCGACAATATAATAAATAAAACGTCAAAGGGAAAAAATGAAAAGCACGATACTTTCCATTTATCCTGCAAATAACGGAAGACTCAACGTCGATGTTACACGAGATAACAGACGAATAACATTCGTGACGAAGAATAAAAATATTTTTTTGTTGTTAATTCAAATTTATTCGAAGTTGTTCGTTCATTGGTGCGGGGAAAAATTTTCGCGAAAAGTTACTCTGCCTCACGAATAAGTTTCATCATTTCCCCGTGAAGAATTCCGTTGCTTGCCAAAATTCTCACGCTTGAAGGCGTCAGGTTTTTGCCGTCGAAATCGGTAACAATTCCCCCCGCTTCTCTAACAATCAAATCGCCCGCGACAAAATCCCAGGGACTAAGTTTCGTTTCCCAAAATCCCGCAAATACACCTGAAGCGACGTAACAAAAATCGATTGCCGCCGAACCGAGTCTCCGCACGGCGCGCGCTCTTTTCAAAAACGCAACGAATCTTTCTATCGTTTTATCGGGATTGCGAGAAATATCATATGGGAAACCGGTAACAAGCAAAGATTCTTCGATTTTATCGGTGGAATTAACCGATAGTTTTTCCCCGTTTTCGTAAGAACCGCCACCGAGTTCGGCGACGTAAAGTTTGTCGCGCATAACGTCGTAAACAGCGCCCGCAATAGTTTCGTCGTTCTTTCTGACGCCGATTGAGACCGAGAAAATCGGCAAGCCGTGCGCGAAATTTGTCGTGCCGTCGAGAGGGTCGATAAACCAAACGTATTCGGACGAGCGAAAATCTTTTCCGCTTTCTTCCGCCATAATGGAATGCGACGGAAATTCTTTCCTTACGAAGTCTATAATGTGCGCTTCGGATTTTTTATCTATTTCGGTTACGAGATTCGTAACGCTTCCTTTGTATTCGATTTTAAAATTACTTTCGAAACCTTCGCGAATTATTTCGCCCGCTTCTTTTGCTATCTCTGTTATTTTATTCAGCATCTTTCTTCCTTTTTGTCTTTGCCGCGCCGCGCAAAACCGACTCCAATTGCAATTTCAAATTTTTCGCCCGTTCGTACTTCGGGTTAATGCGCAACGCCTTGTTTACCAAACTTAACGCTTCCGCATATTTTTTCTTCGAGACGTACGCGCCCGCCATATTGTAATAAACTTGCGCGTCGCCGTTGTCGTATTCGAGACTTTTTTTCAAATAAAAAATCGCCGCGTTGTTTTTCCCTTTTCTCAAGTTCAAAATACCGAGCCATTTGGTGCAAAACGCATCGGGTATCGTTTTGAACTGTTTTAATAAAATTTCATACGCGTCGTCGAAGCGCTTTACGGTAAGCAATTTCGTCGCCGCCGTTTCATAAAATCGCGGAACTATCGGGAACTGCGAAATCACGGTTTTCATCGCTTTCGAATAACGAACGTAATCTTTTCGCTTCCAATAATATTCGGCGAGTTTTTCGTGCGCCGCTATCCAGTCGATTTTTCCGAGAACAAATTCGCGCGCAAGCGAATCGACATAGTTTTTCGGAACAATCAATTTGCTTTCGGGCAATTTGTTTTGCGGTTCCGTAAAGGGCCAATCGTTTTTAAGTAATTTGATTTTGTATTTAGCCACTACCGAGTCGAGTTCCGTAAAAGCGAACTTTTCGCGCGTGAGTTTATCTTGAAATCCGTAAGAAACCGCGGGTTTGTCTTTCGGAAGCAAATGATGCGTAGCCATTGTAGCGTAAAATGTTTTACCGATAATTTGGTAACCGCGCAAATCGGGGTGCAGATGGTCAGTCATCAAATCGTTTCCGACAATTCCTTTTTCGCTTGCACGCATCAACGCCGTAAAAGCGTCGGCAAGCGGTGCGTTATATTTTTTCGCCAGAGTTTTTATCGACTTGTTTATTTCGCTCGGCGCGCGGAAACGAAGCATATCCAAATCCTTAGCCTCGACGAATAACGGAAGCGCGCGCTTTACATTTCCCTTTTCGAAAATAATACGCGCTTTTTCGAATTGTTCGTCGGCGGGCGGAAAATTTTCGGCGGCTTCGGAAATAAAAGGCTTTTGATCGAGCAAATTGCATGCGAGCGTGGAAATTACGACGGGCACGTTCGCGCGCTTCGCCCTTTCAAAAACAGCCTCCATGTTTTCGTTAAATTGCTCGACACCTTTTTTGTAGAGTTCCGAGTCGAACGGAATCTTTTTCTTCTCCGCCATGCGCGCCATTAACGTCCCGCTTTTTCTTTTGTCCTTGCCCGCAATCGCTTTTACCGCGCCTTTAATTATATTGCGCACCAATTGAAACGTTTTCAGATTTTCGAGTTTCAACACAAGATTTACGAGCGCGGGCGACGTTCCCAAATTTTCCATCGAACCGACGCCGAGCGCTCCGTAATATTCGTTGTGTCCCGCATAAATTAAAATCACGTCGGGCTTCTGTTCGAGAACCGCGTCAATCATATCGCGCAAAGCGTAACTGTTTATTGCGGTTAAACTCATGTTAACCACTTCAATCGTTCTGTTCGGATACGCGAGTTCAAGACGCGTTCGCAAATAACGCGTAAATGCGCCGAGCGGAATGTAAGGATAACCCGCGCCACTGCTACCGCCGAGAACAAACACACGATAACCGTTTTGCGGCTTTATTTTTCTGAAAACGTCTTTGTTAGTGGAAGGCAGATTTTTCACGTTGTGAAAATACTTGCGCGCAAGTTTCGGATTTACTTCGAGCCAACCCGGTTTAACTTCCGTAAAAACTTCCGTGTCGTAACCGTAGTCGAGCGCTCGCAATGAAAGTTCGAGCAAAACGAAAAAAAGCACGGGAATTAAAATCAGAACGAGATAAAATATTTTATTTACTTTTTTTTCGCCCATAATGAAAATCACTTATTCCAAAAACAATTCGTCTTCGCTTAATTCTTTTTTCACTCCCTTTTTCACGGAGTAAACTTGCAAAAATTTTCCTCCGCCGACTTGGAAATATTCAAGATAAATTTCGTGCGTTCCTTTTTCCAAGGCAATTTGCGAAGATTTGTCAATTCTTCCGTGTTGTCCGTCGTTATTTACAATTTCCACACCGTCAATGTACAATTTCGTACCGTCGTCCGAAATCGTACCGAACTCGTAAACCGCCGTTTCGGGAATTTTCAACAAGCCGTAATATTTTGCCGCAAATCTGTAAGGAACGCTTTCGCCGTCGGGCAAATCGAATTTTTCCATTACACCTTTCGCAAGCAAAGGCAAATTTTGAATTTGTTTCATCGAATCGATAATTTCATCCAACGCGAAAAGTTCGTAACGCAACCCGTGTTCGCTCGGTTTCTTATTTAACGCGGGTAAAGGCTTTTGTTTTACGAATTCCGCGACGTAACTTTTCCCGCTTTTTCCGTTCGTTTTAAATTCCTTGAATTTCACCGTTCGATTTTCGGTAATCTCAATCGGTTTCGACAACACCGCGGAATGTCGGTTCGGTTCGGTTCCGTCGAGCGTATATTTTATTACGCCGCGCATTGCGGGTTCGACGTAAAATTCGGTTCGGTCAATAAAAACCGTCATGCTTCTAAAACCTTTCGGCAAAAGCCATCTGTAATTAATATTTTCAGCATCCAAGCGGTTAAGATGTTTTTGCAATCGGTTGAAAAAGGAAATCGAATCGCGGCGTTCAGGAAAGCTCCAAGCGACTTCCGCAAGAGCGCATGCGCGCGGAAACGCCATGTATTCGACGTGTTGCGGCGTCGCTATGTATTCCGTCCAAACATTACCTTGTACGCCGAGAATATATTTTGTTTCCCCTTCCCCGAGTTCCGACGGAACGGGTTCGTATTCGTAAACTTTTCCGAGCGGCAAATATCCTCCGATAGCCAAAGGTTCAAGTTCGGGCGGACCTTGGTAATAATCGAAGTAACAATGACTTGTCGGCGACATTACAACATAATGTTTCTGTTTCGCCGCGGCGATACCTCCGCTAATGCCGCGCCACGACATAACGGCGGCGTTCGGCGCAAGTCCGCCTTCGAGAATTTCGTCCCAACCGATAATCTGCCGTCCGTGAGCGTTTAAGAATTTTTCGATTCGTTTTATGAAATAACTTTGAAGTTCGTGTTCGTCCTTTAGACCTTCGTTTTTTATTCTCGCTTGGCATTTCGAACAATTTTCCCAGCGCACTTTCGGCGCTTCATCCCCGCCGATATGTATATATTTTGAAGGGAAAAGTTCCATTACTTCGGTCAACACGTCTTCGAGAAAAGTGAAAACGGAATCGTTTCCCGCACAATAAATATCGGGTTCGACGCCCCAACGCGTCGCCACTTCGAACGGTCCCCCCGTACAAGACAAACCGGGATAAGATGCTAACGCCGCGCGACAATGTCCGGGCATTTCGATTTCGGGGACAATTGTAATAAATCTGTCTTGCGCATATTTCACCACTTCGCGAATTTCGTCTTGCGTGTAAAATCCTCCGTATCTGACGCTGTCGATTTGCCACGTTTTACCTATCTGCGTACCTTCGCGCCACGCACCGATTTCGGTCAAACGCGGATATTTTTTGATTTCTATTCGCCAACCTTGGTCTTCGGTCAAATGCCAATGGAACGTATTGAATTTATGTAGCGCAAGTTCGTCGATATAACGCTTAATGAAATCGACGGGGAAAAAATGTCTGCCGACATCGAGATGCATTCCCCGCCAACGAAAGCGCGGTTTGTCGAAAATCCGAACATAAGGCGCGCGCCAATTTCCGTTTTTCACGAGCGTATCCGAGAAAATTTCAGGGGATAACAATTGTAAAAAGGTTTGAACCGCATAGAACAGTCCTGCGGGTTCGCCCTTAATTTTCACGCCGTTTTCATTTATTTCAAGCGAATACCCTTCGCTTCCGAAATCGGGGTTGTCGCTAATCACTTCAAAATAAATTTTATTTTTCCCTGCGTTCGCATCCGAATTTTCAACGGCGAGTTTCATACCTCCCGCCTTTTGTAAACGTGCGTTCAGGTAGTTTACGGATTTCCTTACGTCGGGATTATCCGTCGCTATAATCTTCGTCGAATCGTTTATAGCGAAAAAACCGTCGGATTTCTCAACGTGCAAAGGTTCGGGTATTAGTCCGAGTTCATCGTGAAATTCTTTATCTTCCTTACAAGCGTAAAGTACGAGAAAAGAGAGAAGCGCAGCGATAACGAGCGGGAAAACCTTCCCCAACTTATTTTTTTTTCGTTTCATAAACTACAACCTTTTGATTTTTACGTCGTTCGGCAATACCAATTTCAAATTTTTTAACTTCCGATTGATTTTAACCGAATTGTATTCGATTTCGAATTTCGCTTTGTTCGGCGGATTTTCCACATAAATTCTGAACGGAAATAATTCGGAATAATTACCGACCATTTTGAACTTGGAAAACGTCGCATTGAACATCGTATTATTTTCTTTGAGAAGTTCGAATTTTTCAAGCCTCAAATCGTCGCCGTTTATAAGATAAAACCGCGAGAACATTTTCTCAGGGTCGTCAATTACAAAAGAATAATCGCCGTCCTTGAATTCATATAGCGAAGGCTCTTTGTGCAGAATAGCCGAGAAATCAACTTTTCCCAAAAGCAGATTTCTCAACTCACCCGCTTTAATCGGCATACGAAAAATTTTACGGATTATTTTATCGTTGTTTTCGCCTTGATAAAGCACGTTCGAAACCGCATCGTAATAATTGAAGAAATCGTTTGTCAACAATAATTGTGCAATGTCGATACCGAACGGACCGAACGCTGTGATTTTAAGTGAATCCGGTTTTTTAAACTCAACGGTAAACATAAATTTGGAATTAACTTGCGGCGAATTGACGGTAATTTTCCCGCTACCGTAAAAAGTCTTTATTTTGCGACGATTCGCTTCAAGTTTAACAATCAAACGTTCGGCGGGAATTATGCGCTCCTTCTTCACCGCTTTTTTTTCGGACGAGCAAGAAAACAAAACCGCGAGGGAAACAAACGCGAAAATAATCCTTGTCAAAAAAATTTTATTTTTCATTGCGTAACGCTTTTATTTTATCGTCGATACCTTTCAAATCGGGATTAAGTTCTTTTGCCTTTTCGAAATACTTCAACGCTTCTTGCGGATTTCCGAGTTTTAACAAAATTTCCCCCATGTGTTCGTTAACTTCGGCGCTTCCCGAATCCTTTTCCAAAGCCTTTTCGATATATTGCTTCGCTTCGTCGAGTTTTCCCATTTTAAAAAGCACCCACCCTTTCGTGTCGAGATACGACGCATTGTCAGGCGCTTTTTCCAACGCTTTATTTACAAGTTCAAGCGCGCGGTCAAGATTTCTATTTTGTTTCGAAAGCGAATAAGCGTAATTGTTCATTATCAGAATATCAGTCGAGTCAATCGCCAAAGCGCGTTCATACGCGGCGTTGCATTTATCCCATTCTTCCAAATCGTCGTAAATCATTCCTTCCATACTGTAAATTTGCGGATTGTTCGGCGCGATGCGTTTTGCGTATTCGAGCCTGCGTAGCGCTTCGTCGTACTGTTTCAGTTGCGTCAAAGTAAAAGCGAGCGATTGATTTACGTTGGCGTCGTTGGGATTTAATCGCGCCGCTTTCGATAAATAAATTTTCGATTTCTCATAATCTTTCAACTGTCCGTAAGCAAGTCCGAGAATCCAATTCAGCACGTAATTATCGGGGAAATTATCGGCAATCGGTTCCAAAGTTTCCACGGCTTCGCGGTATCTGCCCGTATCGAAAAGCAAGCCGCCGAGTTGTATCCATAACGAACTGTTCCATTCGGCTTCGTGCGCCGCTTGTTTGAAAAACTTCACCGCGAGTGAATCGTTCCCTTTACGCTGATAAATATCTCCGAGAGCCGCTTTTATGCGCCAATCGAGCGTATCGGCATCGATTTCGAGCAAAAGTTTTTTCGCATAATCGAGCAAAGTCGTATCCTTGTCGTTTTCGAATTCGTTTATGTAAGAAGTTGAAATAAGGAATTTCCTTTCGAGCGGAACGTCCGCGCTTCTAATTATTTTTCGATACGCTTCGTAACTTTTTTCCCAATCTTTTTTAAAAACGTAAATACTTGCTTTGTATTCGAGCAATTGCAAATCGTTCGGATAAATTGGAATCAGTTCGTCGGTAATCCTCAGCGCGTCGTCGTACTTGCCGTTTCTGACATAAAGTTCGATTAAAATCTTTTTCAAAATCGGTTCCGAAGGATTGAGTTTAATCAGTTTTTTCGTGTATTCTATCGTTTCGTCAAGATTTCCCATTCTCGTACTTAAATCCGCCATTGCAATTAAAACGTCCCAACGCGGTCCCGTAACACGCAGAAGTTTTTTGTATAAATTCATCGCTTCGGTCGGACGCTTAGCTTCGCTTAACTGCGCTAAACCGTACAAGCCCTTTACGTTCAAGGAATCGACGGCTAACACCTTTTTGTATTCTTCCGCCGCTTTGTCATAAAGTTTCGCATAACGATAAATTTCCGCGGCGAATAATTTGTAATCAAGATTGTTCGGGTCTTTTTTTTCGGCAATTCGAATATTATTAATCGCGTTGCTTACACGGTCAAGACGAAAATAATTCTTTGCAAGAGCGAAATAAATTCCCGCGCTTGAGTCGTAGTTCAACGCGTCGTAAAATTCAAGAATCGCGCCGGTATAATCGCCCTGCTCTTCACGGATTAATCCCTCGATAAATTTTTCCTTTGCGGTTTGATTTTTAAAATAAATCTCGGTTTTCTTAAAAAATTTATCATTTTCAATCTCTTTGGCTGTCTTTTCCGATGCGGAACATGAAACCAAAAACATTGCGGCTGTAATAACAAAAGTCAACGAAAGAATTTTTTTCATAACGACCAATTTCGATTTTAATTAATTCGGAAATATACTAAATATTGTTCGATTATTTTTCCGTTCAACTCGCAAGTCGCCCAAATGTCGATAAAAAAATTACGTAAACCTCTTTTGAAACGAATGAAAATGAATAAATGTAGTGACGCGCTATAGCGCGTCTCGTCAGTGAACAGTTAACAATGAACAATTCTTACACCGTCTAACACCGTCAGTCATTACGATCCCGCCAACGGCGGGAGAAGCAATCTATCGAATTTTCAGCGAAACTTAAATTAATCAGTCATTGCGAACCCGCCGAAGGCGGGGTGAAGCAATCTGTCGGTTTGGCAGCAAAAGAAAAATTAGCACACGGCACTACAGATTGCTTCGTCGTCCTCCCGCAGAAAGCGGGAGGTCTCCTCGCAAGGACTAAAAAATTTGCGTCATTGTGACCACGCCGCAGGCGGGGGAAGCAATCTATCGAATTTTTAGCGAAGGACTACACGGCGCAGTAATACTACAGATTGCTTCGTCTTTGCCGACTCAGTCGGCGCGTCCTCGCAAGGACGTGTAATCCTAACCCTTATTCACTCATTCAATCATTCATTCAACCAATCAATTCGTAAATTCGCGCCTCATTTTTAGGTTCGTGAAGTTGAACCAATAATCCGCTCGGAATAAATGTGATAAAAATCTTTTAGTTTTTCCAATCATTCTTTTTACCTTTGATATTTAAATTTCAGCAATTGGGAATTTTCGGATGAAAAAAATCTACGAAGAAATCTTACAAATCATTTCTGCAAATAATACATTCGTGATTACAAGTCACATTAATCCCGACGGCGATGCAATCGGTTCGGAACTCGGATTGTATCGCGCATTGATTGCCGCGGGGAAAAAGGCGCGAATTATTAACGTTTCGGAAACGCCGCGTGAACTGATTTTTCTCGACAAATACAATTCAATCGAAAAATACAATCCTCGCAAGCATAATAAAATAATTGCCGACGCGGACGTTCACTTTTTTTTGGACTTAAATCAACTCTCGCGCACGAAAGCAATGCAAAAGACTTTCGACAAGTATCGGAAAACACGCGTTTGCATCGACCATCACCAAGCGCCGGAGAATTTTGCGGATTATCTTCTGCTCGAACCGCAAATCGGCTCGGTGGGTGAAATTATTTTCGATTTTCTCGAAAAAACGAAACTTACCGAAATTGATTTTGATATTGCAGAACCGATTTATGCCGCCATCATGACCGATACAGGTTCGTTCCGTTACGAAAGAACGACGCCGAAAACACACAAGATAGCCGCAAAATTGTTAAAAACCGGTATCGACCCGAAACATATTTACGAAATGATTTACGAACAAAGCACGCTCAGTCGCATGCAAATACTCGGCAAATCGCTACAAACAATGCGGCTATACGGCGACGGAAAAGTTTGCGCAATGGAAGTCCGTTTCAAAGATATTTCCAAATACGGCGGAACGGAAGCCGACATCGAAGGGTTTGTAAATTACACGCTCGCCGTCGAAGGCGTTCGCGTCGGTTTGCTCTTTTTCGAATTCGAAAAAGGATTTAAGGTAAGTTATCGCTCGCGCGGAAATATTCCCGTTAACAAACTCGCCGCGGAATTCGGCGGAGGCGGACACATTAACGCCGCGGGTTCGCGCTTGGAAGGCAAATCGCTTTCGGCATTGAAAAACAAAGTGATTAAAAAAGCAATCGAATATTTGAAATACGATAATTGACGGAGTAATAAAATGAAATTCAAAATTAAATTCTCGGAAACTAAGAAAATAAAAATACCGAAATCGCGCTTTGTTTACGTGCGTTTCACGGAAGACGAAAATATCGACGATGTTCTCGAAATTTTCGGAATTAACGCGGACAAAAAGAAAATAAAAGATTTCGGCAAAAAAGATTTGACAACTCTTAAATTCACTCACGCCGACGATATTTTTTCAACGGTGACAGTGAAAAAAATTGACGCGGAGAAAATTAACGCGGATTTTTTCAGAAACGCGCTCGCGCAAGTTATCATTGACGCGGACAAGAAGACGGAGAAACTGATAATCGATTTTCCCCGCACGGGCGAATTCATTGAAAAAACCTTCGGCGATTTCGACCGTTATTTTCAGTCGCTTGTCGAAGGCGTTTTGCTCGGCAACTACAAATTCGACAAATACAAAAGCGAAAAGGAAAAGCCCGCCGAATTAAAAGCGGAATTCATAAACGCCGAAAAGATGAAATTGAAACCGCTATTTACGAAAGCGGAAAATATAGCCGCGGCGGTTTACTTCGCGCGCGATTTAGTGAACGAACCGGCAAACGTCCTAACGCCGCAAGAATTTGCGAAACGCATAAAAGCCGAATTCAAAGGGACGGGCGTGAAGGTTGAAATTCTTACCGCGGAACAGTTGAGAAAACGAAAGATGACGGCGCTTCTTTCAGTGGGACAAGCAAGCGTCAATCCTCCGCTACTCGTTAAACTTACGTACAAGGGGAAAAAACCGAAAGATAAAATCGCCCTCGTCGGAAAAGGCGTAATGTACGACGCAGGCGGTTTATCGTTAAAACCGACATCAAGCATGCTCGATATGAAAGGCGATATGGCGGGCGCCGCCGCCGTTGCGGGAATTCTGAAAGCGGCATCGTCGCTCGAATTACCGTTCGAACTTTACGGCGTCATTCCTGTTGTTGAAAACGTGATTTCCGGCAACGCATATAAACCGGGCGACATTCTCAAAACTTCGTCGGGAAAAACAATCGAAATCGGAAATACGGACGCGGAAGGAAGATTGATACTTGCCGACGCGCTCGAATTCGCGGAAAAACTGAAACCGAACAAGATTTTTGACTTCGCGACTCTGACGGGCGCGTGCGTGGTGGCGCTCGGCGAATCTTATGCGGGCTTGTTTACAGAAAGCGACGACATCGCGAAGAAAATTTTACAAGCGTCCGATTTTTCTTACGAAAAAATTTGGCGTATGCCGATGCCGAAAGAATACGATGAAATGCTTAAAAGCGAACTCGCGGATATTTCGAACATCGGTAATTCCCGCTGGGGCGGCGCAATCACAGCGGCGCTTTTTCTGAAATTTTTCGTTTCGGAAGAGATGCGAAAAAACTGGGCGCACTTCGATATTGCAGGTCCCGCATTAAAACACAATCAGTCAAGTTACACAAAGAAATACGCAACAGGTTACGGCGTAAGATTAATTACGGAATATTTGCAAAAAGCGTTCTAACGCAATTTCCCTTCCAATAAAATTTAACGGCGGGCGTAAACTCGCTCGCCGTCGTTTTCATTTCTTAAAAATTTCATTTCTTAACATTTCGTTTCACTTTCCGATAATTGATTAGAATAAATTTGTTACAAATGTTAACGGAAGAAAAATGAAAAATTTCGCAATTCCGATTTTATTATTGTTTTCAATGATTTTTATTTCTTGCAAAAAAGAAGACACGACAGAACCCGAAACCCACGGCACGATTTCGGGCGTAATTTCGGAATATGCAACCGATTCGCTCATTTATAAAGCGACGGTTTTTACAAATCCCGCGACAAGTTACGTAACCACGGACGAAAGCGGGAAATATAAAATTTCCAACGTCGAACCGGGAGAATATACCGTAACCGCCGCAAAAACAGGCTACGACACGTTAACGGTCGGCGTAACCGTTATTGCGGGCAAAACCACCGTGGCGGATTTCATTCTGCACAAACGCGATTCTCTCGCCGATGAAAATTACGGGGCTATTTCGGGAACGGTTTACGATGCTAACACGGAAGAACCCATTTCGCGCGTAACGCTCTACACCGTTCCGTCAACGGCGGTAATATTAAGCGACGAACAAGGCGCGTTCGATTTCGAAAGACTTTCCCCCGCGACTTATCTGCTTATCGCACGAAAAACGGGCTACGATTCCGCGGCTATTACGGTAGCCGTAGAAGCGGGTTTTGTTTCGCAAGCGAATTTATCGCTCACTCCTTCCGACACAACAGAACCGCCGCAATATGCGAAACTCGAAGGTTACGTACTCGATGCGGTTAACGGAAAACCCGTTTCCCGGGCGCTTGTTTCAGGCTCTCCCTCTTTCGGGGCGGTCTTCACCGATTCTACGGGGCGTTACGTCGTTGAAAATCTTCAGCCCGCGGAATATCAAATTTCCGTGGTGAAGACATACTACCAAAACGCAAGCGGGGAAATTACGGCGACCGCGGGCGAAACTGTCACGCTTAACTTTGCGTTAATTCCCACTACGGGCAATATCGACGGTACAGTAATCGACACTACCGGCGCGCCGATTAAAGATGTAATAATTACGACCACGCCCGAAACGGGTTCGTTTCTTACGGACGATAACGGGAAATTCGAAATCGAAAATGTAACGGCGGGCTCTATTACGGTTAATGCGGAAAAGTCGGGTTACGTTAGTCAAACCGTTGGGATTACGGTTGAAGCGGGATTAACTCGCGAAGTCGTAATCATGCTAAGGCACGAATAACCGCATAAATTCCCGCGCTTTTTGAATTTCACCTTTTGTCAGCGCACGGCAAATAAACCGAACGCAAGCGCGATTCTTTTTTCTTGTCGCTTTTCGCTGAAAGCATTTTGTCTTATATTAAAAAAATCGATTAAAAAATTTCGGCGCGTGACGACAAGGAAAATTCACATACCGCTTATATTCGCGATGCTTTTCACCGTCTCGTTCGTTCGGGCGCAAGAAAAAGAATATACGTTACGGGACAGAGAAATTTTTCGCGAAAAAATAGAATTCGCGAAAACCCACGATTTACTCGGCAAACCCGTGAAAAAAGTTTTTTTCGAAATCGCAAAATCGTTCGTGGGAACACCGTACGGAGCGCACACGATAGAATCAAGCGACGGCGAAAAGTTGAAAATTTCCTTCGACTCGCTCGATTGTTACACGTTTGTCGAAACCTCTTTAACATTCGCGCGAATCATTGCGCGGGGCGACACATCTTTTTTGAAATATTTCGAAGAACTGAAAAAAATCCGTTACCGCGACGGCAAGCCGAACGGCTACGCTTCGCGACTTCATTATTTTACCGATTGGATTGACAATTTAAGCGCAAGGGAAATCGTTAAAGATAAGACCCGTGAAATCGGCGGAATTCCGTACAAGAAAAAAATCGATTTCATGAGTACGCACGCCTACGCATATCGACAATTGAAATCTCATCCCGAATTGATTGAAAAAATTAAAGAAACTGAAAAAAAACTTTCGGCCGTGGAACATTTTTTCATTCCCGAAAATCAAATTGCAAAAGCGCAAAAGTTTATCGAAAGCGGAGACATTATTGCGATTACGACCGACATAAAAGGACTTGACGTAATGCACGTCGGAATTGCGGTAAAAAGTACGGATGGAAATGTTTATCTGCTTCACGCGCCCGACATCGGATTTGCGGTTCAAATCTCCGATTTACCGCTTTCCGAATACATTAAGAATCACAAACACCAAACTGGAATTATAGTTTGCGAACCCATGTGATTTGATACCCGAAGAAAAAATTAAAATTATTCGGTTAAACAAACAAACTCATGGTTGCCTCTATTTAAAGAGAATTATCCACGCTCAAATTTTCACGGAATTACAATCGTAAACGGAACGGGAATAAACGAAAGGATAAAGATTATTATTGCGAACCAACCGATAATTTTGCGTTTCAAATCGAGTTCGAAGCGCAAATAAACGGGCGGATGTTTGACTTTAATTGCAAAGTAAAGCACTCCCGCCCAAAAAAGCCAACCCGCCCAACCGTAAGCGTCCGCAACGTCGAAGTAAGATTCGACAACGCCGAGAAAACCGCTTGTAATCAGAAAAGCCATAAAAACGCTTGCGACTTTTTCCTGCACGCGCGAGCCGAACATTCCGTAAATCACGTGTCCGCCGTCGAGTTGTCCGACGGGCATTAAATTCATCGAAGTAATCAACAAACCGAACCAACCCGCCATTAAAAATGGGTAATGATACATTTCGCTCATCGGCGGAACGAATTCGCCGGGCGTTGTAAAAAGATGTTGTAAAAGCGAGTAAAGAAGCGAATTTCCGAAAATCAAACCGATTCCGTTTTTTCCGTAATCGGGAGAAAAATAATCGGGATGAATTGACAAAATATATTCCACGCCGGGCAAGTGCGTAAAGCCGTAAATCAAAACGGCAACGGTTGCGACAAAGCCAGCAACGGGACCCGCAACTCCTATGTCGAAAATTTTAATATTGTCGTTCATCGGGTCGCGCGTTTTTATCACCGCGCCCATTGTCCCGAAATTAAGAAATCCGGGCACGGGAGGAAACGGAATGTAAAACGGCAACGTTGAATTCACTTTATGATATCGCGCCGCAAAGTAGTGTCCGAATTCGTGAACGGAAATAATAAAAAGAACGGCAAGAGAATAAGGCAAGCCGCGAGCGACCATTTCGGAAAATTCGTAAGGCGGCATTCTGCCCGTCGTCCATTCCGTTCCCGCGAACATCGTGGTTATCAATGTTACAAGAAACAAACCGAAATGAAGCAAATAATTTTGTTCGTTTTTTTTCATCGACGGCGCAACTTTTTGATTTTTTGTTTTACCAATTTAACGTATCCGTATTTAAGTTTTGAGGGAATGCTTTTCACCGCGAGTTTGTTTGTCGGGAAAGCGAACGACGGTTCGAAATAACAATTGACCGTGCAACCCTTGCAGAAATCGAAACGTCCCTCCCGCTCTTCGTAAAATTTGTATTCTTCCGATTTGAAAATTTCCGCAAGCGGTTTGTCAATCGGAATTTCCTTTTGCTTGAAATGATAACAAGGCAGAATCAATTTATTGTCGGGCGAGATTACAACGGTGCGCGAAACCGCTTTGCACAAAGGCTTTTCGGGATTATTCCCTCCCGCTCTTCGTAAATCAATAAAGGCTTGATTTATGTATATGTCAGGTTTCCCTTTTACGAAATCTTCAATAAAATCAAGGGCTTCGAGCGACAACCCGGGATTTCCGAAATATGAAAAAACGGGATTGACAATCAACAGCAAATCCAAACTTCGCGTAAGTTCGTACATTTCGGGCAACTTCCGAAACGTTTCGTCCGTAACCGTGAAAAGAATATCGGGAAATTCGTTCAACGATTTTGCTATTTCCACGCTACGCATAACCGAAGCGAATGTATCGACACCCCTTATTTTATTATGCTCCGCGGCATCGGGCGAATCGAGAGAAAAATGTAAAAGATTGACTTTGCCCGCCAAGCGTTCGGCGTATTTCGGATAAAGCAAAGTGTTTGTGGTTATGCTTGTTTGCATTTTCAGCGAACGCGCAAACTCCGTCATCTCAACGATATGCGGATTAAGCAAAGGTTCGCCGCCGGTTAAATCAATAAACTTTACGCCAAGTCGCGCAAGCTCCGAAACGTTGCGTTTGAAATCCGAAAGAGTGGCGTGGGGGAAATCCTTAAACTTTCCGTGCGCCGCGAATTCGCAAAACTCACAATAGGCATTGCAACGGTAAGTTACGTAATAATTACAAAGCAGTTTCATCTGTATTCCCGCGCCTTCCATTTTATTCTGCGCGGCGTAAACGCCAAAACGAACGGCAACATAACGACGTACAATACGTAATATATTTCGAAGACGAGAAATTCGCCGAACGAAAAACTTTCGCCCAATTTTTTATGAAGCGAATGCAAGAAAAGATAATCGGATAAAATTTTAAAAAACGCTATCGTCAAAACTTCGGACGAGAAAAAAAACGGAGAAACAAGCAACAGCAGATTAGTAAGAAAACCTAATCCCATAATAAAATAGCCCGCGAACTTGCTTGCAAGTCCGCCCGTGCCCCAACGTTTTTTCTGCCAATAAATATCGCGAACGGTTTTGCACGCTTTGGAACGCACGAGCGCATTTTTATCGACGGGATAAATATTTTCGCTTTCGGGAAGTTCCGCAATTTTCGTAACGAGCGCAAAATCTTCCGTAACGGAAAATGGTATCGCTTCGTATCCGCCGACTTTGTCGTACGCTTTGCGGCGGAACGACATATTATTTCCTATGCAACTTAACGATTGTCCCAAATTCATTGTGCCGCTTGCCACGCCGAGAAGAAAAATGAAATCGAGAGATTGCATCGCTTCGAAAAGCGACGCGCGAGTTTGCGCGGTAAATCCGCCGACAAACGAAATTTTTTCGTTTACGTAATACGACGCAAGCGTTTTCGCCCAAGTCGGCGAAACTTCGCAATCGGCGTCGGTTGTTAAAATTATTTCGCCTTTACTTCGTTTAATTCCGTTAGCGAGCGCGTTCGCTTTGCCGGGACGTTCCACAAGCGTTTCTTGCGGCGTGATAAGTTTGAAACGAGGTTTATCCTTAATAAAATCGGTTACAATTTCGTGCGTTGCGTCTTCGGAAAAATCATCAACTATAATAATTTCAAGTTTGTCTTCGGGATATTCCAATTTATCGAGTGAACGCACGCACGCGAGAATGTTTTCTTCTTCGTTGCGCGCCGCCACTATTACGCTTGCGCTTGGCAAGTTCGCATCGTCGCCGAGCCTTTCGTAACGCTTGTTCGCGCCGATAAGAAAAACCGCTATCTGCGTAAAGTAGAGAAAAACCGCTATGGCAAAAATTACTTCAAACATTCCGAAATCTTTCCGAACTCAAATCCTTTTTCTTTCGCTTTTGCGAATAAATAATTTAAACTTTGTATTATCACGTCGCGCGATTTATCGCTATCGTGGAAAACCACAACCGAATTGCGACGCAAAAAATTATCAATTGCAAACTTAACAATATCGAAATTATTTTCGTAATCGTAAGTTAAAAGTGACCACATCACATTGCGCAAACCCAATGTTTTCAGTGTGTTATTTAAACCAAGATAAAACTTTCCGTGCGGCGGACGAAAAAATTTCATTTCGTAATCTAATTTTTCAAGCGCGAATTCGCTTACCGACGCAATCGCGTCAGCGCGCTCGTTCTTTTTCAAGTTCGTCAAAATCGAATGTTTCCACGTGTGATTTCCAAGCGCGTGTCCCGAATTTATTATTTCTTTCGCAAGCGTTTCGTGTCGTTGCAAGTTTTCTCCGACGCAAAAAAAGAGCGCTTGCGCGTTTTGTTCTTCAAGCGTTCTCAAGATTTTCTCGGTTGTTGCGCTATTTGGTCCGTAGTCGAAAGTCAGAACAATTTTATCGCAAGAGGAACTCCAAAGATATTCGCTGAAAACTTTTTTAACCGGCAGCGGCGGGTCGTAAAAATATTTTCGCTTTTTCATTTTCATCTTTTCACTTTCCGCCCTTTCCACTCGTAATTACCGAACGCGCCGGCAACAGCCGCGAAAACGACGTAAGGAATTTGAACGATTTCCGCAATTAAAAAATATTTCAGTAAACTTTTTTCAAAAAGAAAGTCCGCGCCTTCTTTAACGACGAAATATTCGATTAAACTTTTCATTGCGAAAAGATAGAGAAACCACTTGAACGAAAGCCCGAGAAATGCCGCGATGAACAATCCGACAAGAGAAAGATAAAAAAGAAAAATAAAAAAGAGCAGAGCGATTATTGTTTTGTCGAAATAAAACAAACCCTTGCTCGCCCAACGCTTGCGTTGTTCGGCGAACTTACTCACGCTTTCGTTAGCCGTTGTTTTTACCACGGCGAGTAAATTCCAAGCGAATTTAATTTTATACGCGGTTCGACTTGCGATTTTTTGCATTAAAATTTCGTCGTCGCCCGATGACAAATGCTTGTTATCCTCGTAGCCGTCAACCGCATCGAAGGCGCGTTTGCGATATGCGAAATTAGCGGCGTTAGCAATTATCGGTTTACCCGCGCCGATTAATCCCGCGCCGACAAGCACAAGTCCGGCAAATTCAAGTTTCTGCAATTTTGCAAACAAAGTGTTTTCGTTTTCAAACGCCACCGGCGCGGAAACCACGCCCGTTTCTTCGTCAAAATAAGAGACCACGGTTTCAACCCACTCTGATTGATGAACGCAATCGGCGTCGGTCGTTAAAATAATTTCCGCGTGCGCAAATTTCAGTCCTTGCTCAATCGCCTTTTTCTTAAACGCTCTTTCGCCGCCTTGCGAACTTCTGATTAACAAAAAATTTTCGGGAATAATTTTTTCGGCAAGTTCATAAGAGCCGTCGTCGGACGCATCGTCAATAAGAATTATTTGCAAATGCGTTTTCGGGTAAGTTTGATTTTTCAGGCTTTCTACAAGACGCGGAATGTTTTTCGCTTCGTTTCTAAAGGGTACAAGAACCGCAACGAACGGCAAACCGCTTTGTTTTAAGGGTTTCGCGCTCTTAACGTTTTGCAAGCCAAGATAAACGTTAATTAAAAACATAAAATAAACCGACGCGGAAATTACAATTATCGCAACAATAAAACCCGCCAATTTAATCCCTCTTCAAATAGTAGAGCGAAATCAATGAAGGCAAGAGCAAGTTGATTACGAATAAAAACATCGCCGCGTTAAACGCCGTTTGTTCGGGCACTCCGACAAGTCCGAAAAAGAAAATCGCCATTGCTTCGCGCACACCCAAATCTCCGACGGTAACAGGCGGAAAGAATGATTTCGAAAAGAAGACAAGTAACGCCGCCAAAACCAAATCCCAAAATTGAGCAGAACCGCCGAACGCATATATCAGAACGGCGAATTGCAAAAGCAACAACGCTTCTTGCAAAATAAAAAGAGGCAACGTTGAAAAAAACAGTTTCGCGTCGAGAGCGTTTACAAATTCAATTTTCGCGGAAAATTTTTTTCTGAATTTTTTCGGCGACAAAACGCGTATCAATTCCGCTTTATCGAATTTATCGCTCGAAAAAATAACGAGAATAATTGCGGTTAAAATAACAATCAGGAAAAAGAGCGGAACCGTAACGAAAGAATCGACGTCATACTTTTCTTTAAGAAAAAGAAGAGAAACAAGAGAACCGAGAAACGCCGTAATAAAAAGCATAGTGATTTTATCGAAAATCGTTGCGAAAATTACGCGCGGAATTTTCTCCTTTTCGAACGCCGCCGCACGTCCGACGTAAACGCCAGTCTGCAAGGGCGTAATCATCGCCGAAGAAATTCCGAGCAACAAGGATTTCAGCAACGTTTTATTATTCGTTTCGCCGATGATTTTTCGCGCAATTACTTTCCATTTAACAAATTGAATGACGAGACTCGCAAGCATTAAAACAACGGCAAAGGCAATAAATTCGGTGTTTGCGGAAAGAAGACTTTCCCAAACCCTTGAAAAATCTACTCTTGCGATAATAAATCCGATTACAAGCGCGCTAAAAAGAATTTTCACCGCAAGAGAAATCTTTGCTTTACTACGCGACGATATTTCCGAAAAGGAAATTCCCATAAGTTAAAGTTAATTGAATTCGACAAAAAATCCTATGCCGAATTGTTCGACACGTTCGAGAAAATATTCGCTTAAATAATGATAACCGTTGAAATAATCAAGATAAAACACCACGCCTTTTCCCCGCCATTCGCCGAACTTAACTCCGAGCATATTGTTCGAGTTAAAAGTGTAATCGGGATTTCCGTCGAGATAAAAATGCGAAGTGACAAACGGAGTAACAGGCGCGTTCAACATGCGTCCGAACGCGGAAGGCAAAGCGAATTCGTATCCTGCGTTCGCCAACCATTTTTCCATTTGCGGACGCACCAAAGTGGAATAAGAAACAGAACCGTAAATTTTAACGAGTGCACTCCCGAACGGGAAAAGGTACGCCGCTGTGAGTTCGCCCAAATCGCGCGTGTACGGCAATGGTTCGTCGCCGTTCATCCAATCGTCTTCTTCGGGGTCGTAATGTCCGTCAACCAAATGCGCGCTGTTGTGAATTATGCGAAGGCGCAACTGAATTTCCGAATTCTCAAACTTACGTGTAAACGAGCCGTTACCACCGAAAAACCCGTCGAGCGCATCTATTTGCAAGCGATGACCTTCGTAACTTGTGGCGAGCGCATAAGCGAAAAAATCCACGCCGAAAGTAAGTCGCGCATTTATTTTCGGGAAGCGGAAAGAAAGCAAATCGCTTGAATTCCCGATGTCCACTTTGAGGTCGTTTGTTTTCACAAGATATTGAATGCCGAGACGCGGTTCTTCGTAGTTCGCTTTTAAGGGAAAGAAATTTAATCCCGACGGAAAAAACTCAAACTCGAAATCGGGTTCGCTTTGCGCAAAAGCAAGCGTGGAAAGTAAAAGAAGCGCCAAGACTAAAAATTTTTTCATTTCACCGCAATCGTTTATTTTGAAAAAGCAAAAATAAGAAAAGATTTTCGATTAACGATTTTGCACGGAAGTTAAAAGTACGAAAGGACACAAACGTGAACGGGAAAATCGTTACAATTGCAGGCGGTAGCGGACTAATCGGACGGGCGTTGGCGGAAAAATTGGCGAATAAAAATTACGTCGTCAAAATTCTGACGCGCAATCCCGAAAAAATCGCCGACTACGAAGCGGTCTATTGGAATCCGTCGAAAAACGAAATAGATGCGAAAAAAATTCTCGATAGTGATTTCATTATTAATCTCGCGGGCGAAAACATTGCTGAAAAACGTTGGACAAAATCGCAAAAAGAGAAAATTCTCAAGAGCAGAGCCGACGCGACGAAATTGCTTTACAATACATTTTCATCCGATAAAAACAAGGTTCGCGCTTATGTCGGCGCCTCGGCGGTCGGATTTTACGGTGCGAAAACCGTCAATAAAATTTTCACGGAGAGCGATAAAAGCGGAAACGACTTTCTCGCGGAAGTTTGTACGCTTTGGGAAAACAACGCGCGCTCATTTGAAAAACTGAATATACGCACGGTTATTTTACGCATCGGAGTTGCGTTTTCGAAAAAAGGCGGCGCGTTCCCGAAACTTGCGCTCCCGCTTAAATTCGGCGTGATAAATTCAATCGGCACAGGGCGACAAATTTTACCTTGGATACACATTGACGACTTAACCGAAATGTTTCAGTTCGCAATCGAAAACGAAAATTTAAACGGCGTTTTTAACGCGGTTGCGCCGAAGCCGATAAGTTATAACGAATTGGTTCGCGAAATGGTGAAAATTAAAAAAGCCGTGCGATTGCCGAATGTTCCTGCGTTTTTAATAAAAGCGGCGTTCGGGGAAATGTCGGCAATACTGCTCGAAGGAAGCGCAGTTTCCTCAAAGAAAATCGTTGATGCGGGATTTCGTTTCAAATACGAAACAATTGACAAAGCGTTAAAAAATTTATTTTCAAAAAGAAATTAATCGTCGTTTTAATTTTCATTTAATAATTTTGGTATTGAAAAATCAAGCGTTAATTAAGGAAAGGAATGGCAATGGGACAAAACAGAGTTGAGAAAATCGTTCAAAACTTTGCGGTTAACTTGGAAGAAAATCAACGCGTTAAAAGCGGTGACATAGTTTCAATTCGTCCGGCTCACGTGATGACTCACGACAACACGGGCGCGGTAATGATTAAGTTCGAATCAATCGGCGCGACGGCGTTCGCAAATCCGCGCCAGCCCGTTTTTGCGCTCGACCATAATATTCAAGACAAAAGCGAAAAGAATTTGGCGAAGTATAAGAAAATCGAAGAGTTCGCAAAACGGATGGGAAATGATTTCTATCCGGCGGGTCGCGGTATCGGACATCAAATAATGATTGAAGAAGGCTACGCGTGGCCCGGAACTCTCGTGGTGGCTTCCGACAGTCACTCCAATATGTACGGCGGTATCGGCGCGCTCGGAACGCCGATTGTAAGAACCGACGCCGCCGCAATTTGGGCGACCGGTCAAACTTGGTGGCAAATTCCGCCCGTCGCGAAAGTCGTTCTGAAAGGCGCTTTGCGCAAAGGCGTTACGGGAAAGGACGTAATTATCGCTTTGAGCGGATATTATAAGAACGACGAAGTATTAAATCACGTAATCGAATTTCACGGCGAAGGCGTGAAAGAACTTTCGCTTGAACAGCGTTTAACCGTCGCGAATATGACAACCGAATGGGGCGCGCTCGGCGGCGTTTTTCCGATTGACGAAATTACGCTCGACTGGCTACGCAAGCGCGCGGAATTCGTTGAAAAACGCGGACTTGCGGGCGTTCCTTCCGACGCGGACGGCAACGGAAAACATCCGCGAATGAATTTCGAACGCATTGCCGAACTCGAAAAAAATCTTTCCGCGTTTGAACCGGACGTCGATGCTTATTATGCGAAAACACTCACAATCGATTTATCCACAATAGAACCGCACGTGGCGGGACCGAACAGCGTTAAAGTTACCTCGCCTGTTTCGGAAATTTCGAAGAGGAAAATAAAAATTCACAAAGCGTATTTGGTTTCGTGCGTGAATTCGCGAAACGAAGATATTGCGCAAGCGGCGGAAATTTTGCGCGGAAAGAAAGTTGCCGACGGCGTGAAATTCTACATTGCCGCCGCATCGAGCGAAGTGCAAGCCGAAGCCGAAAAACGCGGCGATTGGCAAGCCTTACTTGACGCAGGCGCAATTCCGCTTCCGCCGGGTTGCGGACCGTGTATCGGTCTCGGCGCGGGACTTCTCGAAGACGGCGAAGTCGGAATTTCCGCCACGAACAGAAATTTCAAAGGAAGAATGGGCTCGCCGAATGCGGAAGCCTATTTGGCATCGCCCGCCGTCGTCGCTTATTCCGCAATGAAAGGCTACATTGATTTCCCTTGGGAAGAACCGAAAAGCGAATTGCACGGCGAAATTATCGTTCATCCGAAACCGCAAGCGGAACAATCGACGGTCAGTTTGCTCGACGAATTCCCCGCGGAAATTTCGGGGAAAGTTATTTTTTGTCCGGCGGACAATATGAATACGGACGGAATTTATCCCGGCAAGTACACGTACATCGACGACTTTTCGCCGGAAGATCAAGCGAAAGTGGTAATGGAAAATTACGACCCCGATTTCGTTAACATCGCAAGTGAAGGCGATATTCTTGTCGGCGGATTTAATTTCGGAACGGGAAGTTCGCGCGAGCAAGCGGCAACGGCTCTAAAATACAAAGGTATTCGTCTCGTTATTGCCGGCTCGTTTAGCGCAACGTATATGCGAAACGCAATAAATAACGGCTTTCTCGTAATAGAACAACCCGAATTTGCGAATTATCTTAAAGAAAAATTCGGAACGGAAAAATTAACGATAGATACGGGAACGACCGCGAAAATCGATTTTGTTAATTCCCGAATAGAATTCGACGGACAAACTTTTGCGATAAATCCGGTCGGCAAAGCCGCGCAAGAATTAATTATTCTCGGCGGTTTGGAAAATTGGGTGAAAGAAAAGATAAAAAAATAGGTCAAAGTTGATAAAACACAGATTCGACCGATTGATTATAATTACGACCGATTTTCGATAGAACACGGATAACACGGATTTTTTTAACTATGAATTATGAATGTTGCCCCGCCGGAGCGGGATTGAAAAAATGATGAATTGATTTGATGAATGAATGATTGATTGAGTCAATAAGGGTTTTGGATTACACGTACTTGCGAGAACGCG
>CAYZMW010000081.1:0-5001 GCA_964479645.1 uncultured Melioribacter sp. | reverse complement strand
AGATTGACCGAATTTTACGCCCGCAAAGAAAACGTGGAGCTCTATTTGACTTCCGCCGAAGAAGAATCTTTTTTTGAAAACATAGATTATTCCAAACTCGATATTCGGGATAAATCGGCGGTTAAATCTGTAATCATGACTTTTTTCCCGGATACGATTATTAACGTTGCGGCTTATACGAACGTTGACGGCTGCGAAACGGAAAAAAAACTCGCTTGGGAAATTAACGTCGAAGGCGTAAAAAACATTGCGCTTTATTCCCAAGGAATTGACGCTCACACAATTCATATCTCTACGGATTACGTTTTTGACGGAAAAAACGGGCCTTACACCGAAGAAGACAAACCGAATCCGATAAGTTATTACGGACGCACAAAACTCGCTTCGGAGAACGTGCTGAAAAGCTCGGGAACGCGTTATACGGTTGTTCGTACGAATGTTTTGTTCGGACCAGCAAAGTTCGGTCGCCCCGATTTCGTAAAATGGGTCGTGAATTCTTTACGCGCGGGCAAGCAAATCAGAATTGTAACCGACCAGTTCGGCAATCCGACTTATCTCGACGATTTGGTTGACGGAATCGTTTCGATAGAAACGCTCGAAGCCGAAGGTTTGTACAATATCGGAGGGCGCGATTTTCTTACGAGATACGAGTTCACCGAAGAGATAGCGGATTTTTTCGATTTGGACAAATCTTTAATTACTCCGATAAAAACGGCGGAACTTAATCAACCCGCGCGTCGTCCGTTGAAATCCGGCTTAATTACGGATAAAGCCGAGCGGGAACTCGGTTACAATCCGCGTTCGATTAACAAAGCGCTTCGCGACATGAAACGAGAATTGGGGCTTTAATGAAAATTTACGAAAAGTACGACGGCTTTATTTTCGATTTGGACGGGACGATTTACGTCGAAGACATGCTCATTGACGGCGCAAAAAAAACAATCAATTTTCTTATTGAAAAAAGAAAACCGATAGTTTTCGTGTCGAATAAAACGACGGGAACAGCCGACGAATACTACGCCTTTTTGAAAAACGAGGGCGTGAATATTTCACGTGAAATGATTATTACGGCGACCGAGACCGTTAAAAATTATTTGCTCGAAAATTTTGCAAACGAGCCTCTTTTTGCACTCGGAGAAAAAGCGTTTGTGAACGAATTGACAGAAAGCGGACTGCGTTATTCCGAAAATCCGAAAGAGATAAAAATAGTAATTGTTACGCTCGATAGAACTCTTACGTTTGAAAAATTGGAAATTGCAAAAGAGGCGATAGAAAACGGCGCGCGTTTTTTTGCGGCGAATATCGATAATACGTGTCCGGTAAAAAAAGGCGAAATTCTCGATGCGGGTTCGACGATTGCCGCACTTGAAAAGTCAACCCATAAAAAATTGGAAAAGAACTTCGGCAAGCCAAGCAAATACATGATTGAAACAATAAAGAAGCGGATAAATGTTCCTCTTGAGCAATGCTTACTTGCGGGCGATAGATTGGAAACAGACATTAAAATGGCGAACGACTTTGGAATAGATTCCGCTCTAGTGCAAACGGGCGTGCAGAAATTTGTCAATGGAATTTCAGCAAATCCGACTTACAGAATTGAAAATGTGAGAATGATAATAACAAAAGACATTCCTTCATTCTCATAATTTAATTAATTTCAAAATGCGGAGAAAAATCAGTATATTTACCGCAAAATTTGCGGAGAAAAAGTGGCTCTTAAAATTTACATCTACCAACAAAAGAATTGGCCTAATTTCGAGTGGAATATTTCAGAGATTCTTGAATTATTAACTAACGTCAGAAATAGACAAGGAAGACTTCTCGGCAGAATAGAAACGCTCGGCTTTAAGTTAAAAGATGAAGCCCTACTACAAACACTTACAACAGATATTTTAAAATCCACGGAAATAGAAGGCTCAATTTTAGATGAACACGAAGTTCGTTCATCTGTCGCAAAAAGATTGGGACTCGAAATAGGCGGTTTGACTTCTGTTAGTGCTGAAGTCGAAGGCGTTGTTGATATGATTCTTGATGCAACAATAAATTACGATAAACCATTGACAAAAGAAAGATTGCTCGACTGGCACGCTTCACTGTTTCCCAGAGGAAAAAGTGGAATGTATAAAATTAAAACCGGAGCGTGGCGTGACGACTCTGCAGGCCCAATGCAAGTAGTTTCTGGCGCAATGGGGAAAGAAAAAGTCCATTTTCAAGCTCCGCCGGCAGAGAGCTTAGAAAAAGAAATGAATAATTTTTTAAATTGGTTCAATGATGACAGAAAAATTGATTTAGTGCTAAAAGCCGGAATTGCTCATATTTGGTTCGTTACACTTCATCCTTTTGAAGACGGAAACGGTAGAATTGCACGGGCAATTACCGACATTTTACTCGCTCGCTCAGACGGTGTTCGCCAACGATATTACAGCATGTCGGCACAAATAGAAAAAGAGCGGAAAAAATATTATGAAATTCTTGAGCAAACACAAAAAGGCACTCTCGATATTACAAATTGGTTAAGCTGGTTTTTAGAAACGCTACTAAAATCAATTGAAAATTCTGAAAAAATTCTATCGTCGGTAATTAAAAAACATGAATTTTGGAACTTGCATGGCGATAAAATTAAAAACGAAAGGCAGCGCAAAGTGCTAAATTTATTGCTTAGTAATTTTACAGGAAACTTAACAAGCTCAAAGTGGGCTAAAATAACAAAGTGTTCGCAAGATACGGCATTGCGCGATATTCAAGATTTAATGAACAAAGGAATTTTAGTAAAATCTAATTCTGGTGGAAGAAGCACAAATTACAAATTAAAAGATTTTTGATCTAAAAATTTCGGAGGAAATAAAATGAAAATTGCGGTTGCGACTAACGATTTTGTTACGGTTGCGGGACACGTTGGGCGTTGCAGAGGTTTTGTAATTTACGAGGTGAACGATAAAGGCGAAATAACAAATAAGAAAAATGTCGAAAACACATTTACAAATCATCGTGCGGGGGAGGAGCATCACGCGCACGGACACGCGCATTCGCAAGCGCACGCGGAAGGTACGCATAGTCGAATTGCCGAAGGAATTGAATTTGCGGATTATTTGGTTTGTCGCGCTGCGGGTCCCGGATTGGTAAATTCTCTTGCGGCAAACGGAATTCGCACGATTTTTTCAAAAATAGATTCCGCGGACGAAGCCGTAAAATTGCTTGTCCAAAATGCTTTACCGAACGATGAAAGCGAATGCGAGCATTAATCGGTAAATAATAAATACAAGAAAATCATGATAGAAAAAAAAGCGAAAATCTACATAGCGGGACACGGCGGGATGGTCGGTTCTGCGATAATGAGAAAATACAAGGCGGAAGGTTACGAAAATATCGTAACGCGCAGTCGTTCCGAAGTTGATTTAACACGCCAAAGCGAAACCGAAGCGTTCTTCGAAGCCGAACGTCCCGAATATGTGATAGTGGCGGCGGCGAAAGTCGGCGGCATATTGGCGAATAATCTTTATCGCGCGGAGTTCATATACGATAATTTGATGATAGAGGCTAACGTAATAAACGCGGCGTATAAATACGGCGTAAAGAAATTGTTGTTTCTCGGCAGTTCGTGCATTTATCCTAAACTTGCGCCTCAACCGTTGAAAGAGGAATATTTGCTTTCGGGATATCTTGAATACACGAACGAACCGTATGCGATAGCGAAAATAGCGGGGATTAAGTTATGTGAAAATTATTACAAGCAGTACGGGAGTAACTTTTTCTCTGTGATGCCGACAAACTTATACGGCGCGAACGATAATTTCGATTTGAAAACATCTCACGTATTGCCTGCTTTGTTACGGAAAATACACGAAGCGAAGGAAAAGAAAAAGGAATATGTGGAGGTTTGGGGGAGCGGTAAGCCGAAACGAGAGTTTTTGTATGTGGATGATTTGGCGGATGCTGTGTATTATTTGATGAATAAAATCAACGCATCCGATTTGTACGAAAAAGGAATTTCGCATATTAACATCGGAACGGGCGAAGATTTGAGCATTTCGGAATTGGCGGAAGTGATAAAGAAAGTGGTTGGCTACGAAGGAAAGATAAAATACGATACGTCGAAACCTGACGGAACACCACGCAAATTACTTGACGTAACGCGCTTGCATCAGTTCGGCTGGAAACATTGCACGCCGCTCGAAGAAGGAATACGAAAGACGTATGAGTGGTATCAGCAGAGCTTGCGCGGTCAGCGTTCAGCGAACAGCGGACAGAAAAAAAGTTGAAGATGTTATGAAAAAGGTAAAATCATTTGAGAACTTAATAGTTTGGCAAAAATCACATCTGCTTACACTTGATATATATGATTTGAGTAAAAATTTCCCAGAAGAAGAAAAATTTGGCATAACTACGCAAATAAGAAGAGCGGCTTATTCAATAAGTTCAAATATTGTAGAAGGGCATTCGCGAAAAAGCAAAAAGGAGTTCTTACAGTTTTTATATATTGCAAAAGGCTCGTTAGAAGAGGTTAAATACTTTTTAAGATTATCGTATGATTTACATTATATTACTGAAAAAAATTATAAAGAAATAAAAGAAAAAGCGGATGAAGTTTCGAAGTTATTACACAAATTTACAAAATCATTACTGAACGCTGAACGCTAATAACTAAACGCTATTAATGGAGTTAATATGAAAAAAGCACTAATCACCGGTATAACGGGACAAGACGGAAGTTATTTGACGGAAATACTGCTTGAAAAGGGCTACGAGGTTCACGGGATGATACGTCGTAGCAGTTCGTTTAATACGGGACGCATAGACCATTTGTTTAACAATCCCGAAATATACGGCAAGCGGTTATTTTTGCATTACGGGGACGTGGTCGATACGAGCAGTATTCACAGATTGTTGGAAAAAATAGAGCCGGACGAGATATACAATCTTGCGGCGCAATCGCACGTGAAGGTTTCGTTTGAAGTTCCCGATTACACGGCGCAAGTTGATGCGCTTGGCACGTTGCGTTTT
>CAYZMW010000080.1:0-9230 GCA_964479645.1 uncultured Melioribacter sp. | reverse complement strand
TCCGTAATCTTCGGGATTAATACAATAAGGTTCGTATCCTTTTGACTTGATATAAAACGGTTGAGTCGTTGCGTAACCTGTTGCGGCGTCAACTTTTCCGTTAATTAAATCGTCAAAATTATAACTGTGACGTACGAAAATCACGTCGTCCAAAGGCGTATCGGTTTCCTTTAACAAGTAGTAAACTTGTATCGGCGGTTCAGCCGAAGCAACCATGAGTTTTTTCCCGACCAAATCTTTTGGCGTACGAATATTATTTTTCTTTAATGTGAGAATAACATACGGCGAGTATTGAAAAATCGCTTTTAATAAAACAATGGGTTCACCGACCAAACCGTAATAAATTGCGTAACTGCTTATCACCGCATATTCCACATTACGGCTTGTTAACGAATTTACCGCGTGTACCTTTGACATTTCAAGCGGAATGACATAAAGACCTTCTTGTTCGTAAAAACCTTTTGCTTGAGCGGCGTAATATCCTGCGAACTGGAATTTATGAAAGTAACGCAATTGCAAATGTAGCGTATCTAATTTTGCGGTTTTGTTTTGCGCTTCCACATGTTCGTAAACAAAAAGAAGAGAGATGGTTATTAATATGAATTTTATATTTTTACTTGACATTTTCGTTGTTAATCTTTGAGCATAATTATTTATGAATATATAGTAACCACACTATTTTAAAAAAGCAAAGGAAAAATAAAATTAATACAAATTATCTTTTACTTTGTTCCTTGTTGTTCAGTTTTCAGATAGGTTTTTCTTTATGTGAGAATAAGTGCGGGAAAACTGAAGAAGTGAAAGGCGAACAATGAATATTTAATACTAAAAAAGCCTTGTAAGTTATTGTCTTACAAGGCTTTATCTTTGCGGGGCCGACGAGACTCGAACTCGCGACCTCCTGCGTGACAGGCAGGCGTTCTAACCAACTGAACTACGACCCCAAATCGGAAAAAGAACGAATTCAAAGATAAGAGTTTGTATTTAATTATGCAAAAATTTTTTAAAATTTCTTGTCAAAACAAGTTGAAACAATCGTTTCGTTAAAAAACTTTTATTATTAAAACTACTAATTAAACTACTAGCCTTTCTTTTTTGTCAAAATTTAAACGTATTTTGACAATTGGTTAGTGAGGTTAACAATGAACAGTATAACGAATTTCATTCTTGCATTATTTTTCTTTTCTTCTTTAAGTTTCGCACAAAGCAATCCTGTTATTACATTAGTCGGGGAATACTCGGGAGATAGGTTCGGTTATTTCCTTAATAAAGCGGGCGACGTGAATAACGACGGTTACGATGATTTTCTTGTTGCCGCTCCGGGATATAACGACGGGCAGGGACGTGTTTATGTTTTTCTCGGCGGTCCCGAAATTAATGGTGAACCCGACTATGTTTTAACGGGCGAATATTCCGAGAATGAGTTCGGGTATTCGGTATCTACCGCGGGGGACGTAAACAATGACGGATATGATGATATTATTGTGGGCGCTGTCAGTTATGATTCACACAGAGGAAAGGCTTATTTATATTTGGGTGGAACTTCGATGTCTGAACCTGCATTAACGTTCACGGGACTTGAAGCAGGGCAAAAGTTCGCGCGTTCGGTTTCCACGGCGGGAGATGTTAACGGGGACGGTTTCGACGACGTGATTATCGGTTGCCATTACGCAAATACTCATGAGGGAAGGGCATTTATTTTTTTCGGCGGCACTCAAATGGATGGTCAGCCCGATATTGTTCTTTCGCCGCATTCGCAAGATTTTCATTTTTTCGGCTGGTCCGTTGCAACCGCAGGGGATGTCAATAACGACGGGTACGCGGACGTAGTAATAGGCGCGACAAAATTCGACGCCTATCGCGGAAAAGCTTACGTTTTTTTCGGCGGGGCGAATATGGACGATATTCCCGATATGCAGATGTCAGGCGAAGAACAATTCGATAATTTCGGCTGGATGGTAAATTCCGCGGGTGATATTAACGGGGACGGTTACGACGAAGTTATTATCGGCTCGACTTATTATAATGATAGCACCGGTAGAGCCTATATATATTACGGCGGGGAAACTCCCGACAGCGAAGCCGATATAATTCTTACGGGAGAAACTGACCATAATTATTTGGGAAGAGCCGTTAGTTGCGCCGGCGATGTCGATGCCGACGGATACGACGATATTCTTACGAGCGCAATGCGTCACAATTCATACACGGGGAAAGCGTACATTTTCAAGGGTTCGCAATATCCCGATATTTATTCGGATTGGGAATATTTCGGAGAAGAGACGAGAAATTATTTCGGGAAAAGTTTAAGCGGAATTGGTGATATTAATGCCGACGGTTATGACGATTTTATCGTGGGCGCCTGGCGTAATAATTCGGACAAAGGGAAAGTTTACGTTTTTCTCGGTTATCCTATGACGGGAGTTGAGAATTCAGAAACTTTTTCCACGAAAAAATTTATGCTTGCACAAAATTTTCCGAATCCTTTTAATCCGAATACAAAAATTAGGTTTTACATTCCTGAAAGCGCCTCCGATAAGTTTATCGTGATTAAAGTTTATGATGTTTTAGGCAGTGAAATAACAACATTGGCGGAAGGAAGATTTAACAACGGTTGGCACGATGTGAATTTCAATGCAAACGGGTTAACTTCGGGCGTATATTTTTATAGAATGTTTTCAAACGGTCTTGCACAAACTCGCAAAATGATTTTGCTTGAATAATGTCGTCAATTAATTGGAATTAAGAATTTTCTGGTAATCCCGAATCGATTATATTGCGGTAAATTTTATATTTAAATGCAGATTACATACAAACAAAATCCTTTATCGAAAAGAATTCGCGTTACGATAATGCGTGACGGCGCTGTGCTTGTTACTTACCCGAAATATGTAAGTAAAAAACGCGCCGAAAAATTTGTTGCGGAAAATCTTACTAAAATAGAACGGGCAATTGCAAAGACTTCCACTGCGCGAAGTTTATTCGAAGAGAATCAAAAACTAAATTTGCTAACCAAGCAAATTATTATCAAACGTTGCGATGAAAATAACATGCACGTGTTTGCAAAAGAGAATTTTATTTGTGTCCCGCAATCGTTTAATTTCAATGATAACAAAGTTCAAGCCGAAATTAAAAGTGTTTTTACGGAATTAGTAAGAAGAGAAGCGAAAAAATATTTGCCGACGCGAACGGAATATTTCGCTCGTAAATACGGATTTTCGTTCGAGAGAGTGTATGTGAAAAATATCAAAACGCGCTGGGGAAGTTGTTCGAAACGGAACAATATAAATTTGAATATTCATTTAATGCGCTTGCCGTCGCATTTGTGCGATTACGTCATTTTACACGAACTTGTTCACACCGAAGTGAAAAATCACGGAAAAGAATTTTGGGCGAGATTAAACCGAATTACAAACGGCGAGGCGAAAAAACTTGACAAAGAGTTAAACAAATATCAAATCGGATTTTAAAACAAAAAACGGGAAACAAAAACTTGTTCCCCGCGTTCTGACTAAAAATTAAAAACGTAATCAATAAGCGCCGATGTGTCGCGAAATTACGAGACGCTGAATTTCCGACGTTCCTTCTCCGATTTGTAGCAAACGCTGGTCGCGATAAAAACGTTCGATGTCGTATTCCTTCATTAATCCGTAACCGCCGTGTATTTGAACCGCGTCGTCGGCGACTTCTTTCGCGATTTCCGAACAATAAAGTTTTGCCATTGCGGCTTCTTTTGCAAAGGGCTTTCCGGTATCCTTTAACCAGCACGCCTTGTAGAGCAAGTTGCGCGCAAGCTCAATTTTCAAAGCCATATCCGCAAGTTTGAACGAAATCACTTGAAATTTCACAATCGGCTTCCCGAATTGCTGACGCTCTTGCGCGTGCTTCATAGCCATTTCGTAAGCGCCTTGCGCAAGTCCCAAACCCATTGCGGCAATTGAAAGACGACCATTATCGAGTGTGCTGAGCATTATTTTAGAACCTTGACCGAGCGCGCCGAGTAAATTTTCTTCGGGAACGCGACAATCGTCGAAATAAAGTTCCGACGTAATGGAAGCGCGCCACATCATTTTCCCGTGCATTGTTACTTGCTTAAATCCGGGCGTACCGCTTTCGACGATTATCGTGGAATATTCTTTGCGGTCGCCGTTCATTCCGGTAATCGCCTGAACGGTTGCGCCGAGCGAATATTCGGTCGAGCCGTTGGTAATAAAAATTTTAGAGCCGTTAATAATCCACTCGCCGTTTTCAAGGCGCGCCGTCGTTTTTGTTCCGCGCGAATCGGAACCTGCATTCGGTTCGGTCAAACCGAACGCCCAAAGATGTTCTCCCGTTGTAAGTTTCGGCAGATATTTTTCCTTTTGTTCTTTCGTGCCGTAATAATAAAGCGGTCCGATGCCGAGTGAATTGTGCGCGGCAAGCGTTGCGGCGTGCGAACCGTCAACACGAGCAAGTTCTTCAACCGCAATAATGTAGGAAAGCGTATCCATTCCCGCTCCGCCGTATTCTTCCGGTAAGTACATTCCGAAAAGCCCGAGTTCGCCCATCTTCTTTGTTAGTTCGGGCGAAAATTCTTCTTTTTCGTCCAGTTCTTTCGCGCGCGGTTTGATTTCGTTTTCCGCGAAATCACGCACGGTTTCGCGTATCGCTTTTTGTTCATCGGTTAAATTGAAATCCATGTTTTCCTCATCTTCCTTTGTTATCGCATTTATTTCGAAAAGTTCGTTTTTCCGAATTCCCGCATCTTCACATCTATGAATCTTTCATATTATTCTTTTTCTTAAAACGTTCGATTTCTTTCTCGCGTTTCTTTTTGTCGTACTCGTTCTTTTTCTTTTGCGCCACCGCTTTGCGTTTATATTTGCTTTTCTTCGCTTTTGCGCCGATATAAATAGTTATAAACATAACGATTACGGTTACAAAAATGTAAAGAAAATAAGGCGGCGATTTCTTAACTCGTTTTCCCCAATCTTTTACGAGGATATCGACGGTTTCGATTTGTTGCGGCGTAATGAGTCCGCGTTGCAACAACTTGTCAGCCCATTTCTTTTTGAACACGCCGTTCCAAGCCGATTCCGAAAATGTTTTAAATTTATGTTCGCGTTCGTACTTGTTGCCCGCTTTTACGCTTTCTTTTTCGGCGTAATCGAGAAGCGAACCGTAAAAATCGGCGACACCGGAAGAATCGTTTAACTCAATGCCGAACTGTGCAAAATCTTTTCCCATTAGGTTTACGATTTTCTTTTCGATTTCTTTTCCCCAAAAAGAGTTTAACGTTTTAACATGAGTAAGGTCCGCTTTTGCCGTCTCGTTTTTTAGCAGAACCGAAAGTTCGTCTCCGTCGAGTTTTGCGAGATTTTCGCTTAAAGTTTTCTGTTCGTCGTAAATCGAAAAAATTTCATCCGCGGAAGGCTCGGCAAATCTTAAATATCCGATATTATCGCTTATTAATTTTTCAAGATGACGAAGAAAATTTTCATCCTTAATTTTCAGCGTTTTACCGATGTCGGTTGTCTCAAGTCCTTGCGCCGCCGAACGTTCCTTAACATGCAAAAGAGTGTCGAGCAAGCCGCGCAAAACCTTGTCGCGTTCGGCAATGTTTTTTTTCAGATATTCGATTCGTCTTTCATACGTTTCTTTTTGCGCGTCGGTTTTTATTTTGTTTGACTTCATTGTTTCCAATTCGTCGAGAACCGACATGTAATTTTTCGAAAGCCGATCGAGATAAGCGCTTAATTCGTTTATCTTCGCTTCCGCTTGCGCGAGTTTGGAAATTGTCTTGCTTTTTCTATCAAGCGCGTTGTTCAGTTCGCTTAAAATTGTTTCGAATTTGTCGGGATAAATCGCGGCGTTCAGAAAATCTTTTCTCGCGTAATATTCGTCTTTGAATTGTCGTATCTTTTGACGAAGTTCTCCGACTTCACTCAAAGTTTCCGCTTTCTCAATCGCCGATTTCAGCGAGCGCGCTTCCGCCTTGAATTTCTGCACATATTCGTAATCGGACTGCGCATTTGCAAAGCCGAACGCAATTATCACTAATAAAATCAATACTTTCGTGAACTTCATTCCGTTTCCTTTCTTATTTTACGCCGTCTTGCGTTAGTTCGTATCTTTTGTTTCCGTTATCGGTAATTAATTCAATGTAATCTCCGCGTTGATTAAATGCGGGATTTTCAATTCCCTTTTCGTTAATTGTTATTTTTCTTTTTAGAACCAGCGATTTCTCTTCCGGCGCAAAAACGTAAACGTGCTTGAATTTGTTCGCCGTAATGAAATAGTAACCGTCGCGATTGCGAATAATTCTCACTTGCTTGGAAACGGGCGCGTTGTTTTCGATAAGTTTTTCCGCTTCGAAAAGTTCGCGCAAGTTCATGGTAACCGAGTAACGCATGCTTGCAACGTTGAAATCGCTTCTTATTTCGAGAACGTTTTCAAGCGGCCAAGCGTAATTCACCGGCTCGATTTTAAGCGACGAACATGCCGCGAGCATGGCGAATAAAATCGTTAGAAAAATTTTTTTACTTCTTTTCATCAGTCTTTTCCGTTGTTTCTTTTTCGGTTCTCAAATTAAAATTTCTTATCCAAAAGTCAAGATTTGACTTCGCCGCGTGCAACCATTTACCGCGGTAGCCGTGGCGTTCGTTAGTGTAAATCATCAGTTCGAAATCCTTCCCGAGATTTTCGAATTTGTCAATCAACTGCAATGTATTTTGGTAATGCACGTTATCGTCCATATTCCCGGCGGTTATTCGCAATTTGCCTTTTAATCTGTCGGCGTAACTCATTACGGAACCGTAAGCGTAACCTTCGGGATTTTCGGAAGGCTTGTCCATATAACGTTCCGTGTACACGTTGTCGTAAAGTCGCCAATCCGTAACGGCGAACTCCGCAAGTCCGTGCGTGAAAGTATCCGCGCCGCGCGTTAAAGCAAGCGCCGTAATGTAACCGCCGTAACTTCCTCCCGTAATTCCGACGCGGGTTGTATCAACGTAAGGCAGTGTTTTCATATATTCCGCGGCGTCAATGAAATCGTCCAAATCGTATCCGCCGAGATTGCGATGCATTTGCGCGATTGTTTTTTTGCCGTAATGTCCCGCGCCGCGATTATCAACGGTAACCGCAATTACGCCAAGTTGCGCGTAATAGTAAAGTTGAAACCAACGCGGGAAACGATTTTTCACAATCGGCGTGCCGGGACCTCCGTAAATAAAAAACAAAACGGGATATTTTTTCGTTTCGTCGAAATCGGGCGGAAGAAATTTAATCGCGGGAAGACTTAAACCGTCGCGATTTTTTATGTAAAACGGAACAACGCGCGCGAGTTCGTATTCGTCGAACGCCTTTGTTTTCGCATCGAAAAGGACGGAGTCTTTGCCCGTTTCGAGATTTTTCATTATTAATTTTCGCGGCGTTTGTAAATCGGAAAAATTATCGAGGAAGAATTTCCCGTCGGGCGAAACGTTTACGGAATGATAACCCGATTGAGGCGTAAGATTTCGCACTTCGCTTTGATTAACCAAGTACAAGTAATTGTCAATGCTTCCGAGCGGAAATCCTTCGCAGAAAAAATTTCCGTCTTCGTCGCTTCCGCGAAGTTTAGTTAAATTGATTCCGTCGTTTCCGTATTCCGCTTTTTGGTTCCCGTTGTAATCGTAGTAATAAATTTTTCCGACGCCTTCAAAATCGGAAATGAAATAAAAGCCGTCATCGCTAAATCGAACGTCTTCAATGAACTCAACCCAAGAAGTCTGATGTTCGGAATAAACGACTTTTCGCGTCGCGGTCTTGAAATCATAAATGAAAAATTTCAGCGAATCTTGTTCGCGGTTTACGGTTTCGTAAAAGAGTTTGTTATCGGGCGTCCAGAAAATCCAAGCGATATATTTTTCGCTATTTGTCGCGGAGTCCACCCACGTGATTTCGCCGCTTTCAACATCCGCTACGCCGAGTTTCACGCGCGGGTCGGGGTCGCCCGCTTTCGGGTAATATTCCCATTCGAGTTTCCCGTGCACGCCGTCGGCGCTAAACAAGGGGAAGCGCGGAACGGGGGTGTCGTCGAAACGCAAGAAAGCGATTTTTTTCGAATCGCGCGACCAATAAAAAGCGCGGTAGCGCGACGAGCGTCCGAGTATTTCCTCGTAATAAACCCACGAAGCGTAACCGTTTTTAATCGCGTCGCCGCCGTCCGAAGTAAGTTGTCGCAACAACCCGCTTTTTACATCGACGACATAAAGATTGTGCGAATTCGTAAAAGCGACTTTGGAATAATCGGGCGAAAACCGCGGATTTTTTTCATCGCCGTTTAGAGCGGTTAAACGTTTGTATTCATTCTCTTCCGCAGAAAAATAAAACAAGTCGCCTTGGCTTTCGTAAACGTAATGAAATAAATCCTCGCCCGTCGCCGCTTTTTTCGCGGTGAGGAATTCGGAAGGCAAATCCGAAATTAAATCCGAATAGTTGAAGTAATCGTTAACTCCGAAATCATAATCGGCAAGCAGATATTTGTCGCCTTTGCGCAAAATCGCTCCCGCCTCGGTCCATTTTACGAATTGCGGAAGCGGCTTCGTAAGACGCGGTTCTGAAAACATAAATGTTTGCTCGAACGTCAGTTGTTTTTTCTGCGCGTTAGTGAACGTTAACGTCGCAAGAAAAAGCGTAATGAAAAGTCGTTTCATTTTTCGCCTTTCTCAATCTTCCAATTTGATTAAAAATTCCCATGATTTTTCGGTGAGTTGTTCCGCTTCTCCCGCATCCACAAGTGTTTTCATCAATTCTTTCGCCATGTTTTCCGTCTCGGTGTAAGATAATTTTACGTTCTTTTGGTCGAAATAATCTTTAATTGCGAATTGAACGTCTCGCAAAAAAATGTTCGATTTGTACTTGACCGGAAATTTTTTTGACATGAATTTGAAAAACGAAATTTTGTTTTGCAGAATTTCATTCATGTGTTTCATTGTTAACTCCTTAAATAATTTTTATTCGTAAACATGCCGTAACATTCGATAGTAAATTATTGCAAACATATAACTTTGCAAAATAACGAATGCGGGAAATTATTGCCCGAAAAATTAATCCGATATCGGATTATCGTTTTGTGTTTTCAAAATAATTTTACATGAAAATATAAACAACGGGAAAAATCTTTTGATCTCCCGAATTGACGAATTAATCGGATGAACGATCGCTCGGATGCTTGGAATAAGCGGATATGAGCAAGAAGTCGGTATTTA
>CAYZMW010000079.1:0-8575 GCA_964479645.1 uncultured Melioribacter sp. | reverse complement strand
TCAGATGAAGACTTCAAATTAATTAGAGTTTATTTTGACAAACTAGAAAAGTTTATTGATGATTACGAATAACAAACGCTAATAAAAATATAGTGCATGCTGCAAGTGTTATATATATGAACAATATATCTTTAATAAAAGTTGAGTATAAATTGAAAGTGAACAGCTTTAATGCAGTACATATTATATTCAAACCGTTGCACGTAAACATTCCTATTCGAGTTTTCACGTACTTTTATTAATTACCTCACGTGGTTTACGGCAAATAAATACTATCCTTACAAACGCGCCGACGAAGTCGGCAAGGACGAAGCAATCTACCACACTGTGCGCCAACCAAAATAAACACAGTCATTCCGAGTTCCCGCCTCTGGCGGGACGAAGGAATCTGTCACGCCGTGCGCCGCGAAGTCTTTCACTGACGAAAGAAACAGATTGCTTCGCTCCCCCGACAAGTCGTGGTCGCTCGTAATGACGGATGGTGTTGGCATTATTGCAGTAACAAACGGGGACGAAAATTGTTCACTGTTAACTATTCACTGAGGAAGCGTGCCAAGGCGCTTAACATAATTCCGCGCTTTTGAATATCCGCGCTTCAACATTGTGGCTATTTGAATTTTGTGCGTAATGAAATTTATCGTATAATTCCGTTTCGTAAAATTAGAATTCAAAAGAACCAAGTGCGAATAATCGCCGTAAATATCGAAGAAAAAACGTTTTTATTTAAAGAACCGCTCCGAACGGCGTCGGGTGAAATTCGTGAAAGGAAATCGTTTCTGATAACTCTCGAAGATGAAAACGGAATTCGCTCAACGGGAGAAGCCGCGCCTCTCGACGGATTTTCGCGTGAAACATTCTCAGAATTGAAAAACTTCCTTGAACATAAAATTGATTTTCTTTTAAACCGAAATTTCAACACGCTTTGCGAATTCGAGAGCTTCCTTGCGAGCAAAATCAGAAATTTCCCGACGTTAATTTTCGCGCTAGAAAGCGCGTTCCTAAAACTTGCAGCGAAACGAGGCGACGACTTACCGAAAATTTTTTACGACATTAAACGAAATCCGAAAGAAAGCGCCAAATTACAAACCGCGTTTTTGGTAAGCGCGGAAGACGATTTCTTGCAACGAAAAATAAGCGAAGCGATAGAGCAAGACTATAATACAATAAAAATAAAGATTACGCCGAAGACCGATTTTACCGCATTCGCTTTTTTGAACAAACTTCCTCGTCGCGTAAAATTCCGATTCGATGCGAACGGCGGGTGGGAGATTTCCGAAGCGCGTTCTGCGATTGAGATTTTATCGCGCTTTAACACGGAATTTATCGAAGATCCGACGAACAATCTTAGCGTCAATATCGAACTTGCGCGGAACAGCGAAAGAATAGCCGTTGACTTATCGGCAAAGAATATCGCCGAATATAAATATGCTCTTGAAAACGGCGTCAAAACGATTGTGCTAAAACCGTCTTTTCTTGGCGGTTTGCTTGATTCCGCGGAGTTGATTTTAATGGCGAAAAAGCGAAAAGCGAAAGTCGTTATTTCATCGGCGTTTGAAAGCGTCGCGGGACGCGAAGTCCTTTATTTTATTGCTTCGCTTTTGCCCGGTGTTGTTCACGGTCTTGCGCTTCCTTCCCCGTTAGCCGATGACTCCGAGAAATATGAGTTTGCGCCTCCGAAATTATTTTTCGATTACGAAAAATTCGCAAATACGGAATGAGTTTTTCGAAATTGAAATACTGCACCGCAAGGTTTTCGGATAAACCCGCAATAATTACGCGGGAAAGTGTAACAACGTGGGGCGAATTGCTCACAATCGTAAACGAAAAGGCGGGTTACTTTGCGAAAAAATTTTCGCGGAATGAAATTGTTCCGTTGCTTTCCGAAAATTCCCGCGAATTTATCACGACGGTTTATGCGTTGTGGAAAATCGGGGCGCTTCCCGCGCCGTTAAATACGATGTATTCCGACGCACAAATTAAAGAGGCGCTTGAAATTGTCAGCGCAAAACGAATTGTAGTTTCAAAAAAATTAGAAAAGAAATTTGCCTTTGCAGAAAGCATCCCGATTGACGAAAATTTCACCACGCTAAAAAACAGCACGGCGAAAACGAATGAAAATCCGAATGCGTTAATTCTATTTACTTCCGGCTCTACCGCTTTTCCGAAAGCCGTTAAATTTTCGTTTGAAAATCTTCGCGCGAACGCGGAAAATGTTGTAAAGTATTTTAATGCGAACGAAAACGACGCTTGGCTCGCCACTCTTCCTTTTTACCACATTGGCGGATTTGCGATGATAACGCGCGCATCCTCTGTTTGCGCTCCGCTTGTTTTTCCTCGCTCGCTTTCGTTTGAAAACATTCGCGACGCGCTTGCAACGCACAAACCCGCTTTTTTTTCGCTTGTGATGACGACGCTAAAACGCCTTACGGAAAGCGGCGCGGAAAGTTATGAGGAATTGAAAGCGGTTTTAGCGGGCGGCGGACCTATTGACGCAACAACAATGCGCAAGGCAATCGGACTTGGTTTCCCCGTGTACAAAGTTTACGGTTCGACGGAAACAACGTCAATGATTACGGTTCTTTCGCCGAACGATTTTTTGCACAAACCCGAAGCGGCGGGCAAGCCCTTTGGTGCGGTGAATGTGGAGTTAAGTGACGATAACGAAATAACCGTAAGCGGCGAACAAATTGTAAGCGGTTATTTTAACAATTCTGCGGAGACAACAAAAAGATTTAAGAACGGTAAATTTTTTTCGGGCGATATCGGAAAGTTCGACGAAAACGGCTTTCTCTACATCTTGGGAAGGAAAGCGGATTTTATAATTTCGGGCGGTGAAAACGTGAATTTGCAGAAAGTAAAAAAAACTATTCTTTCTCTGGCGGAAATTAGCGATGCGGAAACGTTCGCTTTGCCCGACAGGGAATGGGGCGAAAAACTTTGCGCCGTTGTTGTTTCGAGCAAAGAGAATATTACGGAAACGGAAATCAAACGAAAGTTAAAGGAAAAACTTGCCGCATTCGAAATTCCGAAAACAATTTATTTTATGGATGAAATTCCTCGCGACAAATTGGGGAAAGCGAAGAAAAAGGAAATCACGAAAAGTATTCTGCGTGACGAAAATTTTTAATTCGAAAATTTGAGGATTGATTGGCTGAATGGAGGAAAATTGGACGTTGATTTTACTGATGCCTAATTTTAAATAGAACACGGATAACACTGATTTGAACGGATTTTCACGGATTTAAAATTTTGCTGTCCTTGCGAGGACGCGCCGACGAAGTCGGCAAGGACGAAGCAGTCCGCCACACCGTTTCCAAAACCAAACAAACACAGTTGTTGCGAGGAGACCTCCCGCTGAAGGCGGGAGGACGACGAAGCAATCTGTCGTGCCGAGCGCCAACATAAATAAACACAGTCTTTCCGAGTCCAGCCTTTGGCGGGACGAAGGAATCCGCCGTGCCGTGCGCGAAAAAGTCTTTCGCTAACAAACCGACAGATTGCCGCGCTCCCCCGCACAGCGTGGTCGCTCGCAATGACTGACGGTGTTAGACGGTGTAAGAATTGTTCACTGTTTATTGTTAACTGTTCACTGAGGGAATCTGTTTTCGTGCGTCTTAACGAATTGAAATAAATAACAAAACAAAACCCCCGACGAAAAAGTTTCATCGAGGGTTTGTGAAATAGATTAAATATTTAAGCGCAATCAGTTTGCGTTTTGTTTCGCGATTAAATTCAGTGCGCTTCCGGCTTTGAACCATTCAATTTGATTTGCGTTCATCGTGTGATTTAAAATCGCTTCATCGGTTGTGCCATCGGTGTGTTTGATAACAAGTTTCAGTTTGCTTCCCGGCGCAAGTTCCTTTACGCCGATGATGCTCAATCTGTCGTCCTCTTGAATTTTATCGTAATCTTCGGGATTTTCGAACGTAAGCGGAAGCATTCCTTGTTTCTTCAAATTGGTTTCGTGAATACGAGCGAAACTCTTAACGATAATCGCTTTGCCGCCGAGATGACGCGGTTCCATTGCGGCATGTTCGCGACTTGAACCTTCGCCGTAGTTTTCGTCGCCCACTACAACCCAACCTTGTCCGCGCGCTTTGTAATCGCGTGCAACGGTTGCCGGCGTGTCGTATTCGCCCGTAAAGACGTTCTTAACTTTTCCTGGTTCGCCCGTAAATGCGTTTACCGCGCCCAAGAAAAGATTGTTTGAAATGTTGTCCAAATGTCCGCGATATTTTAACCACGGACCCGCCATCGAAATATGGTCGGTCGTGCATTTCCCTTTCGCTTTGAGCAAAAGAACTTCGTCTTCGAAATCGTTGCCGTCCCAAGCGGGGAAAGGCGTAAGCAATTGCAAACGTTCGCTATCGGGCTTCACGACAACTTCAACGTTCGAACCGTCCGCAGGCGGCGCAACAAATCCTTCTTCACCCTTCGAGTAACCGTTCGGAGGCAACTCTTTTCCTACGGGCGGGTCGAGTTTTATTTTTTGTCCGTCCGGTGTTTCTATTTCGTCCGTAATCGGATTAAAGAATTTTCCTGCAATTGCAAGCGCCGTGGTAAGTTCGGGCGAAGCGACAAACGCCATTGTGTTCGGATTGCCGTCGTTGCGTTTGGCAAAGTTTCTGTTAAACGAGGTAACAATCGTATTTTTGCGCCCGTCGGTAATATCCATTCTCTGCCACATCCCGATACAAGGACCGCAAGCGTTGGCGAGAACTTTTCCGCCCAAGTCGGTGAGCGTTTTCAATTGTCCGTCGCGTTCGATTGTAGCGCGAACTTGTTCCGAGCCCGGCGTAATCATAAATTCTGATTTCGCTTTCAAGCCTTTTTCAAGCGCTTGTTTCGCAACCGAAGCGGCGCGGTCGATATCTTCATAACTTGAGTTCGTGCAACTTCCGATTAATGCCGCGCTAACTTCTTCGGGATAACCGTTTTCTTTTGCCGCTTCCTTAATTTTGGAAATCGGCCAAGCCTTATCCGGCGTAAACGGTCCGTTCAAATGCGGTTCGAGTTCGTCGAGATTTATTTCAATTACTTGGTCGAAATATTTTTCCGGCTCATCGTAAACGCCTTCGTCGGCGGTCAAAAGCGCCGCGTGTTGACGCGCCAAATCCGCAACGTCTTTTCTTTCGGTTGCTTCGAGATATTCCGCCATTTTTTCGTCGAAACCGAAAGTGGAAGTTGTCGCGCCGATTTCCGCGCCCATATTACAAATTGTCGCCTTGCCGGTTGCCGAAAGCGAACGCGCGCCTTCGCCGAAATATTCCACGATTGCGCCCGTACCGCCTTTTACGGTTAAAATTCCCGCAACTTTCAAAATAATATCTTTCGGCGCAGTCCAACCGTTTAATTTTCCGGTTAATTTAATTCCGATAAGTTTGGGCCATTTGAGTTCCCAAGGCATTCCCGCCATTACATCAACCGCATCGGCGCCGCCAACTCCGATAGCAATCATTCCCAAACCGCCGGCGTTCGGCGTGTGAGAATCCGTTCCTATCATCATTCCGCCCGGGAAAGCGTAGTTTTCCAATACTACTTGGTGAATAATTCCCGCGCCGGGTTTCCAAAATCCGATTCCGTATTTTTTTGAAACGCTTTCAAGAAAATCGTAAACTTCCTGATTTTCATATTTCGCCGTTTCCAGGTCTTCTTTCGCTCCGACTTTCGCGCGAATCAAGTGGTCGCAATGCACGGTCGAAGGCACGGCGGTTTTGCTTTTCCCAGCCATCATAAATTGAAGCAAAGCCATTTGCGCCGTGGCATCTTGCATCGCCACGCGGTCGGGCGAAAGTTCCACGTAATCTTCGCCGCGCACGTAAGCGCGTTCGGCATCGTTCCAAAGATGAGCGTAAAGAACTTTTTCGGCATAAGTCAACGGTCTTCCCGTCAACTCACGAGCCTTTGCGTGTGCTTGTTCGAGCGACGCGTAAACCTTTTCAATCATATCCAAATTTGCAGTCATAACTTAAACCTCTTTCCTTTATTTATTAAAATTCGATTCCACTTCTTTTGCGATTTCCGCCGAGACCAAAATTCTTCCGCAACCTTCGCAAGTGTAAAGTCGCGAATTTTGTTTGATTTCCAATTGACGCTGCGGCGGTATCATATTGTGGCAACCCGAACACGAACCGCGGTGAACGTAAGCGATTGCAATTCCGCCGCGCGCTTTTCTGATACGCATATACGTGTTATAGTCGTTCTTTTTAATTCTTGAAACAACTTCCTCACGCAAGCGGGAAAGTTTCGCTTCTTCCTTTTCGTTGCTCTGAATGATTTTTTTCAGTTCGGTTTCCTTTTCCTGTAACTCTTCTTTTAACTTTCTGATTTCGTCTTCAAGTTCGTTTATTTCGAGCGCGAGAGTTCCGATTTTATTTTCGAGTTCCTTGTTCTCTTCTTCAAGTTCGAGAATTCTTGTTTCGGCAAAATCGATTTCTTTCGTGAGCGCGTCGTATTCCTTGTTGTTGCGTACCTTATACAATTGCGCCTTGTATTTTTTAAGTTTTTCGTTCAGATCGGCAATTTCGTTATCGTTCGCAACTCTTTTCTTTTGCGCTTCGTCCCGTTCGCCCGCTTTAGCATCAATATTGTTTTGCAACACCTGCATTTGCGCGGTAAGTTCGTTTACCAAAAGCGGCAAATCGCCGCGCAATTCTTCGAGTTCGTCAAGTTGACTGTCGATTAACTGCAATTCGTACAAATTTGCAAGACGTGTTTTCACTTTATATCTCCTTTATTTTATAAAATATTTCACAGGATTAATATTTCCCCCGTACTTTTCGATTTCGACTTTTTCTCCCCGTTTTTTTGCGAAATCGAATAATCTTTTTTTCACTTCGTCAAGAACCGTAACTTCGGTTTCGTAGTGTCCGGCGTCCACAAACAGAATTTTATTTTCCGCGTCCTGAAATTCGTGATATTTAATATCCGCTGTAACAAAAGCGTCCGCTTTTGCCGAAACAGCCTTTCCAAGTAGCGATGCGCAAGTTCCTCCGCAAACAGCCACGGTCTTTATTTTGCGCGACTTTCCTTTCGCGTAACGTAGCGCGGGAATTTTCAATTTAGCGGATACAAGTTCGAGAAATTCTTTTTCGCCCAGCGCTTCGGGAAGTTCGCCAAGCGCGCCTTCGCCGTAATTCGCGTTTGCGTTTTTAAGCACGTAAATGTCAAACGCCGGTTCTTCGTAAGGGTGATTTTTCTTAATCGCCGCAACTACCGCGCGGAGTTTCCAAGCATCGACAAGCACCTCAAGCCGAGTTTCGTTTACGCGTTCATAATTTAATTTCTTACCTACGGACGGATTTGAATTTTCCGAGCCTTCGAATGTGCCAGTCCCTTCGATTTCGAAACTGCATTTTTCATATTCGCCGATTATTCCGCCGCCAGCCTTGAAAATCGCGTTCGCCACTTTTTCCTTCGCCTCCGCGGGCACGAAAACCGTAACCTTATATTGATTGCTTTCTGTGTTGTGAAGAAAACGAACGTTGCGAAGTCCAAGTTTTTCAGCTATTTGAAAACTTACGCCGTGTTTTGTAAAATCCAAATTAGTGTGCGCCGAATAAAGCGCAACATTATTCTCAAGAAGTTTTTTAATTATTCGTGCTTTGGTATCGTTTGCGAGATTAATTTTTCTAAGCGGTATAAAAAAGAAAGGATGGTGAGTGAAAATCATTTCGAAGCGTTTTCGGATTGCGTAATCGACGACTTTTTCGTTTACATCGAGCGCGAGCAAAATTTTATTCGCTTCGCTTTTAATATCGCCTATTTGTAACCCGACGTTGTCATTTTCCCACGCTACGCCGGGAGGCGCCCAAGATTCCAAAAATTCAATTATTTCTTTAACTCGCATAAAATCAAAAAAAAATGCACCAATTAATTTGGTGCATTTTCAAATTTACTCTGTCTTATTTTTTCGCTATTCTTTTTGTCGGTCTTTTCATACAATTATTTTTTATTCGCAACTTAAAATATAAACGATTTTTTATACATTTTCAAATTCACATATGTTCCTAAAAAAGCAATCGCTAACCCGTTTCGAAAAGGAAAAACAAAATCCATCTTAAATTTCGGCAAGCGTTCGGAAAATCGAGGTTAAAACTAACGTTAAGATTGAGAGAACGAAAACCAAAATGAATGCGGAAATAAATGTAGAGACGCGCTATAGCGCGTCTTTTGTACAATAGAACACAGATAACACTGATTTTATTGGATGTTCACGGATTAAAATTTTCGCGTCATTGCGAGCGTCCACGCTGTGCGGGGACGCGCGGCAATCTATCGAATTTTCAGCAAAAGACAATTAGCGCTCGGCGTGGCGGATTCCTTCGTCCCGCCAAAGGCGGGACTCGCAAAGACAAATTATTTCAACTTTTGCTAACAAACTGATAGATTGCCGAGCGTCCCCGCACAGCGTGGTCGCTCGCAGACACGAAAATTTTAATCCGTGAACATCCAATAAAATCAGTGTTATCTGTGTCCTATTGTACAAAAGACGCGCTTTAGCGCGTCTCAACATTTATTTTAACGAAAATGAATCCATACAACCGATAAAATTATTTATTTAAAGCGCTTTTAC
>CAYZMW010000078.1:0-15359 GCA_964479645.1 uncultured Melioribacter sp. | reverse complement strand
CTGCGATTAATAACCTGCCCGAAAAATTCTTTTACGGATTTAAGGTTTGGCAAAAAGGAATTAACGAAAAAAAAGAACCGCATATCGCCATCGATCCTTATTCGAAGGCGGTAGCGACGTTTAACGATTATATGAACCCGCGTTTGTCTGTGTTTACTCCGCCAAGCGAATTCGATTGGGAGGGCGACACGTGGATAAGACGTAATCCGCTCGATTATATTATTTACGAAATGCATATTCGCGATATGACGGCGCACGCAACGTCCCAAGCGAAAAAGCCCGGCGGTTACGAAGGATTAACGGAGAAAAATATTCGCGGCGGTTTGGAATACATTAAATCGCTCGGAGTTAATGCGGTTGAACTTTTGCCCGCACAGGAATTCGGCAATTTGGAAATTCCTTACAAAAAAGAATTTCACGGAAAGTTTAACGATTGGAATCCGTACGAAAGAAACCACTGGGGCTATATGACCGCGTGTTATTTTGCGCCGGAAGCATACTACGCGCAAAATTGGAAAGAGTTCAAGCGCAATGTTTGGATGGGAACGGACGCAACGCAAATCGATAAGTTTAAAGCGATGGTGAAAGCGTTTCACAAAGAAAACATCGCGGTGATAATGGACGTGGTTTTCAATCATCTTTCGGAATATGAACTCGGCAACTTGAAGCAAATTGACAAACGTTATTATTTCAGGCTCGACGAAAAAGGCGATTTTATTGCGCGAAGTTATTGCGGCAATGATTTGGCTACCGAAAGACCGATGGTTCGGCGATTGATTGTAGAGAGCGTGCTTTACTGGATGAAAGAGTATCACATTGACGGATTTCGTTTCGACCTTGCAAAATTAATCGATTGGGGAACTATCGACGCAATTACGCAAGCGGCAAAAGAGGTAAATCCCGACGTCTTGTTAATTGCGGAGCCGTGGGGCGGCGGTTACGACCCGCAAGGTTTTTCCGAACACGGCTGGGCGGCGTGGAACGACCAAATCAGAAACGGTGTGAAAGGACAAAATCCGCGCGACGGCTTGAGCTGGATTTTCGGGAAATGGTTCGGCGACAATAACAAAGACCGCTTGTTTTCTTATTTGCGTGGGACGTTGAAACGCGACAAAGGCGGATTATTCGTCACGCCTGCGCATTCGGTAAATTATCTCGAATCGCACGACGACAATACGCTCGGCGATTTCATTCGCATCGGTTCCGGCGAAGTGAAAGAAAATGAAAAAATTACGGATTTAACCGAAAACGCGAAAGTGCGCGGAACACAATTGCGACTGAATAAACTTGCGGCTCTGTTTTTATTCGTTTCGCGCGGAATAACGATGATACACGAGGGACAAGAATTCGCGCGCTCGAAAGTAATTGTTCCGCAAGACGGTGTGAACGATGAAAACGTGATGAAAATCGACCACAATTCTTACAACAAGGACAACGCCACCAATTATATCAATTACGATTACGCTGATTTGAATTCCGAACTCGTCGATTATTACAAAGGCTTAATTGAAATGCGAAAGCGCCATGAAGCGTTTCGGCGCGCAACGTACGACGATTTAACTCCGATAAACATTGACGAAAACGATTTTGCGATAGCCTTTACGCTCAATTACAAGCACGAAAAGTTTCTCGTGGTTCTAAACGGCGACAGAGAAAAAAGCGTGAAGTTGAAATTACCCGAAGGCGATTGGCTTGAAATTGTAAACGCCGAAAAAGTCGAATTAAATAATCCCGCGGTTAAACGCTCCGCGCTTGAAGTTGCGCCGTCGGCGGGCGCGGTTCTGAAATTAAGGGAAATCGAAAATGAAAAATAGCGCGCTTCTCTTTTCGGTACTTCTGTTTCTTCTTTTTCTTTTCGCTTGCGGCGAACCGAAAGTAAAACCTTCGGTTGCGGAAATCGACGGAAACGAATTGCCTTCGCAAGAAAGCTGGGACGACACGATTTACTTTTCCAAAAACGGCAAATTGCAAGCGATTTTGGTAACGTCGCATTTGCGCGAATTTAACGAGGCGAAATTGAAATTACTCGACAGCGTAAACGCGCGGTTTTACGATAAAAACGAAAAAATAAATTCCACGCTTGTTTCCGATAGCGGCAAAGTTGACGATGCAAAGAAAGAATTTACCGCGCTCGGCAACGTGGTTTTGCGCGGTTCGCAAGGGCGCGTGCTTTACACGGACGAGCTTTCGTGGAATTCGAAAAGCGAAAAAATTTACACTGACGCGAAAGTGAAAATTATCGACGGCGACGAAACGCTTGTCGGGGTGGGCTTAACGTCCGATAAAAATCTTGAAAACTACGTAATTCGCAAAATAACTTTTATCACGACCGAAGAAAAAATAAAATGAAGCGCGTCTTTCCGATATTGATTTTGTTGACTTTCCTTTTCAACGTCGGGCTTTCGCAAAGCAAAATGACGGTAACGGGCGATAGCCTTGTCGGAAAAGTCGTAAACGGCGAAAAGTTGCGCGTCGTAATCGGCAACGTCGTTATCAGCGATTCGAAAGCGCAAGTGACTTGCGAAAAAGCGGTTCAGCATTTGCAATCGGGCGATATCGATTTGTTCGGCAACGTAGTGTTTGTTCAAGATACGTTAAAACTTTTCACCGAACGCGCTTACTATTTTTCAAATGAAAAAATCGGCGTAATCGATACCAACCTATTAATGATTACTTTACACGATTCCGTCGAAGCGCTTTACGGTAAATATTTTTTCGACGAAAACACGGCGCGTTTTTACGGCGAAGTCAGAGCGGTTACGGATGGCAAAATTCTTAAAGCCGACACGCTTTTTTATTTTCGCGAAAAGAAAAAAATGCGCGCGCTCGGTAACGTTTTCGTTAAAGATTCGCTTTCGCTCTTGTATTGCGACACTCTCGATTACGACGAAAATTTACGCGCCACAAACGCTTTCGGTCGCGTCTATATTAAAAGCAAGGAACGAAATTCGGAAAGCATTGCGGAAGTTTTTATCGACTCTGCGCTCGCGGGAAAAACGATTTTACGGCGCAAGCCTATCGCAATGCAAATCGATTCGGCGGATAACGGCGTCGATACGATGATTGTCGCGGCGGAAGAATTGCGGTTTATTCGCGACAGTTCACGAACGATGATTGCTCGCGACAGCGTGAAAATTATTCGCGGCGATTTTGCTTTACGAGCCGATTCCGCATTCTTCAACATCGACGAAAACTTTTTTACGGCGTATAAAAAAAACGAGCGAAAACCCGTTGTTCTTTGGTTCGAGAAAACGCAGATTTACGGCGATACTATTTTTGTTACGCTTGAAAATAACAAAGTGAAAGAGGCGGAAATACGAGGCGAAGTTTCGCTTATCGAAAGCGTGGACACGACTTCGCTGCGCTACAATCAAATTTCGGGCGAAATAGTTCATCTTTATTTTTCGGAAAATAAATTGCAAAGAATGACCGTTGCGGGAAAAGTGCTCGATATTTATTATCTTGCGGGTGAAGAAGCGACGCAAGGATTAATTAAATCTTCTTCCGCGTCGGCGGAAATTGTTTTCGATAGTTCGGGCGTGGCGAAAGTGAAGTTATTCGGAAATCCGAAAAGCGAATTTCATCCCGAAAATTTAATTTCGGGGAAAGAGCGCGACTTTCTTTTGCCGTCGTTTAAAATTTTCAAAAACAAGCCGGCGATGCGAAAGATGAAAGAGAAAATCGTCGAACGAAAAAAGATATTAAATGTCGAAGAATAAAAATTAATGTTGATTGCAAGATGAGATTACACAGCGAAAATTTGGTAAAAATTTATAAAAAGCGAACCGTGGTGAAAGAAGTTTCTGTGGCGGTGGAGCAGGGCGAAATCGTCGGTTTGCTCGGACCGAACGGAGCGGGAAAAACCACAACGTTTTATATGATTGTAGGAATGATTAAAGCCGACGGCGGAAAAGTTTTTCTTGACGAAAACGAAATTACGAAACTGCCGATGTATAAACGCGCTCGGCTCGGCGTGGGTTATCTTCCGCAAGAAGCGTCGGTGTTTCGTCGCCTTTCCGTAGAAGAAAATATAATGGCGGTGTTGCAAATGATGCCTCTTACGAAAGCCGAACGAATTGAAAAAACGGAAAGCCTTTTGGAAGAACTGAACATCACGCACATTCGGAAAAGTTTGGGAATACAATTAAGCGGCGGCGAAAGGCGACGCACCGAAATAGCGCGCGCGCTTGCCACAAATCCGAAATTCATTTTGCTCGACGAACCTTTTGCCGGCGTTGACCCGATTGCGGTTGAAGATATTATGAATATTGTTGCAAATCTTAAAAAGAAAGGCATCGGAATTTTGATTACCGACCACAATGTACACGAAACTTTAAGCATTGTTGACAGAGCCTACATTCTAATTGAAGGAAAAATTTTCAAAGAAGGCTCTGCGTACGACCTTGCGGAAGACGAAGAAGTGCGCAAACTTTATCTCGGCGAAAAGTTCAAACTCGAAAGGTATTGAGAAAGCCTATTAATTTCGCTTGCTTTCCCGCTTGAATTCATCGTAATTCTTCCGTGAGGTTTTTGTACGATTTCTTAATTTGTTTTGACAAATCCAAACCGAGCTTTTCGACAAGAAAATTAAATCTTCGTTGCGCGTCTTCAAGAGTGGAAATTACAATTGTTTCGAGTTCGAGAAATTTCCCGAGGCCTTTCACTTCGTCGAGATGAATTCGTGTATTGTCGTACAAATAAAGCGTGCGCATCTTTTCCACCGTAGCAATCGGCTTGAATATTTCGGCGTAAAAACTTTCGGCATCTTGTGATTTGTCGATTTCCAAAACGTGATAATCGCTCCAACGTTCACCTTCGCTTTCGTTCCGATTGTAGAATATCAGTTCGGAGCGTTCGGGCATTACGCGCAATTTTAACAGACCTTGTCCGTGTTCGTAATAAATGTCTTTCTGTTTCAGAACCGCAACTTTTTCCGCACCGAGTTCGTTTAATCTTTTCAGGACCGTTTCAAAATTGTCGAGCGCAATTTTAACTTCGAGATTGCGAGGCATTTTCACTCCGTAAAATTAATGGCAAATGAATTTAGAAACTTCGTTAAAAATAATTAATTTTAAAATTGAAATTTATCCGAAAAACTAACCAAACAAAGGAGAAATAAAATATGGCAAACGCATTTTTCAAAGTGCCCGAACCGCAAAACGAACCGATTTTAACGTATGCACCGGGTAGTAAAGAGAGAGCCGAATTAAAGGCGGAATTGAAAAATTTAAAATCGCAACAAATCGAAGTGCCGATTATTATCGGAGGAAAAGAAATTCGAACCGGTAATTTGGGCGAAATGAGAATTCCGCACGACCACGGACACGTGCTCGGAACGTTTCACAAAGCGGGCAAGGAAGAAGTTCAAATGGCGATTGACGCGGCGCTCGAAGCGAGAAAAATTTGGGCTGAAACGCCTTGGGAACAACGCGTTTCCATTTTTCTGAAAGCGGCGGAACTCCTTTCCGGTCCTTGGCGCGCAAGATTGAACGCCGCAACCATGCTTGGTCAATCGAAAGTGGCGCACCAAGCGGAAATAGACTCCGCGTGCGAATTAATCGACTTCTGGCGTTTCAACAGTTATTATATGGCACAATTGATGTCAGACCAACCTTATTCCCCGCGAGGAATGTGGAACAGAGAAGAATATCGTCCCCTTGAAGGATTTATTTTCGCGGTTACTCCGTTTAACTTCACTTCGATTGCAGGTAATTTGCCGACCGCTCCCGCACTTGTGGGTAACGTAGTACTGTGGAAACCCGCATCGAGCGCTGTTTATTCGGCTTATCAATTGATGCTTCTCTTGAAAGAAGCGGGCTTACCCGACGGCGTGATTAACTTCGTCCCGGGTTCAGGCGCAAGCGTCGGACGTCCTGCGCTCGAAAGTCCCGATTTGGCGGGCATTCACTTTACCGGCTCTACCGCAACTTTCCAAAATATGTGGAGAACAGTCGGCAACAATATTTCGAATATGAAATATTATCCGCGTATCGTCGGCGAAACGGGCGGAAAGGATTTCATTTTCGTTCACAACAAAGCGGATATCGACGGCGTTGTCGTTGCGGCAATTCGCGGCGCGTTCGAATATCAAGGACAAAAATGCTCCGCCGCATCCCGTATGTATATGCCGAAATCCCGCTGGGACGAATTCAAAGAAAAATATACGGCGGAAGTTGCGAAAATAAAAATGGGCGACGTGGAAGATTTCACGAACTTTATGTCCGCTGTAATTGACAAAGCCGCATTCGAGAGCATTACGGAATACATTAAATACGCTCAAAATTCCGACGAAGCCGAAATCATTACGGGCGGCGGTTTCGACGATACCAAAGGCTATTTCATCGAGCCGACGACAATCGTTACGAAAAATCCGCATTTCAAAACAATGGAAGAAGAAATTTTCGGTCCCGTTCTTACAATTTACGTTTACGACGACGACAAATTCGAAGAAACGCTCGAATTGTGCAACACGACGTCGCCTTATGCTCTTACAGGCGCAATTTGGTCGCAAGACAGATACGCATTGCTGAAAATGGAAAACGCTTTGCGCAACGCGGCGGGCAATTTCTACATTAACGACAAGCCGACAGCGGCGGTTGTAGGGCAACAACCTTTCGGAGGCGGACGCGCATCAGGAACGAACGATAAAGCGGGTAGCGCAATGAACATTTTGCGTTGGATGACCGCGAGAACGTTGAAAGAAACTTTCAATCCGCCGAAAGATTGGACTTATCCGTTTATGGCGGAAGAATAATCTCGATTCTCCTTTTGAATGATAAGCCGGGCAAACGCTCGGCTTTTTTATTTAAGCCTGTTGGATAGGTCGAAGCGTAATATTAAATTGTCGGTTCGTAAAAATTATTTTGAAGGCGGTTTGATGAACATTCAAATTTTCGGAACTAAAAAAGATAACGACACAAAAAAAGCATTGCGATTTTTCAAGGAACGCGGCGTCAATCCGCACTTTCGCGACTTGCGCGAAAAAGGTTTGGCAAAAGGCGAATTGGAAAATATCGCGCGGAAAATTCCGCTTGAAGAATTAATTGACACCGAGGGAAAACAATTTCAAAAGCGCGGAATGGCTTATATGAAATTCGACATTGAAGAGGAATTGCTTGAAGACCCGCTATTATTGAAGATGCCGATTGTTCGTTTCGGAAAAGAAGTGACGCTCGGTTACGAACCGCAAATATGGAAAACGTGGTTCGAAAAATGATGAAATTTACGCAAGAGGAAATCGGACAAATCACCGAGCACGGATTGTCGGTGGAAGAAGCGGAAAGACAAATCGCACTGATAAATAAGGGCGTAAAGCGTCCCGAACTTCTAAAACCCGCAAGAATAAACGACGGAATTGTTTCCTTTAACGAAGAAGAAAAAAACGAACTTGTCGGTTTTTGGGAAGAAAATTCCGCCGAAATTAACGCAGTGAAATTTGTTCCCGCATCAGGCGCGGCAACGAGGATGTTCAAGGCGTTGAATTTCATTTATCATAATTTTGATGAAATCACGTTTTCGGAAATAAAAGAGAAAGCGAAAGAGAAAGCCGAATTTATGAAAGCGAAAGAATTCTTTGAAAATCTTGCGCGTTTTCCTTTCGCCGAAGATATTCCCGAAAAATTAAGGAACTTCACGGAAACGGACGATTTGTTCCCGTTGATGAATTTTCTGATGAACGAAAATGGTTTGAGTTTTTCCAATGTTCCGAAAGGATTGTTGAAATTTCACCGACGCGGTGGAAAAACGCTAACGCCCGTTGAAGAACACGCCGCCGAAGCGCTTGAAATACTGAAAAACAAGGAGGAAATCAAGATACATTTTACGATTTCGCCGCAATTCGAGGAACGTTTCAAAAAACATTTCGCGGAAATTTTATCGCGAACCGAAAATCGAAAATTGAATTTCGAATATTCTTTTCAGCATCCATCCACCGATACGATTGTCGCGGTAGGCGAAACTCTTTTGCGAGATAAGAACGGTAACGTTGTTTTTCGACCGGGCGGACACGGCGCGTTAATTAAAAACTTGAACGAACTTGATGCGGATTTGATTTTCATAAAAAACATCGACAATGTTTCGCGTCGTGAAATAGCGATAAAATCTTACGAATATAAAAAATTGCTCGGCGGCTACGCGCTTAAACTTGCGCAGGAAATCAAAAGAATTTTAAATGCTCTCGATAGCGGAAACATTACGGAAACGGAATTGAGCGAAGCGATAAAATTTGCAGAAAAAAATCTCAATATCTTTTTTGGTGAAACGGAACGCGCATTCCAATTCGAAAGAAAAAAGGAACTTTTGTTCGAGAAATTAAACAAACCTTTACGCGTTGCGGGAATGGTGAAAAACACGGGCGAACCAGGAGGCGGTCCCTTCTGGGTGAAAACCGAAAACGATTTGACTAATTTACAAATAGTGGAAAAAGCGCAAATCGATTTAAGCGATAATGAGCAGCGGGAAATTCTTAACGCGTCCACTCATTTTAATCCGGTCGATTTGGTTTGTTATGTCCGCGATTTCAAAGGGCGGAAATTCGACTTGACGAAATTCGTCAATCCCGATTACGGGATAATCACCGAAAAACATATTGAGGGAAAAGACGTTAAAGTTTTGGAATTGCCCGGCTTGTGGAACGCCGCTATGTGGGATTGGATAACGGTTTTCGTTGACGTTCCGCTTTTTACCTTTACTCCCGTAAAAGAAGTGAACGATTTGTTAAAACCCGAACACCTTTAATTTTCCTTAATTTCGAATATTACCTAAAATAAAAGAGGCATTCGGATTAAACCGGATGCCTCTTAATTGTTTGTTCGTTGCGTTTCTATTCTTCGTTTTCCAATTCGTGCGTGAGTTTTTCGAGCGCCACAAGTCGCCGCCAGGTTTTATCGGCGTAACGTTGAACTTCGCGCAACGCCTCTTCATTTCCTTCCTTGAAAAGATGACGGAAACGTCCCTGCGGTTTCATACAAACTTCCACGGGCAAATCTTTTTCGGGGAAGTAATTAATCGTGTATTTCTGATGTTCAATTTCGAACAGCGGGTAAAGTTTTGTTTCAACCGCAAGGCGCGAAATAGTAATGGAACTTGCAGGGTCAACTTTATGTCCGGGCGGGCAAGGTCCGTCAATCATTAACAAACGGAAGCCGTTAATATCCTTCGCTTTTTTCACTTTTCTGCGATAATCTTCAATAAACGCAAGTGAAGCCGTTGCGGCGTAAGGAATATTGTGCGCGCCGACAATTCCCATCAAATCTTTCGGGAAAGTTTTTTTGTAATTCGCTTGCGGATTTGTGGTTGTTACAGCTCCGTAAGGCGTTGCGGTGCTCGTCTGAATTCCGGTGTTCATATAAGCGCCGTTATTATTAACGATATAAAAAATATTTTCGTTGCGCGAAGCCGCGCCCGAAAGCGCTTGAAAACCGATGTCGAAAGTTCCGCCGTCGCCCGCAAGCACAACTACGTGCGTGTCGTGTCTGCCTTGTCTGTCGAGCGCGTGGCGAATTCCCGTGGCGGTTGCAGGAGCCGCCGCAAAAACCGTGTGAACGATACTTCCTTTGATTTCATTAAGCGGATAAGGTCCGGCGATAATCGAAAAGCAAGATGCGGGAACTACGTAAATTGTATTTTCGCCCATAATATTCGCAAGGTGGCGCACAAGCAAAGCCCAACCGCAACCGCGACAACTAAGACCGCCTGAATAAACTTTTTCTTCTTTTATTAAAAAATCCATTGCTGGTAACATAGTTCTCTCCGATTTTTTTACTCGATGTCAATCCAAACAACTTCTTTCGGATTGTTTTTAATTCTGTGAATTATTCTTTCGATTGTAATCGGCGGCACGTCTTTTCCGCCTTGTCCCGTGTAAACGTCGTAAAGTTCGTAAAATTTTTCGCCGTAAAAAGCGCGTCGCAATTCTTGATTAATCGCGCCGTATTTATCGCCCATAAAATTACGTTCGATTGTTACGAAAACCGCATCGTCGGGCAAATCTTTAATCGCTTCAAGAACCGATTGTTTCGGGAAAGGATGGAAAAGGCGAAGTTTCAACAAACCGACATCGGGATGTTGTCTGATTACTCCGCGCGCCGTTGTCGTGATACTCGAAACGGTTACAAGAACCATCTTAGTATGCGGACCGATATTGACCGCTTCCACCGCGCTGTATGAGCGTCCGAAATGTTCGCCGAATTTTTTACCGATTTCATTCGTAAGATTTTCGACGCGGTTAATGTCAATCCAATATTCGTAATTGAATTTTCCGTAGTGTTCCGGTTGCACAAGTCCGCCGACTGCTTTCGGGTCTTCGCCCGTTACTTCGTAACCTTTCATTTTTTTCGGCGGAAGGAATTCGTCAACAAGACTTTGTTCGGGCACCCAAACGTTTTCGCTTGTGTGACTTTGGTAGAACGCGTCAAGCACAACAAAAACGGGTAAGTCGAGTTCTTCGGCGATAATGTACGCTTGAATAACACTGTCAAGAACTTCTTGTGAACTTTCACCGTAGAATTGCACCCAGCCGGTGTCGCGCTGCGCAAGCGAGTCGCTTTGGTCAGACCAAATATTCCAAGGAATTGAAGGACGCCCGACGTTGCAAACCACCATCGGCAATCTGAAATGCGCGATGGCGTGCAAAACTTCGTGAGCGTAGAAAAGTCCTTGTCCGCTTGTAGCGGTAAAAACTCGCTCGCCCGCAAGCGCCGCGCCCATTGCCGCCGCGAAAACCGAATGTTCGCTGTCCATATTTACATACTCGGCGTCCATTTCGCCGCGCGCAACTTTTTCGGAAAGTTCTTCTACTATCGTCGTTTGCGGCGTAATCGGGTAAGCCGGAATAAATCCCGCTTTGGCGAGTTTAGCCGCTTCCGCCGCCGCGAAATTTCCTTTCATTATTTTTTGCGTGTGTCTCGGATATTCCTTGACTTTATTTTCCTTCATCGTGTTTATCTCATTCATAGGTCACCTCTTTTAAAGTGAAACTCATTGCGTTGCACGGACATTCGTTTACGCAAATTCCGCAACCTTTGCAATAATCGTAATCTATTCTCAATCTGCCGTCCTCGTCGATGTGTATCGCCGCGTCGGGACAGTAGTTGTAGCAGTTTCCGCAACTGAAACATTCGCCGCAGTGCATACAGCGGGAAGTTTCTTTAATTACTTCTTCGTCGGTTAAGCCTTTTACGACTTCCTCGAAGTTTTCGTAAAGTTCGCCGCTTATTTCCATTTGGTTTTCGATACGCGGCGTCGGCATATAGTAATTGAAATTAATATCGACGGGCATTACGATTTGTCCGTAATCGGTTTCGTGAGAGTAGGGAAGTCCGCGGAAATAAGCGTGAACTTCCGCCGCGGCTTTGTTTCCGCTTCCGATCGCTTCGGTAACCGTTCCGCCCCAAGCCATATCGCCCGCGGTGAATACGGGAATTTCGAAATCCAAATCGAGTTTGCCTTGTTTCGGTTGCGCTTTTCTTTCGCCGAAAACATATTCGTCGAAGCGTTGACCGATAGCGGCTATAACTTTGTCAACCACAACGGTTTCCTCGCTTCCTTCAATCGGTATCGGTTTGCGACGTCCGCTTTCGTCCGGTTCGCCGAGTTCCATTTTAATTAATGTCATTTCGGTTTTGCCGTTATTTTCCGCAAACGAAACTGGCGAGGTCAAGAACCGAATTTTAACGCCTTCTTGCAAGGCTTCTTCCACTTCGTGCGCAATTGCAGGCATTTCGTTTTGCGTTCTGCGATAATAAATAACGGGTTCCGCGCCAAGACGCAAAGCGGTTCGAGCAACGTCGATCGCCGTGTTGCCGCCGCCGATTATTGCAAGTTTGTCGCCTTTTTTAATTCCGTTTCTCTCGCCGTTCAATTTAAATTCGCGCAAGAAATCAATTCCGTCGATAATCAAATTTTCATTTTCAACATTCATTTTAGAACCGATATGCGACCCGACCGCAACAATCACAGCATCGAAGTCGTCTTTCAGTTCGTCTATTTTCGCTTTTTTATTCAAAACGATTTTCACGCCCGCATCTTCTATGCGTTTGATTTCCATATCGAGAACGTCGTCGGGCAAGCGGAATTTCGGAATTCCCGTGCGCATCATTCCGCCCGCTTGCGGCAACGCTTCGAAAACCGTAACGTCGTAACCTTTTTCCCGCAAGCGCAATCCGGCGGTTAAGCCTGCCGGACCGCCGCCGATAACAGCGATTTTCTCTTCGTATTTAATCGGTTGCTTTTCTACGGGCGATGCGCCGAATTTATCGCCGAGAAATCTTTCCACCGCGCCGATATTTACCGCGTCGTCCAACTCTTGGCGATTGCACGCTTGCTCGCAAAAATGCGGACAAACGCGACCGCAAACGGCGGGGAACGGATTGTGTTTATAAATTACGTCCACCGCTTCGCGGAACTTGCCTTCGCCCGAAAGTTTAATAAATTCGCGAACGTCGGTACCAGCCGGACAATTGGACGAACACGGCGCGGTTTTGAAATCGTATTCAGGCGTAAGAACGCGCCAATTACCGGTTTTGTTGAGCGACATCGGTTCGTACCAATACGGATGGCGGTATTTGTCGAGGTCTTCTTTTTTCGCGGAAAGTTCCTCTTCGCTGTATTCCACTTTTTCGACGCCTTCCGCATTCAGAAAATCGAACAGTTTAAGTTGCGATTGTTCGAAGCCGACCACGCTTCCGTATGCGATTTCCGCCGATTCGGCGTTCGCTTCGGGCTTAGCGGGAACGTTTTCCGCAATAACTTTTTTTACGATTTCCATATCCGCGTCAATTAAGCGCATAATTGCGCCGATCATCGCCGCGTTTACAATCGGCAAGGATTTACTTCCCAAGCCTTTTTCCAGTGAAATTTTTGTGGCGGGAACCGTGAAAACACTATCCACGGCGCTTTTGAAATTTTCGATTTTGCGGGTTGTGTTCAGCAAAACCGTTCCGCCTTCGCGCAAGCCGTCGAAAACCGGCACTTGCTCCAAAAGCGATTCGTCGAACACAACAATTAAATGGGGGTGATAAACATTGCTGCGGTTTAGAATTTCTCCTTTCGCCACTCGCAGAAAAGCCTGAATGGGCGCGCCCGTTCTTTCCACGCCGAAAGCGGGAAAAGATTGGACTTGATAGTCACCCAATTGACTGAAAATTTTAGCAAGAATTTCGAACGCGGTAACCATACCTTGTCCGCCTCTTGCGTGACCTCTGATTTCAAGCATAACTGAACTCCGTTAAATAAATGAACATTCGTTTCAAAAGAACATTTAAGCCTTGCTTTATTAAGATATTAAAAATACGCTTTTTTGCAGAAATATTAAAGCGTCGCGTTTCCAAATAAATTCGACGAAAGACAATAAATAAATTAGGTGAATTCATCACTCGTCGTTATGTCGGATGCTTCACGATTTATTAAGGATATTTTTTCAGATAATTTGTATTTTACTATGATAATAAATAAAAGTTATTCTTTAACAGGTGAAATTTAATTAAACAATGCTTAAAATTTTCGGTTTCTTACAATTGCTCCTTTATCTCGTGACGTTCATTGCGTATCTTGCGGATATTAAGCCCGAAAAAGGTATTTTATTCGGTATAAAGAGAACATTATTGTTTGTTACTCTTTTTTCTCACTTACTTTTTTTGTTTTACATTTTTTCCTCATTTAAACATTTCCCCATAACCGACAAAACCGAACTTTTTACGGTTGTGGCTTTCGGTGTGGCGTTTATTTATTTTTTATTGGAGTTACTTACGGACATTTACGGCACGGGTTTTTTTATTCTATTCTTCTCGGTGATCTTTCAGTTTTTTTCCGTGGTTTTCATCGGCAAATCGGAAGTTTTGCCTTCAAGCGAAATAAACGCTTATATCGGTTGGCATATCGTTTTCGCTCTTTTCGGATATGTCGGATTTACAATTTCCGCGGCTTACGGTTCGATGTACGCGGTTTTAGCGTCGAAATTAAAAAGACGTCGTTTCGACGCTCTTTTCGAACGTTTGCCCAACCTTGAAATCTTATTGAAATTATCAATAACATCTTTTTACGTCGGGTTTGTAATGTTAACGTTCGCTTTGATATTGGGAAGCATTTGGCTACCGAAAATTTTCCCCGACACATCTTACACCGACCCGAAAGTAATTTTAACTTGGCTGGTCTGGATTGTTTATGCTGTCGGTTTCGTTCTAACCGTTACAAATCGCGTTTACGGTAAAAAATTCGTTTACTATATGGTTTTTTCTCTCGGTATTCTTCTCATAACGGGCGCGCTTACATCGGTATTAACAAATTCGTTCCATTCGTTCTAACGGTATTATGAAAATAATCGGCTTCAGCATAAATCACAGAACTTGCAACATTAAACTTCGCGAAGCGGTCGCTCTCGAAGACGAAGACAGAGAACGACTGATTTTACGCTTGAAAGAAATCGGATTTAAGGAAGGAATAATTCTTTCGACTTGTAACAGAACCGAAATTCTCGCCGCCACGCACGAGGATAATCTCAACGCGGAGGTTCTCGTAAGAGAATTACTGAAAATGAAAACGTTAGTGGGCATTAACGATGAACATTACGACGTCTTTTATAATGACAGAGCGGTGGAACACTTGTTTGAAGTTGCCGCGGGCATTGACTCTCTGATTGTCGGCGACAGCCAAATTCTCGGACAAGTGAAAGAAGCGTTTCAATTTTCCAACGAACATAATTTCACGGGAACGGTTTTTAATAAATTACAACTCGCCACATTAAAAATGGGCAAGCGCGTTATTGCCGAAACCGAAATCGGGAAGGGAGCGGTTTCCGTTAGTTTCGCCGCGATAAAAATGATTGAAAAATATTTTTATTCTTTGCGCGATAAAAAAATACTGATTATCGGAGCGGGAGAAACCGCGGAACTTGCGGCGGTACACATTGCGGAGAAGCAACCGAAACGACTTTTCGTTACAAACAGAACCGAAGAGCGCGGGAAAGCGCTCGCTCGAAAACTAAACGGCGAGTTCCTCGATTTCGGTGATTTCAAGAACAAATTGCACGAGTTCGACGTAATCCTTTCCGCCACGTCGGCGCCAGAATTTATTCTTACTTATGATGAAATAAAATTCGCAATGAAAAAACGGCGCGGGAAAATTCTTGTAATTATGGACATCGCTCTACCGCGCGACATCGATCCGAAAGTAGCGGACCTTGACGAAGTTTTTTATCAAGATATTGATTCGCTCAACATTATTATTGATAGAAACATTGAGCGAAGAAAAGCGGAAATTCCGAAGGTTAAGGAAATAATTGAAAATGAACTCGAACTTTTTTACGATTGGTTCAATACGCTTGACGTACTACCCACCATAAAACTTTTGCGCGCGTTTTTCGA
>CAYZMW010000077.1:0-6675 GCA_964479645.1 uncultured Melioribacter sp. | reverse complement strand
GACGGTTTCTTTCTTGCGGCATCCAAAAATTTCGCTTTTCTCGGTTATCTTAGTTTGCACGGCGAAGTAAATTATTCGCTTGAAGGTAACGATGAAGATAAAAACGTCAATATCAAAATAGGGGTGGAAAAAACCGTCGGCAAAATGGTTTCGCTTGTTGTGGAATATGATTTCGCGATTAACGATAACGGGACTTATTCGCTCGGCGACGGCAAAGGCTACTTGAACGCAGGCGTGCATGTTTCTCTCGGAAAAGGTTTTACTTTCGGCGTTGATTTGAGAAATCTGCTTAACAATAGAAAAGTCGATGTTGACACTGCGGAAAGGGGATTGTTTTTCGAATATATCGCACCTGTATTCTAACCTCCACACACTCGCCGAATATTTCACGTTTTAACTAAAACGAATAAGCAACAGAACGAGGACTGGTTTTATTATGAAGATTGGTTGGATGGAAATGTTGTGAATAGGAGTTGAAATCTAAAAACCGATAAAACGCGAATCACGCGGATATTATAGGTTTTCCACGGAGTTAAACTTTTCGCATTATTACAAATCTCGTTCTCATCGGGAAAAACACCGTCCGTCCTTGCCGACTTACGTCGTCGCGTCCTCGCAACGACTGAAAATTTCACGTCATGCGAACCCGCCAAGGGCGGGTGAAGTAATCTGTCGGTTTGTTAGCGAAAGACTATTCAGCACTCGGCGCGGCAGATTCCTTCGTCCCGCCAAAGGCGGGACTCGGAAAGACCGTGTTTATTTGGGCTTAGTCTGCCGACAGCATAGGCGTATCCACTGCTAAGACGCGTTCTTAAATTCAAAAAGCAAAAGTAAAAATTAAAGAAGGATTGAGTTACTCAACTTTTTATTCAATCATTTATTCAATTTCCAAATCCGTGAAAAGCCTATAATTGGAATTTTGCCATCTTCGAGAGTTGATAATCTTGTTTTTAATTAAAACGAAATTAGTCACACTATACCAATACAAATTACTAAAGCGAACGAAAATAGGAATCAGAAAACTGACTGCATAGTTTTGCGGTGAACTTGCTTCCGATACTTAGTGAGATTTATTACTGAGTGTTCAATTATTTTTTTATGAATTGCTAATTTATTAAATTAAGAAAAGATTTTAAGCAACTAATATATAATTAATTGTGCCATTTATTTTATATTAAAAATTTTTTAACAAAATTATATATGATCATGAAACTTGGAAAACTAAAAAAAGTAGAATTACGAGACGTTTGGAAACACGAAGCCTTTGATTTCACTAATTGGCTTGCAAAAGAAGAAAACCTAAATTTGTTAAGCGATGAGATTGGAATAGACATTCAATTAATTGAAACGGAAGCAAGTGTCGGAAGTTTTAATGTAGATATTTTAGCGGAAGAACCAAATACTGGTCAAAAAATAATAATTGAAAATCAGTTAGAACCTACAGATCACGATCATCTTGGGAAAGTTATTACTTATGCTTCGGGTTATGATGCCGAAATAATTATTTGGATTGTAAAAAGTGTTAGAGATGAACATAGACGAGCAATTGATTGGTTAAACGAACATACGGATGATAAAATAAACTTTTTCGTAATAAAAATGGAATTATGGCAAATTGATGACTCTCCTTATGCTCCAAAATTTCAAATAATTTCAAAACCCAACGATTGGGCTAAAGCAATTAAAAAATTATCATCACAATCTACTCTAACAGAAACAAAATTGTTACAATTAGAGTTTTGGAACAAGTTTAAAGATTATGCCATAGAAAATAATTCTAAATTAAGATTTAGAAAAGCAAGTCCTCAACATTGGTATGTTATTGCAATTGGTACTTCTGATGCACATATAAGGTTGACGGTTAACAGTCAAAAAAATAAAATTACTTGTGATTTATATATAAAAAATTCTAAGGAATTATATTACTTTTTAGAAAGGCAGAAATCTCAAATTGAAGAGGAAATAGGTTATTCTCTTTCGTGGCACGCCTTAGAAAATAAAAAAGCAAGTGTGATAGAAGCAGTTCTTTCTGCTGATATTTTTAATTCCCAAGAATGGGATAAATATTTCGAATGGCTTAAAGATACTGCGGAAAAGTTTCAGTCCGTATTTTATAAATATATTCGCAAATTTTCATCAGAGAAAAACGATAATTTTTAATAAGAGTCATTACTTTTATTATAAAAATAAAAAACCCCGCATAAAAGCGGGGTTTTGTTTTTCTGGAAAATTTGTAATTCTTTAAGCGGAATAAACCGAAACGTATTTTCTGTTATTCTTTTTCGTTTCGAATTTTACGTAACCGTCTATTGTAGCAAAAAGCGTATCGTCGCCGCCGCGTTTAACGTTTACGCCGGGATGAAACTTCGTGCCTCTTTGGCGAACGATAATAGTACCGGCGGTAACTCTTTCGCCGCCGAATCTTTTAACGCCAAGAAATTTAGGCTTACTGTCGCGTCCGTTTCGCGATGAACCTTGTCCTTTCTTATGAGCCATTTATAACCTCTTAATTTATCCTATTTTCACAACTTCAATTTGAGTAAGGTGTTGTCTGTGACCGCGTTTTTTCTTGTAAGATTTTCTTCTTTTTTTCTTGAACACAATCACCTTGTCGTCTTTCAAGTGTTCCAAAATTTTCGCTTCCACTTTCATACCTTCTACAACGGGCGAACCGATTTTAACGGTATTGTCGTCACCGTAAACGAGAACTTTATCGAACGTAACGTTGCTTTCAACGTCGGCTTTTAATTTCGGAACGTAATATTTCTTTCCTTCTTCCACTTTAAATTGTTGTCCTGCGATATCAACAACTGCAAACATCAAAATCCTCCTAATATTTATCTTAGCCTACAAATATAAATATTATTATTTATTTAGTCAATTTTTATTCTTTGCTCTGAGCATCGAAGTATATTTTTTCCGTAACATATCCACTGTTTTATCTCCGGGCAATATTTGTTCTAGTTTGTCCACAACCTTCAACGCTTTGTCGTATTGTTCCGTATTTTCGTAAATCTCAAAGAGCATACGATAAGGATTGTAGGTGCTTGTAATATTGCGCGGATTTGCTTCAATCATTTTCCACGCTTGTTTTTCAATATCGGAAGCCATCGCAAGATATTTATCGAGCGCGCCTGCTTGTTTGTAAATTCCGCTGACATCGAAGAGCAGACGGTAATCCATCGGGATAATATGGCGCGGCAGTTTTTTCTCCATTTCGTCAAGCGTCGCGACCGTCATTTTGTTATCGTGCGCGACGTAAAGATAATAAAGCGCAAGACGAATAAACGAGTTCCGATAATTCTGAATTAAGCGAATTTGGTTCGCATTGAAAAAGACCGTCGGGTCGTTCAAACCGCGGAATTTCAATCCCGGACGATATGTTTTGCTTGTAACATCGGTGCTATCGAAAAGTTGCGCGCGCATTATCGGTTCGTTAATGAACGTCAGTTCGTTATCAGACTTTTCGGGAACAAGTCTGTACGCCAAACCTTCCATTTTCATATATCTATCCAAACCGATGCGAGCATCTTCCGCGCAAGTTACCGAGAAATAAATCGGACGTTTCCACTTGAAATTCTTTACGATATCGAACACAACCAAATCTTGCACGCGCACCGCGTTTATTGTTCCGTAGCGCAATGTCGGTTCGAACTTCCATTTAAGTTCTCCCGTCATCTGCGTTGTGTCGGTAATTCCGAATTCCTTGTAAACTTCTTTCGGTACGGGAATTGAAACAGTTGTCGTTTTCCAACGCGTCGGTGTGAGTTGGTCAATCTCACGGTCGGTAAGGCTCATTGCAACTTTCATCGAGCCGTAAGGCGATTGGTTTTTCAATTGCTTGATGTACCAATTCGTATTCAGCAAACTAAGATTTGCAATTCTCACGTCGCGCCGCACGCCTTCGACGTCTTGCATATACCAAAGCGGGAAAGTGTCGTTATCGCCGTTCGTGAAAAGCACGGCGTTAGGCGCAACGCTTTGAAGCAAATTGTATGCGTAATCCCAAGGCAGAAAATTGCGGGAACGGTCGTGCGTGTGATAGTTGGTCAGCAACATTCTTGCGGGAATAAGTAAAAACGCAAGCGCCATTGCGGTTGTCGCCGCCGGCATGTAAGTTTTTTCTTTAAGCGTTTCGCGAAGCATATCGAACAAACCGCGCACGCCTATTCCAATCCAAATGGAAAAGACGAAATACGCGCCGACGTAAAAGTAATCTCTTTCGCGCGGTTGAGGTTCTTGCGAATTGAAATAAATCGCCATAATGTAGCCGAGAATAAGAAACACGCCCATGTAAATCGTCGCCATTTTCCAATCGCGCTTGAAGTGATAAAACATTCCGAACAAGCCGAAGAAAAACGGAATGCCCCAAAGTTGCGACCAATCGACGCCGTCGTCTTGCTTAGTGGAATGGCGTCCCGCGTAATTGAAAAGCCAATAACGCGTAACCATATGGTCCATTTGATAGCGAATGAAGAAATCCAAATCGCTTGAATAATTGGTGTACATCTTCGCGTGCATCGGCTCTTGGGAATAACGACGACGGAAAATCGGCGCTTCGCCGTATTGTTCGCGACTGAGATAATACATCAGCGATTTGAAATCTTTCGGTTCGTTCAAGTTAATGGGCGGTTCTTGATTTGCGCGAATGATAATCATAGTGTAACTTGTAAATCCGATAAGGGCGAAAAACAAACTCATAAAAATCACGCGCAAAGTATGGTGATAATTTTTGTTAGCCCAAAACGCGCCAGCGTAAAGCAACGCGAACATCGCCGCGAAAATAAGAATATCCACAACCGTATTGTTCCCGCCGATTGCGCCGATGGTTTTAGGAACATATTTAACGATTATCGGATAAACAAGCGCAAGTCCGATACCGCCGAAAAGAACGGGGAAGTAAATCGAATTTTTATTAACGAGTTTTTTATAAAAAATTCCGACGAAAATAGCCGTGACAACAAGAAAGATAATTACGAACTTAACATCGGTTTGACGATATTCTTCGCGCGTAGGCGGCGCGGTGTTGGTGTATGTGCTCCAAATCGCCATTGCCACCAGCAACAGCAACACACCGTTAATTGCAAGGTAAATCGTTGATTTTTTCAGCGCTTCGTCGTCGGTGACAAATTTCTTGTAATAAACAAGCATTACAATCGAAGGTATCGCGAGCAACGCCATCAGATGCACGCCCGTCGCAATTCCCATTACGTATGCGATTAAATAAAGATAGCGGTCGCTTCCTTCTTCGTCCGCCTTTTCGTACCAAACCATTACAAGCCAAAGAGCGAACGCCATCAGAAAGGTGGAAAGCGCGTAAACTTCCGCTTCGACGGCGTTAAACCAAAACGTATCGCTGAAACTGAACGAAAGCGCGCCGATTGCCGCCGCCATGTAAGTCAGAAAATCTTCGAACAAACTTTCTTCGGAATTCCCTTTGTAATTTTTAATCAATTTTACGGCGATAAGATAGAGAAGCAAAATCGTAAATGCGCTTGAAAGCACGGAAATATAGTTGACGCGCAAGCCGATATTTTCGACGAACGGAATCATCGAGAAAAGTCTGCCGAGAATTAAAAAGAAAGGTGTTCCCGGCGGATGCGGCACTTGCAATCCGTAAGCCGACGCAATAAATTCGCCGCAATCCCAAAACGGCACGCTCGGTTGCACCGTCATTGCGCCGACAATAAGCGACGCAAGAAAAACAAATCCGCCAATCAAATAATACAATTTTTTCGAGTTCATTTATTCTCCGATGTTTTATTTCCGCGTAACAATGTAAAGTTCGGTATAACCGCTCTTTAAAAAAGATTTTTTCCAAAAAGGTTCGAAACTTTTATCGAAAAGTTTCATGAAAAATCCGTTTAAACTGAACGGGTCGATTCCGCCCGTTTCAACGATTTCCCAACCGTTTTGCTTGAATAAATTTATCAAACCTCCGTGAGTGTAGGATTTTTCATAACCGTGTTGCCAATTTCCGAAATGAAGCAATTGATACAATTGCCAAAGCGAAAACCGAGCGGGAATGAAAGTCACCATATATCCGTCGGGTTTCAAGATGCGCTTCCACTCGTCAATCAACGGCTTTTCGTCTTTGAAATGCTCCATTAATCCCGCGCTGTAAACGATGTCGAAATAGTCGTCGTCGAATTTCGTGTCGCGACAGTCTGCAAGCACGGTGTTCGGAATTCTTTCTTTAACGCGCTTAACGGCTTCTTCGCTGTAATCGAGAGCGTAGCAATCGCAATCGCTCCGTCTTTCGCTCAAAAGCGTAATGTTTGAACCGTAACCGCAACCGATTTCTATTATTCTTTTTCTTTCGCGATTAATTTTGTCAATGTATTTGTTAAGAACTTTATCGCGTTCGAAAATCATCCACTTTTCGGCTTTCGACGTCGAGTAAGTTTTCCAATATTCGTCCCAAGGTATCAAATCAAAAAATCCTTATTTCTTAAAGAGCGAATTCAAATCGGGCTTTTCGCGATTCACGTAATATTTTTCGTAAAGTTTTTTCAAGCGTTCGAGCGAGAGCCTGTCCAAATCTTCGTCGTCTTTGTGACGTTTCAAAAGCATTTTGTAATCTTCGCGTTCTTTCGGCTCGAACTTCCTTTCGTATCGCGCCAACGCTTCGAAATATTTTTTCTGTTCTCTGTAACTCATAGAATGATAGAATGC
>CAYZMW010000076.1:0-10229 GCA_964479645.1 uncultured Melioribacter sp. | reverse complement strand
GGTAATTCTTTCCCTTCGAGAAATTCGAGCGATGCGCCTCCGCCGGTGGAAACGTGGCTTACGCCGTGTTCGAGTTTGAATTTTTTCATCGCCGCCGCGGAATCTCCGCCGCCAACGATTGTGGTAGCGCCGTATGCCGTGGCGTCCGCAAGAGCTTCGGCGATTTCGCGCGTGCCTTTCGCAAAATTATCGAATTCAAAAACGCCCATCGGTCCGTTCCAAACGACGGTTTTGCTCATCAGAATTATTTCTTTGAAATTCCTAACGGTCTTCGGACCAATGTCCAAACCCATCATGTCGTCGGGAATGTTGTCGATGTCGTAAGTTTCAGCGGGAGAATCGTTACTGAATTCTTTCGCGCAAACAACGTCCGTCGGTAAAATAAATCCCACGTTTTTATTTTCCGCTTTTTCCAAAATTTCTTTCGCAAGTTCGATTTTGTCTTCTTCGACAAGCGATTTCCCGACTTCGTATCCTTCCGCTTTCAAGAACGTAAAAACCATTCCGCCGCCGATTAAAAGGTAATCTACTTTCGAGAAAAGATTTTTGATTACGTCGATTTTGCCCGAAACTTTCGCACCGCCCAAAATCGCGGTAAACGGTCTGCGCGGATTTTCAATCGCGTTGCCGAGATAATCGAGTTCTTTCTGCATCAAATAGCCCGCCGCGCATTTTTCGATGTAATGCGTAACTCCTTCCGTGGATGCGTGCGCGCGGTGCGCCGTTCCGAAAGCGTCGTTAACGTAAACGTCGCCGAGTTCCGCAAGTTGTTTCGCAAAGTCGGGGTCGTTTTTGGTTTCGCCCGGATAAAAGCGAAGATTTTCGAGAAGAACGACATCGCCGTTTTGCATATTCGCAACGGTTTCTTTTACTTTGTCGCCAATGCAATCGTCAACGAAAATAATTTCTTTATCGAGCAATTCGCTCAAACGCTTTGCAACCGGCGCGAGGCTATATTCCGGTTTGCGCTCCCCTTTGGGGCGTCCCAAATGGCTCATTAAAATCGCCTTCCCGCCGTCGCGAATAATTTTTTCGATGGTCGGCAGAGCCGCTACAATGCGTCTGTCGTCGGTTATGTTTCCGTATTCGTCGAGCGGAACGTTGAAATCCACGCGGGTTAGAACTCTTTTGCCTTGAAGTTCAAGTTGGTCTATTGTTAACTTTTTCATTTTTCTTCTCCGATTTTTTTTGCGCGTTCGCAAAATTCATAAAAAAAGCCGTTCCGATTTGTGAAAACAAATTGCGAAACGGCTTTCGGTTAAGTCTTAATTATTCGCTGATTTTTTTCATCAAGTCAACTACGCGGCAAGAATATCCCCATTCGTTATCGTACCAGCCGACAACTTTAACCATATTTCCCTGAACCATAGTGGAAAGGCTGTCGAAAATATTCGAATGCGGATTGCCGATAATATCGACCGAAACGAGCGGTTCGTCTGAATATTCCATAATTCCTTTGAGTTCGTTTTCCGCGGCTTTCTTGAACGCTTCGTTAACTTCTTCGACCGTTACTTCGCGTTTGAGCGTGGCGGTCAAATCGGTAATCGAGCCGTCGGGTGTGGGAACACGAAGCGAATAGCCGTCGAGTTTGCCGTTGAGTTCGGGAATTACTTTGCCGACGGCAATTGCCGCGCCCGTTGTCGTAGGAATAATCGAAGTTGCCGCGGCGCGCGCTCTGCGCAAATCTTTGTGCGGCAAGTCAAGAAGTCTTTGGTCGTTCGTGTAAGAGTGAACCGTAACCATTAAGCCTTTTTCGACGCCGAAATTGTCGTTAAGGACTTTAACCATCGGTGCGAGGCAATTGGTCGTGCATGATGCGTTCGAAACGATTTTTTCATCGCCCGTTAAAATTTCATCATTAACGCCGAGAACAACCGTTGCGTCAACTTCGCCCTTCGGCGGCACTGTTAAAATCACTTTTTTAGCGCCCGCTTCGATATGTTTCATGCAGGCTTCTTTGGTTCTGAAAACGCCGGTCGATTCGATTACAACGTCCACGCCGAGTTCGCCCCAATTCAAATTTGCGGGGTCTTTTTCGGCGGTGATTTTGATTTTTTGTCCGTCAACGACGATGTGGTCGTCTTCGGCGTAAACTTCGCCCGGATATTTTCCGTGAACCGAATCGTATTTCAGCAAATGCGCAAGGGTTTTCGCATCCGTAAGGTCGTTAATTCCGACAAATTCAACTCCGCCCAATTGCATGCTTCTTCTGAAAACAAGTCTCCCGATTCTTCCGAAACCGTTAATTCCAACTTTAATCGCCATTTTTATCCTCCGATATTTTAGGTTCTTAATATGATTTAAATTTAATTTTAAAAGATAATTATTATTGCAAGAAAAAAGGAAAGATTTTTCTATTAAAGCGAAAATCCGTTAAAAACCGCATAAAACGGAGTTCGGTTTTAAGAAAAAAATGAACGATTTCAATCGCAAAGTGCAAATGTTCCGTTATGTCGATTTCTTATAGGATGCAATTATTAAAGAAGAAAAAAGATTAGTTAAACTACTCCACGAAATTTATATCTTTCACTTCTTCGAATAAGCCGTAGTAGAAAGGTAATTTGCGCATTTCGTCGAAGCCGTCGATTTCCGTTTGCGTCAGTTCGAAATACAATCCGTCGAAATTCGTCTTTATGAAATCGATTGTTTTTTCGTCGTAGCCGAGCGTTGAAAGGAGCGTGGGAAAAGTGATTTCGATTTCGCTTTCGGGCGCGTAAACGTTTTGGTGAACCATTTCAATATTTTCCTTGTGAAGCGAAACGATAATGTATTTCAAATAAGGCGCTTCAAGAAAATTCGCAACGTGTTCGGCAAAACTGTCGCCCTTTTCGTAGAGCGCGCCGTCGAAATTTTCGTTTCCCGAGACGAGATAATTTTCATCGAATTTTTCGGGCGGTGAGGCGACCACTTCAAGATTAACTTCCGTTTCGTAATTTTCTTTGAACAAAATTTTGCTCAAAAGAATTTCGTTCATCGAAGTCGAGCCCGCAAGTTTGAGTGTTTCAAGAGAATTTTTCGCATAATAAAGATAGTCGTCCGAAAGCGGTCCGTCGAATGCAACGCCGAGTTTTCGAGAGACGAACAATTTATTTTCGTTAAGAATTTCGAGCGAAGGCATAATGGCGATGTCTATTTCGCCGTTTACGAGTCCTTTGAGAATTTCCGAATTGGAAAGGTAATAGAACGAAAAAAATTCGCGCGGAAGAGCCGACGCGAGCATGTTTGCAAAAATATTATTCGGTAACCCGAGTTTAAAACGCATTCTTTTTAATCCTTATTTGAAAATCAATTTAATTCTTTTTTAAGAAATTTTCCCGTAAGACTTTCCGGGTTTTCCGCAATTTCTTCGGGTGTTCCCGTCGCAACAATTTCTCCGCCCGCTTCGCCTCCGCCGGGTCCCAAATCGATAATGAAATCGGCGGTTTTAATTACATCGAGATTATGTTCGATAACGAGAACGGTATTCCCCTTTTCGACAAGTTGATTAAGCACGCGCAACAAAATTTTAACGTCTTCGAAATGCAAGCCTGTTGTCGGTTCGTCCAAAACGTAAAGGGTTTTCCCCGTTCCGACCTTGCTTAATTCCGTTGCGAGTTTTACGCGTTGCGCTTCGCCGCCCGAAAGCGTAACCGCTTGCTGTCCCAATTTTATGTAGCCCAATCCGACATCATTTAGCGTTTGTAATTTTCTTTTTATGCGCGGGTAATCTTCGAAAAATTCGAGCGCTTCCTCCACGGTCATTTCGAGCACGTCGTTAATCGTTTTCCCTTTGTGTAATATTTGAAGCGTTTCGTTGTTGTAACGCTTGCCTTTGCACGTTTCGCACGTAACGTAAACGTCGGGCAAAAAATTCATTTCGATTTTCCGCACGCCCGCGCCTTGGCAATCTTCGCAGCGTCCGCCTTTGACGTTAAAACTGAATCGTCCGGGCTTGTAGCCGCGCACTTTCGCTTCGGGAAGTTCGGCGAACAAATCGCGAATGTAAGTGAAAACCCCCGTGTAAGTCGCAGGGTTCGAGCGCGGCGTTCTGCCTATCGGCGATTGGTCTATTTCGATAATTTTATCAACGTTATCCAAGCCTTCAATCTTTTCGTAAGGCAAGGGAATTACTTTCGAGCGATGAAATTTTTTGCGTAAAATTCTAACGAGCGTTTCGTTAATCAAACTTGATTTTCCCGAACCGCTGACGCCCGTTACGCAAATAAATTTTCCGAGCGGAATTTCGAGCGTTACGTTTTTTAAATTATTTCCGCATGCGCCCACGATGCGAAGAAACTTGCCGTTGCCTTCGCGTCTTTTCTTCGGGACTTCGATTTTCTTTTTGTTTTTCAAATATTGAACCGTGAGAGCGTTGTCGTATTTATCGCTTTGCAGAATGTTTTCGAGAGTATCGGCTACGCAAAGTTTTCCGCCGTGTTCGCCCGCGCCGGGTCCCAAATCCACAATAAAATCGGCGCTTTCGATGGTTTCGCGGTCGTGTTCCACAACGATTACGGTGTTTCCCAAGTCGCGCAATTTTTTCAACGAATTTATTAATCGCAAATTGTCGCTTTGGTGAAGTCCGATACTTGGTTCGTCGAGAATATAAAGCACGCCCGCAAGTTGCGAGCCTATTTGCGCGGCAAGGCGGATGCGTTGCGCTTCGCCGCCCGAAAGAGTTCGAGACGAACGCGAAAGCGTAAGATAATCGAGTCCGACATTGGAAAGAAACGAGAGACGCTTTTTTATTTCCTTTAAAATCGGTTCGGCGATAAGTGCTTTTTGTCCCGTAAAATCAAGGCTTTCGAAAAACTCACCCGCTTTGTCTATCGGCAATTCGGTGACTTCCGCAATGTTCTTGTTCGCGATTTTCACCGAAAGCGATTCCTTTTTTAATCTTCCTCCTCCGCAAGCGGGACATTTTTTCACCGACATAAACGATTCCGCCCATTCGCGAATTTTCGGCGAATTCGTGTTTTCGTAATAATGTTTTATGTAATGGACCACGCCGTTGAATTTGTGCGAGTAAACGACTTCCTGTCCGCCGCCGAACTTGTATTTTATCGAAAGTTTTTCTTTCGTGCCGTAAAGTATTGCGTTCAACTGCTCATCGCTCAGTTCGGAAATCGGCGTGTCGAAATCGAAATCGTATTTTTCGGCGAGCGCTTCAAGTTGATTGAAAATCCAAATGTTGCGCGGTTTCCCGAGCGCGTCGATTCCCCCTTCGTTTATCGTTTTTTCGCGGTCGGGAATAATTAAATCGACTGAAATTTCGCTTATTTCGCCGAGTCCGTCGCAAACTTCGCAAGCGCCGTAAGGCGAATTGAACGAAAACGAATTCGGCGCGAGTTCGGGAAAACTTATTCCGCAATAATTACAAGCGAGATGTCTGCTCAAAAGTTTGTCTTCTTCGCCGTCGGAAATTATCACGTTGCCATTGCCGTAATTTAACGCCACTTCAAGCGATTGACTTAAACGAAACCTTGATTTTTCAGTGATTTTAAGTCTATCGACCACAATTTCAATATTATGAATTTTGTATCGTTCGACGCTGAAACCTTCCGTAATCTCTTTAATTTCGCCGTCAACACGAACGCGCAAAAATCCGTCTTTCGAAATATCGGAAAACAATTCGCGGTAATGTCCTTTTCTTCCTTTTACGACTGGCGCGAGAACCGAAACGTTTTTCCCTTTGAATTTATCGAAAATTATCTCAATCATTTTGTCGGGCGATTGTTTTTCGACGGGACGACCGCATTGGTAACAGTGCGGCGTACCTACGCGCGCAAAGAGAAGACGCATAAAGTCGTAAATTTCGGTTGTCGTTCCGACGGTCGAACGTGGATTTCCGCTTGTGGTTTTTTGCTCTATGGAAATAGTCGGACTTAACCCTTCGATTAAATCCACGTCGGGCTTTTCGAGCATTCCCAGAAATTGTCGCGCGTAAGCCGAAAGCGATTCGATGTAACGTCGCTGTCCTTCCGCGTAAATCGTATCAAACGCAAGCGAGGATTTGCCCGAACCGGAAAGTCCCGTGATAACCGTAAACGAATCGCGGGGAATTTCCAAATCGATATTCTTTAAATTATGCTCCCGCGCGCCTTTTATTATGATTTTGTTTTTCTTCATTTGCAAGTTTCAAAAAATCAAACTTTTAAATTATCGAAAAGGAAAGTGAAATTAAAATGAATGCGCGAATAAAATTGTAAAACGGCGAAACATGCTATTCGGCTTGGGAAAAACGGAACCGACTTTTCCGCCTTTAAGTTTCGGTTTAAAATAAAAAACCGCCGCAAATGCGACGGCACAAGCGAAAATTTTTAATTAAAATCTGTAACGCGCGTTTAATCCGAAATTATCGAGTTCCAAATCGGTGAATTCGATAATCGTAAAGACAGGACGCCAATCGAAGCCGACGGTAACGGGAAAATCGAATTTATATTCGACGCCGATTTCGCCCGCGACGCCGAGCATGAAATAATCGCCGAACAAAGCGGAAACCCCCGCTCCGCCGTACCAGAAAAAGTTCTTTCGGTCAAGAGAATTGTAGGCGAAATCCCAGAGCGCATCAACGCCCACGCCCGCGGAACCGAAAGCCACGTCGGCATGAACTCTGTTCCATTCTCCGAAAGAAAAAACGCCGTCCACGGCCACGTTACCGGCGGAAAAATTCCCGAGACGAATTCCCGCTTCCTGCGCTTGCGCAAAATCGGAAATCGCCAAAAGCAAAATCGCCGCAATTATAACTTTTTTCATTAGTTCTCCTTTTTTTTGAAAGGCAAAGATAATAAACCGAACGGCTTTTTCCTATAGCGGCGCAATTATAGGTGGGATGAATTTTTCACCGCGTAATGCTTTTATCGGTGCGAAGATTAACGTTTGAAAAAAATAATTTGTAATTTAGAATTTGCAAATAGATTTGCTACTGAAATTCAAAAAATAATTCAGAGATTGAAATGCCGAACGACGAAAAAAAACGCGAAATAAAAGTCGGAATTACGGTTCTTGTCGGCTTGGTTCTTTTTGTCCTTGTTGTGATGTGGGCGAAAAATTTTTCATTCGGCGCGGAAACGCAAACTGTAAACGTGCGCTTTCCGAACGTTTCCGGGCTTTACGTAAAAGACAAAGTTACGGTTAACGGCGTTGAGAAAGGTTACGTCAGCGATTTGAAAATCGACGGAAATTCCGTTATCGCGCAACTTACGATTTCCGCCGACGTCGATTTGCGAAGCGACGCGAAATTCGGTATCGTAATGCTGGATTTAATGGGCGGAAAGAAAGTGGAAATCAATCCCGGCACGGCAAGCGAAAAACTTGATTTGAAAAAAATTGCTAACGGAAAATTTATGGGCGACGTTTCCGCCGCAATGTCGATGTTCAACGAAATGCAAGCCGACTTAACCGAAATAATCAAGCAAACCAAAGAGATTACGGCGGCGATGAGTTCCCTTTTGAACAAAGGGAACTGGGGCGATAAACTTTCCGAAACGCTTGCGAACGTTAATACGACACTCGAAAAAACGAATTCTATGCTCGACGAAAACAGTAAGGGAATTGCTCGACTTGTAAAAAACGGCGCCGAACTTTCCGATTCGCTTAACGATTTTTGGAAAAACAACGGCGCAAAATTTTCCTCGCTCGTCGTAAAATCGGGCGACGCGCTCGCCAAGGCCGATTCGGTTCTGAACGAATTGAACGCTTTGCTTCGCGCAACGAACACAAGCGAAAACAATTTGGGGAAAGTGCTAAACGACAAGGAATATCTGAAAAAATTAAATACAACGCTCGACAAACTAAACGAACTTGTTAAAATTTTAATAGAACAACTTGAAGGCGAAGGCGTAAATGTTAACACGAATATTTTTTAGCGCGCTACTCTTTTTCTTTTCCGCGCGGACGTTTTTCCCCGCCGCGCAAAAACCCGTAAAAAGCAAGAACGGAATGGCGGTTTCGGCAAGCGATCTGGCAACGCTTGTCGGCACGGACATTTTACGCAACGGCGGAAACGCAATAGACGCCGCGGTGGCGGTCGGTTTCGCGCTTGCGGTAACTTTCCCCGAAGCGGGAAATCTCGGCGGCGGCGGATTTATGGTCATTCATTTTGAAGACGGTAAAAACACGACGATTGATTTCCGCGAAAAAGCGCCTTCGATTGCTCACGAAAAAATTTATCTCGATAGTCTCGGCAATGTAATCGAAGGAATGAGCACGCACGGTTGGACTTCTTCCGGCGTGCCTGGTAGCGTCGCTGGATTAATTTACGCGCTCGAAAAATACGGCACGATGAGTTTGCAAGAAGTTATTGCGCCCGCAATCGTTCTGGCTCGCGACGGTTTCCCGATTTCGGAAAGTCTTGCCGAAAGTTTGAACTACACGCGCGCGGAATTTGAAAAATATCCTTCGTCGAAAAAAATATTCGTAAAAGAAGACGGCGCTTGGCAAGAAGGCGATTATCTTATTCAGGAAGATTTAGCACGCACGCTTGAAGAAATCGCGACGAACGGCGCGAAAGGTTTTTACGAAGGTTGGGTGGCTGATTCAATTGCGGCGCAAAGCGAAAGGAACGGCTGGAAAATTTCGCTTGACGATTTGAAAAATTACGCTCCGGTCGAACGCGCTCCGATAATCGGAAATTATCGCGGTTACGAAATCGTTTCGATGCCGCCGCCTTCTTCGGGCGGTGTTGCGTTAATTGAAACGCTGAACGCATTGGAAAATTTTAACGTCGATTCTCTCGGTTGGAACAGCGGCGCGTACGTTTTTACGCTTACTGAAATTCTCAAACACGTTTACGCCGACCGTTCCGAACATTTGGGCGACCCGGATTTTTATCCCGTTAAATCGGCGGAACTTACCGATAAAACCTACGCATTACAAATTGTGCAAGCGCTTGCCGATACCGCAATTCCTTCCGAATTAATAAAGCCCGCCGTTTTTCCAAGCGCAAATAAAGAAAGCGAAGAAACGACGCACTATTCGATTGCGGACGCCGAAGGAAATGCGGTCAGCGTAACGACCACGATAAACTCGGCATACGGAAATAAAATCGTAGTCAACGGCTGCGGATTTTTAATGAACAACGAAATGGACGATTTCAGCGTAAAGCCTGGCGTTCCGAATCAATTCGGCTTGCTCGGAAGCAAAGCGAATTCGGTGCAAGCCGGTAAAAGAATGTTAAGTTCGATGACGCCGACGATTGTTCTCAAAAACGATTCGCTCTTTATGGTAATCGGTTCTCCCGGCGGCTCGACGATAATAACGACCGTGCTTCAATGCATTGTTAACGCGATTGATTTCAAGATGAACATAAGCGAAGCAATCGCCGCTCCGCGCTTTCATCATCAGTGGATGCCTGACGAAATTTTCCGCGAACGTTTCGCTCTCGTTAAAGATGTTGAAAATTTCCTCGAACGAAAGGGCGAACATCTCGGCGATTTCAGAAGACTCGGATTTGCGCAAGGCATTATTTACGACGTGAAGACGAAAACCTTTTACGGCGCAACCGACCCGCGCGGCGACGGACTTGCCGCATCGCCATAAAAACCGATAGAACGCGAATTTCCTTTAATTATGAATGTTAAATTATGAATGATTGATTGATTGATTGAATGGTTGTCCAGCCAAGGCGGGGCGTCGAAGCAATCTGTTGTACCGATGCGCAAACCCAAATAAACACAGTCTTTCCGAGTCCCGCCTGTGGCGGGACGAAGGAATCTGTCACACCGTGCGCGGAAAAGTCTTATGCTAAAAATTTGATAGATTGCTTCACCCCGCCTTCGGCGGTGTTCGCAATGACTGATTAATTTAAGTTTCGCTGACAAACCGATAGATTGCCGCGCGTCCCCGCACAGCGTGGCCGTTCGCAATGACGCGAGTTTTTTAATCAGCGGAAATCCAATAAAATCCGTGTCATTCGTGTTCTATTGAAATGGGACGCAGATTAAACTGATTGGTTATGATTGGCACTGATAGTTTAAATCATAAATAATCAATCAAATCAGCGTGCTATCTAAATTACAAATTCTAAATTAAAAATTAAATCTTGCCTTGGCGAGGCGAAGCAAACTATCGAATTTTCAGCGAAAGACTACTCGGCGCAGTAGTGCAACGGATTGCTTCGTCGACCCGCTATGGCGGGTCTCCTCGCAACGACCGGAAAATTCGCGTCATTGCGAGCGACCACGCTGTGCGGGGGCGCGCGGCAATCTGTCGGTTTGTTAGCAAAACTTAAATTAATCAGTCATTGTTAT
>CAYZMW010000075.1:0-7790 GCA_964479645.1 uncultured Melioribacter sp. | reverse complement strand
GTATGCGTTTTATTTGTAGAATTTCAAGAGGTGTTTTTTCTCAAAATGAGACGGAATAAAAACGATGTGAATAAAATTTCACGATTATTCACTACACAAAAAGTAATAACACGTGATTTTACGCAAAACTTTTCCACAAATGCGCACTAAGAAAGAGTACGCCACGCTGTCTCTAAGCAAAAACAAACACAGTCGTTGCGAGGAAACCCGCCTCTAGCGAGGTGACGAAGCAATCTGTAGTATCACTGCGCTGAATAATCTTTCGCTGAAAATTTGATAGATTGCTTCCCCCGCCGTTGGCGGGGTCGCAATGATGCGAATTTTTCGGTCGTTGCGAGGAGACCTCCCGCAGAAGGCGGGAGGACGACGAAGCAATCCGTAGTGCCGAGCGCGGAATAATCTTTTGCTGAAAATTTGATAGATTGCTTCCCGCGCCGTTGGCGGAGTTACAGACGGTGTTCGGCGGGGATATTAACAGACGGCGACAAGAATTGTTAACTGTTCACTACTAAACGCTGTGCGCTCGACGCTGAACGCTGAACGCTGTTTTTAGCGCCTTCGTCTGAAACCGCTTCCGAGAACTTCGTGTACGTTATTGATAATCATAAACGCGTCGGGGTCTATTTCATTAACGAGTTCCGTTAATTTCCCAAGTTCTTTGAGCGTTACCACGGTAAAAATCATATCGCGTTCTACGTTTTTATACAAACCTTTCGTTTGAATTGCCGTTGCGCCGCGGCTTAAATTGTGAATAATGGCTTCGGCTATTTCTTTGCTTTTTTTGTCCGAAATTATGTACGCGCTACGCGCATAATCGAAACCGTCGATGATAATATCCACAATTCTTCCCGCAATGAAAATCAGAAAGAGCGCGTAAAAAACAAGCACAAGCGTGGGTTTGTCGGGCGGCGCGAGATGTTTCCATTCGATAACAATTCCCGCAAAGGTTACAATAATCAAATCTATCGACATCATCGCAACGCCCGTTTTTATTCCGTAACGCTTTTGCAAAATTGCGGCGATAACATCCGTTCCACCCGTCGTTCCGCGAAACTTGAAAATAATTCCCAAACCGCCGCCGAGCAAAACACCGCCGATGAATATTAAAAAGAAAAAGTCGTGTTGCAAAAGAGTTTGCACCGCCGCGGAATCCTGTAAACGCACGTTCGAAAAACCAGGAACGTCGCCGCGGAAAAAATCGACGAAAAACGAACTTAGCGAAAATGCGTAAAACGTACGCGCACCGAAACGTTTGCCGAGTTCTTTTATCCCCCAAAAATAAATGGGAATGTTGATAAGCCAAATCATAAGTCCGACGGGAATTTTTCCGCCCGACAAATAATGCACCGCCATCGAAACACCCGTAACACCGCCCGGCACAACTTTGGCGTCGATGAGAAAAACGCCTATTCCGATTGCCATCATTGCCGCGCCGAACGTAATGAAAACGTAATCTTTAAGCGGAAAATTACCGAACAATTTTTTCATTTTTTCATTCCGTTTTTTCGAAACAAAAAGCGATGTCGCTTGTTTTAATTTTATCGTAAGTTTATTATCGAAAAAATAAGCGGGAAATAAAAGGCATTATTTTTTAATTTACAAATAAAAACACCAAGAAAACGGAGAAAAAATGAAAACCTTGAATATCATTTTCGCATTGATTTTCGGCGCGCTCTCTCTTTCGGCGCAGGACGTTTACGTAACGGTTTACAATAATAATCTCGGGGTAATTAAAGAAACGCGAAAAGTAACGCTTAACAAAGGGTTAACGCGTTTTTACATTGCCGATGTTCCCACGCAAATAGACCCGACGTCGGTTCATTTGAAATTCGACGGACAAATTCTCGAACAAAATTACAAGTACGACCTCGCGGATAAATTTTCCATTTTAAGAAAATATATCGACAAGGAAATCGAACTTACCGACGAAAAAGGAAACGTTACGAAAGGAAGATTAATTTCTGTCGGCGGCGACGATTTGGTTTTAAGTAAATCCGAAGGCGGTCTGCTGATGATTTCCGGATTAAAAAAATACAGAATTTCCGTTAACCGACTTCCCGAAGGCTTTGTAACGAAGCCGACGCTTGAATATCTTGCGAAAAGCGAAAGCGAAGGCGAAAAGAAAATAGAACTCTCTTATTTCACAGGCGGAATGAATTGGCAAGCAGAATACGTTGCGGTGCTGAACGAAACCGACGACGAACTGAAACTTAATTCGTGGGTTAGTATTACGAACAATAGCGGGGCTACTTTCAAAAACGCAAAGGTAAAACTTGTGGCGGGCGAAATTAATAGAGCGTACACCGAAGAACCGCAACCCGTATTCGCAATGGAAAAAAGAATGAATGCCGACGAAGCGAGTTTCGAAGGACGCGACTTCTTCGAATATCACATCTATGAACTCAATCGTCCGACGACGCTTGCAAACCGCGAGCAAAAACAAATCGCCTTTTTTAATTCGGATAAAATCGCCGCGAAGAAAAAACTCTCTTTGAGATTTTACGCTTACGAGAACGGAAAGAAGAAAAACGCAAAGATTACGGTTGAATTTGTAAACGACAAAGCGAACAACCTCGGAACGCCTTTGCCCGCGGGGAAAATCAGAATTTTCAAAAAAGACAAGGAAAGTCTTGAATTTATCGGCGAAGATGCAATCGGACACACGGCGAAAAACGAAAAAGTTATTCTGACAATCGGGAAAGCTTTCGACGTTTACGGCAAATGCGTGGAAACGAAGAAAGAAAAAATAGCTAAAAATGTTTATGAAATTACAAATCGAATAACCGTAAGCAACGCAAAAAATGAAGACGCCGACGTTGAGGTATTCAAATCTTTTTCGGGCGATTGGAAAATTCTGAATTCCGACATGAAATACTCAAAGGTAAATTCGCGCACAGTGAAATTTACAATCAAAGTGCCGGCGGAAAGTAAAAGGACAATTATTTTTACCGTACGAATAACAAGATAATACAAGGTTTTTCGGCATGTTAATGAATTCCGATAAAAGAACTTAATTGCTTTATTTTGTTCGAAAACGAAATGTAAATTCTAATTTTTTTACAATTATAATTAGTTTTTTGTTTAAAAATTAAAAAATTGCTTTAATAATAAATGTGTTAATATGTTAATAACCCGCTTGTTCTTTTGTTTAGTCTTCTAATACACGTTTTTTATGGATATGTGAAATGTTAATAACTTGTAGGTAAAAAGGTTTTTCGTTTTGTTCTTTCGTTTTGTATGGTTTTAGTCTCGAACAAAACCGACTTGTTAAGAAGTTTTCAACGTATTGTTAACTTAATTATTAACAATAATCAAAGTGGCTATTATTGAGTGATTTTTCATTAAGAATTCCAACTTTGACGCGGAAGTATTTATGATTTTTTTAAATCCCGTTTCAATTTCCAGAATTTTACATATTTCATAAAGACGCCGCAAGCGGAAACCGATGCGAGAATGAAACCCTCCTTACCATCGAGAAATCCGAGTTTTAAGAAATACATCGTAAAAAATTTATTTAGTGCAAACAAGGGGAAAAGAATTATCGGATAATTTTTTCCTTTCTCTAAAAGTTCGCGACCTTGCAAAGAACTGTATCTGTTTACTTTTTCGCAGTGCCGTTCAAGCGTCGGGTACGTGTGATGATAAAAAACCGCGTTAATGCGTGGCTTTGCGTCGTCAATGACCACGCTTTCGTGAATTACCGCCTCGTTGTAATTGCCGTAACGTTTGTCGAAAATTCTGAGTTTGAACTCGTCGCCCCAGCCCGAATGTTTTATTAATCTTCCGAGATAAAATGATTTTATTTGAACTTTGTAGGCTTTGTTTTTTCCACTTTCGATTGCTTCTTTTATTACTTGAACCGAGTTTTTCGAAACTTCCTCGTCGGCGTCAATCGACAAAATCCAATTGTTCGATGCCGAATCAACCGCAAGACGCTTAGTTTTTCCGTAGCCGAGCCATTCGGTTTCAATGACTTTACACCCGTAATTTCTGCAAATTTCCACGGTTTTATCTGTCGAGCCGCTATCTACAACGACAATTTCGTCCGTCCACTGCAAAGATTTCAAGCAACGTTCGATATTCTTTTCTTCGTTTTTTGTGATTATAACGGCGGAAATTTTCGTCATTTCGACATCCCGTTTTTTATTCTTTTGATTTTCGCATCGATTTTTTCCGCGAAAGAAATTTTCGCCTCGGTTAATTCGCCTGCGTACGATTTACCGCGTTTGAGATATTTGTCGGCGAACGTTTTCGCCGTAATTCCCCATTTGTCGATGAATTTATAATAACCGTCGTTTTTCTTTATTCGCTTCGTCGTTTTCGATGCAAAATGATAAACGCGACTTTTCCCTACGCCTTTGAAAATTCGTACACCGGCTTGCCAAAGTTTCATTGAAAAATCAGGGTCGGAATACATTCCGGGCGAAAACTCCACGCTGTAACCTCCCGCCAAATCCCAAACGTCGCGGTGAACTACGTTCGGCGGCCAAGTTGCGCCGCTCCAATCATTCTTTTCGAGTGAGGAACATTTACTCATTAATTTTTCTTCTTCGAAATTTTCGAGCGAGTCGCCGCAATCGAATTCTATCGCCGCGGGATTATTTGTTTTCGGTTCAATCATGGTTGCGGAAAGAAAAAATAAATTCGTGTCGAGCGAGTTTATTTCATCGAGCAAATATTTATCCCAATCGCGGCAGACGTGCATATCATCATTTATATAAAGAATGTAATCGGTTTCAACAAGCGTTCGAGCGGCGTTCAGCCCGAAGCAAATTCCGACGTTCTCATTTGTTTGAGTGTAAAAAATATCGTTCCGCGTTTCGAGCCAATCGAGCGTACCGTCATTTCCCTCGTTTACGTGAACGATAATTTGATGTTTATATCGCGAATTTTTTTCGATGCTTTCGATGCAATGTTGCAAATATTCAATGTTATTCCACGTCGGAATAACAATTGAAAATTTTTCTTCGCCCGAAAGCGTTCCGTATTTTTTAATAAAATTCATACAATAAATTTAAGATTTTCGGAATAAAAATTTTGTCAATTACAAATTCTTAATTTTTCGATTCTGATTTAGAGGAAATTTTCCGCAATCCTACTTGTTCGATGCGTCGAATCGCTTTTTTGTTTAGTGTTGGAAACCGCAAGATTTTTATTCTTTTATAAGCGGAAACAAGTTTGCATAAAAATCATTATCTTTAACGATAATTTTTTTGAGGTTTTTGAAAATGCTTCGCAGTATGACCGGTTTCGGCAGGGCGCAAGGCGCGGCGGGAAATTTCGATGTTGACGTGGAAGTTAAAAGTCTGAATAATCGTTACTTCGATATTTTCGTGCGCCTGCCGAAGGAACTTAACAGTCGTGAATTCGATTTTCGCGAATTGATAAAAAAAATGATTTCGCGCGGGAAAGTTACATTAACCGTAAATTTGAAAAGAAAAGAAAGCGGCGGTAACGAAGTGCTGAACGAAACCGCGTTGAAAGAAACGTTAAATCTTTTAAATGCAATTCGTAAAACGGCGGGAATTGACGACGACGCGAAACTCGAACATTTGCTTATGTTACAAGACCAATTTATGGAAGATTTGACGGAAATCGACGACGAAACTTTCGCGGAAATTATCGAAATTACAAAAACCGCAATTCGTAAAATGGTGGAGATGCGCGAAAACGAAGGGCGACAATTGAAAAACGATTTTTCCGAAAGACTTGAATTCGTTTCGGCGAAAGTGGCGGAAATCGAAAGAATGCTCGACGGCGAAGTGAAAAATTATTTCGAAAAATTGAAGGAGCGCGCGAAAAATCTGCTTGCGGAATTTTCGCAATACGACGAGCGTTTGAAACTCGAACTCGCGTTGATTGCCGAAAAATACGATGTTTCGGAAGAAATCGTGAGATTGAAAAGCCACATTAAGCAATTCCGTGAAATGTTGAACTCCGGAAACGAAGTCGGAAAGAAACTGAATTTCATTGTGCAGGAAATGAACCGCGAAGCGAACACGATAAACAGCAAGTCCGTCTCCACGGAGATTTCATATCGCGCTCTTGCTATAAAGGAAGAACTTGAAAAAATGCGCGAACAAATTCAAAACGTCGAGTAAAGATGAAAGGTAGAGTTTTGGTTTTTTCCGCGCCGAGCGGAGCGGGAAAAACGACAATCGTAAAATATTTACTGAACGAGTTCCCCGAGCTGATTTTTTCGGTTTCGGCAACCACACGCAAGCCGCGAGCGGGCGAAGTTCACGGACGCGAATATTTTTTTATCTCCGAAGATGAGTTCAAAAAGAAAATCGAAAACAATCAATTTGTTGAATGGGAAAAATTTTATGATTATTATTACGGCACTCTTCGGGAATTTGTTGATGAAAATCTTGAAAACGGAAAGTTCGTGGTTCTTGAACTCGATGTTAAAGGCGCGGTAAGCATTAAAAATCAGTATCCCGACGCGGTGCTTATTTTCATTGCTCCGCCGAGTATTGAAGAATTGAAAAACAGATTGAAAAAGCGCAATACGGAAACCGAAGAAGATTTCAGGAAAAGAATTGAACGCGCCGAAATGGAAATGGAGTATATGAACAAGTTCGATTACGTAATTGTAAACGACGACTTGGAAAAAGCGAAAAATTTAGCGAAAGAAATTGTAAAAAAAATAATAAAGAGGTGAAAAATGGGATTAAAACCGATTAATCTCGACAAAATCACGAAACACGCGGCTAATATTTACGAGGCTACAATCGTTGCTTCGAAACGCGCGCGCATAATTAACGACGAGCGTAAGATAGAATACGATACGTTGAAAAAAGGACTTGAAGCGTTCGACGACGACTTCGAAGATAGAGCAAATCCTGAATTGCTTAAATTTTCGCGCGAAATGGATAAGCGCGAAAAACCGCATATTCAAGCGCTTAACGAATTGATTGAAGGAAAAATTAAGTATCGTTATAATACGTTTCTCGAAGATTAGCGGTTGAAAAAATTTCCAAAAGCCGCTTTCGAGAATTTCGACGGCGGCTTTTCTTTTTTAATAACGTGGAATCGTTTGTGAAAATGTTTTTTATGTGAAAATAAATTATCGAATTATGTCGTATAAGATACGGGTCGGTGATGGAACAATATAACGGTTTTTTATCGGTTTTGTTTGCGGTAATAGAATTTTTGTTTTTGGCGAATATCTTCGCATACGGCGAACGCAATAAAAGCAACATTTTAGCGTTTGGAGTTCTTGCGCTTTTGTTCGGTTATCAGTTTTTCGAAGCGTTAATTTGCGCCGCCGGTTTGAAAACGCAAACGGTTATCGCTTTTGCGTTTATAGACATTACATTTCTTCCGCCTCTCGGTTTTTTACTTGTAACGGAGTTTTTAAATAAGAAAATCAAAGTAATAAAATATCTTTTTCATCCTTATGCGGCTTTTGCAATTTATTTTCTTTTTAATAAAAACGGTTTTGCAAACGTTCACTGCACGCCTTTCGCCGCAAGTTACGATTATTCGCTTTCTCTTATTTACGGATTTTTCTATTACGCGCCGATTGCGGCAAGCATTTATCTTTTGCTCGCTTCCCGTAAGAAAATTTCGCCGCACAAACGAAATCCCTATATCGCTTTGACTTGGGGATTTGTAATTACGTTCGTGCCGTTTTTTATCGCTTTCCCGTTCGTACGCGAAATATACCCTTATGCCGAAAGCGTATTATGCAAAATGGCGTTTCTTCTTGCAATCTTTTTAACGTTTTTCGTAATGCTCAACAGTTACGGAAAAGAAAAGGAAACAAGTCCCGAAGAAGAAAAAGT
>CAYZMW010000074.1:0-19969 GCA_964479645.1 uncultured Melioribacter sp. | reverse complement strand
AAAATCATCTTCTTCGTAGCAACGAATTCACCCGCGCGTAATGTGTAAAAATAGACGCCGCTCGGAAGATTACTTGCATTAAACTGAACGGTGTAATTTCCGGGCGTTTGCGCTTTGTTTACAAGTGTCGTCACTTTTTCTCCGAGTGCGTTGTAAACATTCAACGTAACATTTACAGATTGCGACTGCGCTTCGCTCCTCGAAACAACACTTGGAATTGAATACGAAATCGTCGTTGTCGGATTGAACGGATTGGGATAGTTTTGTGCAAGTTCGAATTTCCTCGGTAGCGTTTCATCATTAACATCCACAATCGTTCCGACGTAAGGAATTCTCGCATACATAATGTAATATCCGAGCGACGAATTGGGATTCGCTTCAGTCCAAACGACATCCGCTCCGCCGTCAAAAACGCCTTGGATTTCCTGACGAACTTTTTTCCCGATAGTGGGATTGCGCACCGAATAACCTGCGTCGTTAACGAATTCGCAAGTACTCAATTGTTGCGGAGCGTTCCAGTTTTCGCCGCCGTCGGGCGAAGTTGCATAAAACACATTGTATGCGACCTTGCCGTTAATAGAGTCAGTCTGTTGCACCCAAGTAACGTAAATACCGTAATTTCGGTCGATTGCAATATTAGGACGCATAACAAGAATCGTATCCGCCGAATTGTCAATTTGTCGCGACTCGCTCCAAGCGCCGTTTTGATACGTCATATACTTTATGTGAGAACCTGCTTCGTCGAGATAAGCCATGTGTAATTTTCCGCTCGGGTCGGTCGCTATTGTGGGTTCGCCCTGTCTTGTTCCGGCATTTCCCCAACTGATGGTTTCAACGGTGGAAACGTTCGGACTTCCTGCAACTTTATTCAATTCGGCAACGCCGGTATTTTCATCGTCGGACCACGATTGCATATCGTACGAAGCAATGCCGAGATAATCGTAAACGAAATCGCCTTCCGCAAACTCGTCGGGCGCAGAGCCGTAACGATCGTACATCCAACTGCGTCCGATAATGAAAAGCGTTTTTCCGCTTGTCTGCAAATACTGAATTAATTCGTTGTTGTCTTCATCAGCGATGTTCCAAAAAGCCAAATCCTTGTAATCGTCTCCCGTAAACCAAATTACAAGTTTTTTATCACTCATATCGTCGGCGAAAGTAGGAATTTGTGTCGCCATACCGCTATTGTCACCGCAATCGAAAACTCTATAATTAAAATTCGTTTGGTCAAGCGCGTCGGTAACTACCCATTCATTATCCCATCTATTATCATCGTCCACCACAAGTATGGAATCGGCGGTTGTTACGCCGAGATATTCAATAACTTCCCGTATAAATTTATCTTTGTCTTCAACGGGCATTTGATAATAAGGATTGAACGATGCAGTAACAACTTTCGAATTACCGTTATCGTATAAAAGAACCGTTTTTTCGCCGGCAAACATATAATCGGCGGGACCCATTTCGTAAAGCGCTTGAGCCTCCGTACGGGGGGTATAGCCGTCAACGTAATGTTGCAAAAAAGCGTCTCCGTCGTTTACCGGCGTAATGATTTCAGGCACAGTCCATCCGCCGTCGGGCGTATATTTGGAAAATAAAATTTCATATTGATTTGTTACGGGTTTCGGTTTGTCTTCCCAAGCGGCATACATTACACCATCCTCTCCGCTCGCAAGATTAACATCCATATAATTGAACGGCAGTTCGTTCGGTGTCGGAAACTGTGAAGTCAAATTATCGGTAGGCCAAGTTGCGCCTCCGTCATAACTGTGAGAGCAATAGATATTGGCGTCGAAAACGGGCGGGTCGTTCCAAATGGAAAACAAAATAAACGGGTGTTCCTCGCTGTCCAAATCTATCGTTAAAACGCCTGTATTATTATCTATATTATCGGCAACAACAGGGTCTGACCATTGATGAGTAAATTCGTCAATAATCGTAAGTTCGGAAAACATAGCGTTGCGTTTTCCGTCGTCGGCTTTTTCCTTCCATGCGGCGTACATTTTATTCCCTTCTCCCGCAATAATTGCGGGAACGCCGGTTGCGCCCGTGCTGGATTGACTTAACTGCGCGACATCCCAAGTGCCGAAAGCCACATTGTACATCGCGTACCAAATATCCGAATTCGTATAAGCCGAGCCCGGTTCATAAACAACAACGACCGACCCGTTCGGCGTTCTTGCGATATTTCTCGCCCCGCAATATCGGGTGGCGTTGTTATAGTCAATTTCCGTAACAGGCGCCAAACTCGTTTGTGCGAAAAGAGTGGCGCTTGTTATAAAAGCCAAGACGTAAAATAAATTTTTCATGGTTGCTCCTTTTGTTTATTTAAGTAAAATCATTTTTTTCGTTGCCGTGAATTCGCCCGCGCGGAGAGTATAAAAATATATTCCACTCGGTAAATCTCGCGCGTCGAATTGCACCGTAAAATTTCCCGCCGCTTGTTCTTTGTTTACAAGCGTTGCGACCTTCTGTCCTATCGAATTAAACACTTGTAGTGACACTGTCACGACTTGGCGTGATGTCTCCACACCATTTTTCAATGGTAAAGAATATGAAATCGTTGTTGTCGGATTAAACGGGTTCGGATAGTTTTGGTACAATTCGAATTTTTTAGGAACAGTTTGTCCGTCATTTACACCGTCGGGGAACTCGTTGAAATAAGCGATCGGCAATATTTGCGACGCTTCGGCGGTCAAAGCGTAATATCTGTTTTGCGTTTCGGGGATTAGCGTTCCGAGACTATCGATAAAAAATCTGTAAATTATCGTATCGCCTACGTAATCGAAATCGAAATCCAACGTAAGCGAATAAACCCCTTGGCTATCGGGTCCCAAAAACGGTTCGCTATTGGCGTTTCCGCTCAAAGGAGGGATATTGCCGCGTACAACGAAATTTTCACCGTCGTCCAAAACGTCGCCGTTTTGTAACGCCACGCGAAAAGTAACCGAACGATCGGAGCCGAGTTGAACGCCCTTGACTTTCGACCAATCCCACCAAATATCGTCGCGCCGCGCACGCACTCTGTAATAATATTTCCCGATTTCCGAAACGTTAACGCGATAAACCGTATCCGCTATCTCGTTATCGAGCGTGGTCCACGGTCCGCCGTAATTTCGCGATTGTTGCAATTCGTAATAATCGGCATATTGGTAACGACTTGTACTCCAAGAAAGGTCGAAAGCAAGTTCCGAAACGCGCACGATGTCGTTTATCATCGGAGAAGGAACAATGCCTTTTACCGCTCCGACGACTATCGTGTAACCGCTCATGTTCCAATCGCCGCTTATGTCGTACCAACCGTCATAATTTCCTCCCCAACCCGGGTTGAGATGATAATAGTTGTTCATATCGAAATATCCGTCAACAACAGCGGCATGTCCGAAACCGTCGGGACGTTTGATAGACAAAACGGCGGGACGAAAATCGAGCATATTGTTTTTCAATTGAGTCCAAAACCCTGACGAAGTTACGCTTTTGTAATGCCCGCTGTGTCTGAAATAACTGTGCAAAGCGTAAGGAATGTCGCTTGTGCTCGCCTCCGAACCTTGCGAACCGAAATCCATATTTACGCTTACCGCCGCGTGAAAGGTCAACAATCCCGCCGCCTTCTGTTGCGGAAGCGTAAAAACGTTATTTTCGTAATCGTCGAGCGTGTTTTCCCAATCGTACCAAGTCTCGCCGTAATCGACCGAAATCGTGCCGGCGTTATTTTCGTAATACGAATGATAACCCGTTCCGTTCAATGGCCACTTGTAGTAATTCAACACTTGCGCCATCGCGGTTGCAACACAGCCCGCCGACCAATGGTTCGGCGTGTAATAATTGAATACGAGTTCGCCGTTAACGTAACCTTGGCTCCAATTCGACTGCACAAAGGGTCCGATTACATCGTATTTTTTTTCAAGCGCTCCCCTTTCGAGTAACTTCGTCCATTTTTCTTCATTTCTTTTAAGAACCGCAATATCGGCGGCGCGATTGTTTATCGCATCGAAACGCGAACTTAAATCTTCGCGAGTAAACCAACGCCAGAAAAAATCGTCATCTGCGATGTAATCGCTTTCAAATGAAAAGCCGACAACCGGCGTAATTCTTTTATCCGCGGAAACAATGACGAAACCTTTCGGTTCGAGCGAAAAAACAAAAGCGAGTGTTTCCCTTTTATTATTTTTTAGAACGTCCGCAACTTCGCCGAGCGTCCTATTTTCAGTATCGAAAACGCCTCCGACTTCTTCCAACCACTTATTGGCAAGGTTACGTGCCACCACACCGTTTACGGATTGCGCATTTACCGCAAATGTAATAACAAGCGAAAAACGAAACACCTTTTTAATCAATTTATTCATCATTACCTTTCTTCCGAATTTTTATGATAGACGCAACGAAATCCCAAATTGACAAGCCCCGTGCGCGGATTTATTCCCAAACGCATTGTTCCTCGAGTTACGGTAAATTCCGTGTTCCACGCACCGCCGCGAACAGACTTCATCGTGCCTTCCGTTTCAATCAAAGGATTTTTCAAAATTTTCCCTTTCGCATCGCGATAAATCCCGTATTTGTAAGTATCGGCGCACCATTCCCAAACATTCCCGCTCATATCCTTGACGCCGTAAGGCGATGCCGTTTCGTAAAACCCAACAGGCGTTGTCGCGGGGAAAACTTTTTCGAACGGGTCTCCGCTATCCTCGAAATTAGCGTCGCTTTCGTAAATCGTATCGCGCGAAACGGAATAAAAATATTTCTTCGTCCCGTCCCACGTCGCCGCTTTTTCCCATTCGGCTTCGCTCGGCAAATCGCCGCCGTTGAATTTCGCATAAGCCTTCGCGCCGAAATAAGTAACGAATATAACAGGAAAATATTCGCGCGAATCAGAAACGGAAAATTTACCGTCTTTGAAAATTATCTCGGCAAAAGGATTAGACTCACGAGTATCGCAAAACGGCTCGCCGTTCTTTCCGTAAACTTTTCCGTCTTTTACAGTAATAAGATTTTCTTTCAGCGCATCGTTCAAATAACGAACATACTGAAAATTAGTCACTTCGTATTTGTCTATGTAAAATTCATCAACAAATACGGTATGTTGCGGGCGCTCGCTCGACCATCCTTTCCCTTCGGGCGCGCCCATAATAAATTCCCCCGCAGGAATAAGAATTTTCTTCCCTAAATCCGATGGCTTGCGAACATTAAGCGACGCTTCTTTTTCGCTTACGCTCTTTTCTATTATTTCGGTTCTGACGAAAGAATACAAATCCGCAAGAAACCGCGCCGTATTCGGTTGAACTTCCTCGTCAAGTCTCACACCGTCGGGCGTTTCGAAATGCAACGCTCGTTTGCACAAATCACTACGCAACGAGCCGTAAGTGCGCGTTCCCAAACCCGAATAGAAAAACTGCAACTTTACACCGTCGAGTTCGTAAACTCTGTCTTCGGGCAAATTGCCGAAATACAACTCGGGCGGATTTACCCAATATTCTTCGCGATGTTCGTAATAAAACTTTTTGATTTTTCTTAATTCGTCTTTAGTGAAACCGACGCCCATACCTTCGATAACCGGGCGTTCTTTTATTGTTCCGTCGGGAAGTTTCAGAGTTAAATCGTGTCCGTGAAAACTTGTAAAAAGTTCGAAACGTTCGCCGTAGCGCATTTCGCTGTTCGCCCAGACGCTGTCTTGGTAAATATTGTATTTCTTCTCCGCGGCTTCGTTCCATTGCCTTTCGGGAATTACGCCGCGTCCGTTCTCGCGCGGCTCTTTCATTAGCGGACGATTGCAATCGTACCAAATGCCGCGATACGAAAGTCTGCAACCGTAAGCGGCTGTTGCCGGAACACCGTAATTTTCCGCAACAAGTTTAACGACGCTGCCGGTTTCAAAATCGCAATCGCCGTGCGGCGCGCCGAAAGCGTAACCTTTCCATTTCGCGAGATTCCCTTTGTAATTCTCTACGCTAAATCTTATCGGCTTCGGCGTAATCGTCGCTTCTTGCGGCGAAATAATTACAATCTCGAATTTGTTTTTTCCTTCTTTCAAATCAAGTTCATCCGCATATTTTCGGTGCATTGCAAAGGTGGTGTCGCTTCCGAAAAATTTATAAACGCGCAAATCCTTGATTTTATTACCCGCGATAATTCTTACCGGATTTCCTTCTGTTACGCCGAGTTTTTCAACAAATGACTCTGAGAAAAATATCGCAGGCCCGAGTTGCATTGTCGAAACGGGCGGTTTTACAAGTTCGCCTTCGTATTCAATTCTCTCTTGCGCCTTACATCCGAAGACAATCAAAATAAGGAGTAAAATAATTTCGATTAATTTACGCTTCATTGTTTGCAGTTTCCTTTTTCAAATTCGCTTCGCGCATTGAAAACTCGCGAATAAAATCGTTTACCGATTTATACATCGGGATAATTTCCGAAATCAAAATATGCTCGTTCGCACCGTGGTGATCTTCCCCGACCATTTTAACGATAACAATCGGAAGCCCTTTGTTCGCATAAAATCTTGCGTCCGACGAGCCGTTTTCTGTTTTGTAAATAATTTCACGTCCGAAATTTCGCTCCATTATTTCGTGCAATTTACGAACATAAGGCGACGCGGGATTAATAAAAACGCGTTCGCTCGCAGTAAAGCCTTTGATTTTAACGTGTTTCATTTCCGCCTTGATTTTTCGGCATAATTCGTCGGTCGTAATATCGTCCGAAAAATAAATATTCATTTTCGCCGTTACTTTTCTGGGCGGATAAAATTCGTCGTTATAAACTTTAACGTCGTAAATCGAATACGTGGTGTGCCAATTGTCGGCGTCGGTGGCGTATTTGCTTTCGGGGAAAAGTTTCGTAATTCTTCTGTAATCTTCAATGAATAAATCGAAAGCGTTCTCGCCGTCCCACGGATACGGGTGTCGTCCCGGTTCGGCTTCCACTTCAAGTTCGAACTTCAAGATACCTTTTTCTCCGTAAATAACCGCATAATTATATCCGCCGTCGCCGTTAAACAAAATGTCGCACGAATATCCTTCCTCTTCAACAAGGCGCTTCGTGCCGTTTTCACTTCCGATTTCTTCGTCGAACGTAATCATTAAGCCGACATCGTTCCCTTCGCGGGCGGCTTTGCGCAGTGCGTGCATCGCAAGCGCGACAAAGCCTTTCATATCAACGGTTCCACGACCGTAAAGCTTATCCCCGACGATTTTCGGCTGAAATTGTTCGTCGCCTCCGTTAACAACGTCAAGATGACCTTGCAATAAAATGTGCGGTTTGTTAGTGTCGTTAACCGTAATAAATAAAGCGGGGATATTGTTATAATAATGCTTACGAATAAAAACATTTTCCCCTTCGAAAAACTTCTCAACGTAAGCGACCGCTTTTTCGAATTCGGGGAAATTGTTTTCCGTCGTTTTGAACGAAACCAAATCGGTTATCGTTCGAAGAATTTCATTTAATTCGTTCGTACCGTTACCCTTTACCATTCAATAATTTCCTTAAAAATTTTATTACATCGCTCCTTTCGGAAATCTTGGATTTCTTGAATTTCAATTGCTCGACTTCATTGATAAAGTGATTTACAAGCGCGGGATGAGTTTGTCTGAAAAACACGCTTCCCAAATCGAACAAAATCACCTCGCGATTTATTATTTCGTAATTGACCAAGAAATATTGGCGTGGAATTATCACCACCTCGAAATTGAGCGGGTCGTTTTCCAAACGCTCGATAATTTTTTCAATGGTCTCCCTCACAAGTTTTTTCGACAGTTTGTCGAAAGGCTCGCGTTGCTTAATAAAATCAACAACTTCGCTATCCACGACAAATTCGAGACGCCTTTTTTCCTTCTTTTTAATAACGTCCATTCGTTTCTCGAACGCTTCAAGCGCAACTTTCAATTCCTTTTTTCCCAAACCGTAAATTTTTTCGAGAAACTCTTTTCGCAGTTGCAATGAATGGTTCATCACGCTGAAATTTCTCGAGACCGAAATTCTTTCTCCTCCCGAAGGGCCGAACCAAATATCTTCGAATTGCGCATAACTGAACGGCGCTTCGTGCGGTTCCGCATAAATAGGAAATGTGTTTACTTCCAAATCGAGAAGCGCGTCAATACTCAAATGTAAAGCGCGACTTATCGCTTCAAGTTTTTCCACACTCGCTTGATGATGACCGTTTAATATCGAATAAAGTGTTTGCAATTCAATTCCCGTTTTTGCCGATAATTCTTTAACGGAAATTCCGAATTGATTCATTGTTTCGCGTATCTTTTTCCCGATACGACTTGCCTTTTCCTGTGCAGTTTCAGTCATTGTACCCGCTCCCTTGATTGTTTCTCAATCCGTTGAATTGTCGCTTCGAGCAAAACGACGGCATCAGAAAAATATTTTTTCGCTTCGTCGAAATACTCGTCAATAGTAGCCGAAACTCCCCTTCCGATAAGTCTTTCCGCTTTCGCGTAAACCGAAATCAATTCCGTGTATCCGCCAATGCCGATTTCATTAACAATCGAGAACCGATAGTTTTCGACTTCCGGTAAAACGTCGCTTATTCTATCGTCAATTATGGAAACGTCTTTTTCGGAAACGTTTTCGGCATAATGTGAGATTTCTTTTTTCAATTCTATTATCTTTTCGCGAAATTTATTTAACGAAAGTTCTTTTCCCGTTTCGCTTTTCATTTCTTCTTTCGCGCCTTTTCGCTGAAGTAATATTCCGACAATCAAAACCCAAACGGCAATCGCGAAATTCGTCCAATCAATCGGAATAAACGATGCGAATACGGCTGAAAAAACAACACCCAGAATTATCAACGCTATGCCCGATTTCGCCAGCATCAGATTACCCCGCCGACTTTAAGCAACGCAAAAATTATAATCAGCAATGCCTCTCCCAAAATCATTCCCGCCGCAAAAGGAACAGCCCATTTTTCCGACCACTTTTTCCCTTTTTTTCTTATCGTAAAAATCGCAATGATACTTCCGAGTCCGTAAGGCAAAATGTATTTCATCGAAAGATACATTGAAATTCCCATAATAACGCCGAGACCGGGAAGCGACGTAAAGGAAAGCGCTCCGCCGATTATCGCGCCGGCGAAAAATTTTTCGACCGGAACATCACCGTGTTGAACGGCGTCTATCGTCGCGCCGAGCGCCACGGCTTGCGGCGCTTCAATGTCCGTTCCGGGACCGAAGCCCGGCAATTGCGCGCCCGTCACGGGGTCAACGCCGCCCGAGTTCCAAATTAACAACATTACACTTAAAGAAATTACGGGACCCAAACCCGCTACGAGCAATTGCAATTTCTGTTGCTTAATCGGGAAGTTCCCGACAAGATGCCCCGTTTTCAAATCTTGCATCATATCGGCGCTTTCGGCAATCGCCACCGAAACGCCGGCGCCGATTAAAACCGCGGTGGTTATCTGTTCAGGCGTTAAAAACATCATTAAAATAGCAACGGCAATTAAGGACATTCCGCTAATCGGCGTCCAATCCGTCATTCCCGTCGCTTGCGAAACAATAATACCCGCAAACAAAAGCCAAATTGTGCTTACGAGCGAAACGATGACAGCCGTTACAAAATTTATATCCGACGTGGAATAGCCAGCAAGTAAAAAAAGCAGAAACGCACCGATTATTACCTTATACAACACATTAATGGAAAGTTCGTCGCTTTCGCCTTCGGCAATCGTTTTGACGTTAAAACTTCTGATTGTCGCTTTAATGGCGGGAACAATCAAAACAATGCTCATCAGCGAACCGCCGATAAGCATCCCGATACCAATCGGACGCGTCATTTGCGAATGAACGAAATCCGCGGCGTGTGCCGGCTCAACGCTTTCGGGAAGAAATCCGAAGCCTATCATAAAAGGCGCGATTAACCAGTAAGCAAGAATACCGCCGGCGAGAACGAACAAGCCGTTCCGTCCGGCGATGTAACCGATACCGACGCTTAAAAGAGAAACCGCCCAAACGTTTTTAAAATATTCGGGTAAACCGAAAACCGAATTTAAGTCGAAACTTGCGGGAATAATTTGCGGCAAACCCAAATCGGGGAAACGTGTAATGAAATAAACGGTAGCCGAAAGAGCCGCGCCGTAAATCAACAATTTGGATTTCTTCATTCCTTCGGCGGGCGATTTCAAAATGCTTGCAATTGCAGTTCCCGAAGGGAAACGGAGACGGTCAATATCAATCATTTGCTTGCGAAGCGGAATAATAAAACCGACGCCGAGAATTGCTCCCGCTACACACGCGGCGAGAACCCAAACAAAATTAAACTCCGCGCCGCGAATTAATAAGACGGGCACGGTAAAAATAACGCCCGCCGTCGATGTGTTAATTCCCGAGGCGATTGTTTGAATAATATTATTTTCAATTACCGTTCCGCGTTTGAAAATAGCGCGCATAATTCCCCACCCGAGAACCGCGGCAACGGGCGAACCGTTCGTGGAAAATCCCAAAACGAGCGCGGCGTAAGAAAAACTTGCCGTCATCAAAACGCCGATAAACACGCCGACCGCAATGCCGAGCGGTGTAACGTCCGTATAAGTGTCGTATTTCTTAATTATGCGGCTATTCATAAAATCAAATTCTTTCCGAAACCGAAGTGTGAAAATTCATTTAATTCAAGAACAAAATTCTTGTGTATTAAAATCTGAATTCGAGCGACCAAATATTCACGCCGCCCAAGTCGTCGTAATCGACCCAAACGTAATCGAGACGAATGTTCTGATTTGTAAATCGATAAAAATCCAAACCGAAACCGAGCGAAAGTTTTTGAGTATCGTATCCGATACGATAACCGCCGCGAAGGAAAATCAGTTCTTGCCAACCGTATTCCACGCCTAAATTTCCGCGAAACGGAGCATTGAAATAATCGTTGATGCTTGCGGCAAGCAAGACCTTGTGTTCCCCGCTTTGCACGAAAGGCGAATTAACTCCTACAATCACCGAAGAAATTCCAAGCGCAAAACCCGTCGGTAAAGGAAATTTTTGCGTAACAAGTTGCGATTCGGGTTGCGGACTTCCCGGATAATCGTCAGGCTTTTGTTTGTAAAACGTCAAGTGCGGTCCTTCGTCAATTCCCATTTCGGGTCCAAGATTGCTGATTGTCATTCCAATTCGCACGCCAATTTCGCGCATATCGTACATCGTGGAAATATCGAAAGCGAAACCGCTTCCGTGTTCAAGCCAAATTTCTTCGTAAATATATTTCCCCGTAAATCCAACGTAAACGCGGTCGGTAAGTTGCTTGGCGTAACTCAAATTAATAGCGATACTGCTTGCCGAAAAAGTTTCGCCCGTTCCTTCCGGCTCTTCGATTGTGGTTACTTCCATTTCGCCGTAATCAAGATACTGCACGGAAAAGCCGATTACGTCTTCGTCGGTAAGCGGATAAGTTACGCCCATAAAATGATGAGTAATATCGGCGAATCTTTTTCCGAATTGATATTGCGCCGCGCCTTTCCCGATAAGTCCAGCGCCGGCGGCGTTCCAATAAAGCGCCGTGGCGTCGTCGGCAACCCCGATATACGCTCCGCCCATCGCTTGCGCGCGTGCGCCCGCTTCAATCATCAAAAAATCGGCGGAAGTCGTCCCGACCTTTGTCAAATCCTGCGCAATGAGATTTTGCGCGAAAACCGACGCAAGCAAAATTAAAAACGAACCGATTTTAGTTATTCTTTTCATCTATTTACTTCCGAATATTTACCAAACAATTGCGAATTTTCCTATTTTGTGTTTGCCGTCGGGCGTTTGAACCGTGTAAACGTAAACTCCGTAAGAAACCATCAGTTGTTCTTCGCTTAATAAATTCCACGATGCTTCGCCGATTGACGAACTTGAATGACGAATTGTTTTTACAAGTTGTCCGCTTACAGTGTAAATCTTAATCGTGCATTCTTTCGGCAAATGGGTGAAACGTAGATTGTGCGTAAATCTATCGGGCGATGTCGCGGCTTGTTCCGTTACGTTATAAACGATATACGGATTCGGCACAACTTTGATTTTCGACAAATCGGCGTCGCCTTCTTTCGTTTGCAACGCTTCCGTTCTTATTTCGTAAGTATCGCCCGAAGTAAACGGTTTTTTAACAGTGTATTTGTAAACGTCGCCCGCGCTCGGCGCCACGGCGCTTGAATCCCACGTAATCGTGAAAGTCCACGTTTTGTGCGGAATATCAGGTTCAAGCAAGTAAACGAATTCGCCGCTCGACCAAGGCAGACCCGGATTTTGCACGAAAAGATTCAGCGGATTTTGCTTTTCGGGGTCAAGCGTTACGTTGTAAACTCTAAAGGGGACTTTATACGAACTCGGATTCGCAAAATATTTCAGAGACGAATCGCCGAAAACGATTTCATAATCGCAAGGAATAACCGTGGTATCTTGTATTCCCGTTATTCGTCCGAATTCGTAGCCTGAAGTATCGGCGTTAACTATCGCCCAACCTTGCGAAAGTTGTTCTATTTTATTGTGATTGATAATCGTCAAACCTACGCCGTCGAAAATGGGACGCGGTTGCGCGATAGGCTTGTCCGCTTCGTTCCAATAGTTCATAAAATCTTGAACCACATAGCGATTTGCGTCCAAATCGAAAATATCGATTGCAAGTGTATCAAGCGTATCCTTAAATGTCACTTCGTAAGTGTGTCCCGTGATGTTAATCGGGTCAATTGCGGTAACGACCAATTCGCCCGTTGCGATTCCCGTGAGGTGCGTTACGTTAGTATCGACAGCGCCGCCGTTGAAACCTTGCGGTTGAACGCCGGGGATTACATCAACGGTTTGAATCAAGCGCGGGTCGTTTCCACGCGAAGATTCAAGCGCGGGCTGTCCTGCATCCAAAATCGGATGGTCGTAAGCCGTAATCGTGTAACGATAACGAACGCCGTTGACGACGTCGTTATCCACAAACGTATATTTCAATCCTGAATTATCTCCCAAATCGAAAAACGGATTAAGCGGGTCGGGACCTTCCCATTCGTCTATTTTATCGTAAATTGCAAGCGGTTTGTAGCCGACAATATTTTCGCCCGTGTAATCGTAAATCGGCGTTCCCCATTCCGGCTCGCCTTGTCCGTTAACCGCCGCTTGCGTGCGATAAATTCTGTAACCTTGGAAATCGTGTTCCTTCGTTACGATTTCAAGCGATTGCTCCGCTTTATCGTCCCAATAAAGAGTGACTTTTCCGTTTTCGCCGTACACAACGGGCAAACCGTCTTTATCGATCACTTCAGTTCCTACCGCTTTGAGCGTAGGAGCCGAAGGCGGACGAAAGCCGATAAAATTGTTTTTATAAAGAGTGTCCGCTTGCTTTAACGCATCGAAAACTGACTTAAAACGAATATTCGGGGGATTCGTAGGAAAGCCTTCCGCATCAAGCGGACCCGGGTTCGGGACGCCGCCGACAATTCCGATATGAATCGGAATCGTGTCTCCCGGTTCAATGGAAAAAGGTCCGGAACTGAACCAAAACTGAACGTCGGGACGGCTTCCCACGGGAAAATCTTCCTGATATTGTTTCAATAATTCGACGTCGTCCATAGCGGGGTCGCCGCCGTGAAACCATTTATCGCGGTCTTCTTCGGGAACTAACGCGGGTTTGCCGGCTGAAATGGCGTAAAGTGTTTTCTCCCACTGTTCGTTAATATTTGCTGGACGAACCGCTTCGTCTTGGTCGAACCAGTGAAAACCGGTAATTCCGATTTCGGGACTGTTAGGGTCGCTCGGATTTACTTTCGGCGTTTTGAAAAAATTAATTCCGTACGCGGAAACGGGACCCGAATTTTCGGGATAACGTTCATCGGTAAAATAATCTTGTTTATCGTAAGCAAGGAAAACATCGATAGTTCCGTTCCCGTCGTAATCGTAAACCAAACCGTAATCGTCTTCCGCCCAAGGTGTCGCTTGTCGGTAATTGGAACCGGGCACTAAATATCTACCCGGCAAATCGGGGTCAACAAAAAACGCAAAGTAAACGCTATCAATTCTTCCGTCGTAAAAATGTCTGTCCGGGTCGTAAAATTTACTGTTCGGGTCGGTCAGTTCTTCGCGCGTTCTGTAAATAAAATTGATGTTAAAGAAAACGACACTCGAATAAAGCGACGTCGAATAACTGTAGCCCGCGACTTCCATATCAATCCCCACGGGATAGCCGTAACGCGCTGTTGTTGCGCCTTCGCGGACGCCGTTGTATTTATCGGTCGAAATAAAAAAGATATCTTTATTCGAAACAAAATCACCGACCATCGGTTGCATATAAGTCGGCGAACTCGGATCCGGGTCAAGCGCCCAGCCGCCGGGCCAATGTCTTTCGCCGGGCGTGGAAACCCAATGTCCGTCTTCGTCGAAATATCCTTCGGGCCAACTTTCGGGGAAAGTGCTTGTGGCAACCATCGGAATATTATCTTGCAACAAACTGCCGTGATAATACGTGCTTGAATTATCGGCGGCTTCCCAATCGGTGAAATTCGCGCCGTCGCCTTGGCGCAAATGAATGGCGGAAAACGATTCGACGGCGTTATATTGATTGCTTCTGTCTTCGGGCAAATCGGGTCCGTTAGTATGTTGCGCGCCCCAAGGTCCGGGCGGCATAAGAATTACGGGAGCAATCCAACGAACTTCGCCCCAATCGCCGTGGAACGCCCCGGGATACCAACTTTGGTAGCCAGGATGGTCGTATCCGCTCAACAATCCGAAATTTTCAACGCCGTGGACTTTCATTTTGCCAGCGTCCATAAAACCTACGGCTCTATCGAAAACGCCTTTGGTTTTTGTCATCGAAAATTTCCGATTGTTATTTTGCTCTTTTTCGTCGGTGTATTGTCCGAAAACAATACCCGCGAACAAAATCGATAATAAAATTATTCTTGATATTCTCATATTCTAATAGCCTTTACTTCCGAAAAATATTTCTATTCCCAAATAAACGGTACGCGGCAAACCGAAATTGTTATTGTTCCGCGAATCCCAATACGTTGACGAAAGCGTGTAATAACTTGCGGTGCCGGGATTTGTCGGTGAACCTGTACGCGTGTAGCCCGTTACCACGTTCTTTCTGTCGAACAAATTTTTAACTTGCAACAACCCGACGAATTTCATTCCGCCGAAACTCCACCGCTTGGAGAGGCGCAAATCGAAACGGTGAGAAAAGGGCCAACGCGCCGAATAAGGCTCGACGATTACGCCGCCCGGAATATACGGCGTGTAAGGCATTCCGCTTGAGCCGTAATAAAATACGCTTATGTCAATATCGCCGAACGGATGTCCGCCCAAGAAATAAGGTCCTGCGCCAGGCGGAATATTGTAATGAAAATTAGCGCGAATGACGTGTGTTTGGTCCCACGGCGCGGTTGTTTCTTTCTTCGGCAAATCGTCTTGAGTTGCGCCGCTCCAGTAGCCGTCCCAAGAAGTCGGCAAAAGCACTTTAGCCTTCGAATAAGAGTAGTTGATATAAAATCCGTAGTTATCGCTTAAACGTTTTGTAATATTTATTTCAAGACCGCGCGCCGAACCGAAATTATTATTAACGAAAACGGAATACGTGTAAGGATTGTGTCTGTTAGGGTCGGAATAAGCGGGAACGACAACCGAACCGACTTGATTTGTCGTTTCTTTCGTCCATAAATTCAATTTCAGAGCGAAATCGTCAGTTAATTGTTGTTGCAAAGCGATTTCGTATTGAACCGATTTTTCGGGTTTCAAATTCGGGTTACCGATTATATTCCCGCGAATTAAACTCATCGCTCGATTCGCTCCCGACGCTCTGTACATATCGCGATAGTTCGGATTTTGATAGAAATGTCCGAAGTTAAACGTAATCACCGATTTGTCCGTAAGCGGGTAAGCGATACCGATGCGCGGACTTAAACTCATCTTCGGTTCCACATCGATAATATTCTTGAATTTCAACGTATCGCCGCTGTCGTCGGCAATCGGGTCGAACGGGTCCGCCCAGAAAGTTCCGCCCGAATTCAGATAATCGAAACGCAATCCGGCGTTGAAAATCAAATTATCGAATTCCGCTTTCAATTGCGCATAAACCGCTCCTTCAAGCGGCGTGTAGTGGTAAACCGTCGGGAACGGGTCAACCGTCGAAATATTTTGATATGAATGATAATGCAAATCGATATAATTGAATTGGAAACCGGTTTCAAGCATATATTTTTGCGTCAACTGACTCGTGAAATCGAAACGCGCTTCGTAGTTCGCGCTACTGTCGCCCGAATACCAACGGTTATCCGCTTTCAGATAAAACGCATTTTCGAACGGGTCGCGCACAGCCTGACTGCTGTAATAAGGAATGTAATCCTCAGGCGATTTCACGTTATCTTCAGGCGGTTCGAAGATATTCAACCAACTCGAATAACGGTCGCCGTAATTTTTCAATATTCTGATTCTTCTGCTTTCGAAAAAGCGGGAAAGACGAACCGTGTAGAAAGTCGTTGTTGAAAGCGTATGATTAAGCGTCAGCGTTTCTTTGTCGCTCTGCAAAATCTGAATATTTTGTCCCGCCATATTGTAATCGTACCAGGCGTTAAAATTGTTAAACTGGCGATAGCGTTTATCCATTAATAAAGAAAATATCGCTCTGAAATTCGTCGTAATCGGAAGAGTGATTTTCCCGAAAAAGTTGTAAGAATTGTTCCAGCCCAATCCGACCCAGCCGGAATAATTGTCAATCGGATTTATTTCGCGACCGTCGGGACCTTTTACTTCGTCCCAGAGATAAGCCAATCCCGCATATACGGAATCAAGATTTCCGTGTTCAAGATAACCGTTGATAATTTCGCTTGAAGTGGGAAGCGTAATAGTTTCAAGTTCCCCGTCGCCGTCGGTATCGTAACGAATAGTGCGATATTTATCCCACGTAATATCGTCGAAAAGCAAGGTTGTTCCCGCGCTCGTATTAACTTCGCCCGAAACAAAAAACGCAACGTCGTTTGTAAACGGCACAGTTCCGCTTAACGAACCTTGAACGCTTTGCAATCGCAACGCTTCGCCGCGCGCATTGGTTAAAAAGTTGAGGTCGAACGGACGTGAAGAATAATATCTTACCGAACCGCGCAAAGGTCCGCCGCCCTCTTTTGTCGTAAGATTAATTACGCCCGAAAGCGCATTGCCGTATTTCGCGCTGTATCCGCCCGATTCAATCGCCACTTGCTGAATTGAGTTCTTGCTCAATTTAGTTCCGAAACCACCGAATATGGGATTTGAAACCTTCACGCCGTCAATCATTAGCGCAACTTCGTTACTTCTGCCTCCGCGTAAACGAATATCGTCAATTCCGCGTTCATTATAGCCCGCCTTGGCGTTAGGCGTATTGCTTAAAACCGCAATGTTAGATTGCGTTCCAAGAATTTCTTGCAAGTTTTCAATCGGCATCACTTCAAGTTCCTTGGAATTAATCGTCGTAACTTTCGTCGTGGCGTCTTTTTGAATCAAAGGTTCGTCGGGCGTTACGATTACAACTTTATCCAGTGCGACGGTTTGTTCGGGTAAGACGAAATCGACACGTGTTGTCAAACCGGGTTTAACCGTAATATCGGTTTGCCTCACTTTTTCAAAGCCGATGTACGAAGCCGTAACGGAATAAACGCCCGGAGTGATGTTCAAAATAATGTAATGCCCGTCCAAATCGGTGCTCGCTCCGATTGTTTTTCCGTCAATCATTACATTCGCGCCGGGTAACGGATTTCCCGTTTCGTCTTTAACCGTACCTGTGATTTTACCCGGGACTTGCGCTAAGGAAATGTCGGCTGAAATGAATAAAAATAGTAAGAATAGTATTTTTTTTATCACGGCGACTCTCAATAGAATTTTATAGTTTAACCATAAAATAAAATTACAATCATAATTTAGTGAAAAATAAAATAGAATTGCAAGAATAATTTTTATTTATTATTTACTCGGATTTGGATAAATATCTCCATAAAATCATAAAATAAATTCGGTTGCATATTCGCACTATTTTGAAATTAAGGCGGAAAGATTTATAAAAAATACATATTTTTTATTTTAAGAATTACAGAATAGTAAACGGGATTAACAAAATTGACGGAATTTTTAAGTTGCATATATCATCGTTAGCACGGATATCATTTCTCACTTTACTTTTATTCTTCTTTACATCTTGTCGCAATAAAGAAAAGAAGCGCTTCGAAAGGACAGCCGAACCATCAACGGAGATTGGAAAAGCCGATTCTCTTGTTCGCCTCGGTGAATTCGCCGCGGCGAACAAAATTCTTTCCGCACAATTGAATAAAACAAACGACACACTTCAAATTATCTCAATCAATAATCGTCTCGCGCACAATTACAGAAAACTCGGCGAATATAATTTATCCTTTTCATTCTGTAAAAAATCCTTGTCATTCGTAAAAAAAGAAAAAATCGCCAAATCTCTTCAAATAGCGCAAACATACTATTTACTGGGATTATTATACAGAAACTTCAAAACCGATTCAAGCGCTTATTACCTGAACAAAGCGTTACAAATCAGAACCGATTTGCTCGGAGAAAATTCTCCGCTTGTCGGCGACGTTTACAACAATTTGGGCGTAATTTACATTAACAAATCTTATCCGGACAGCGCGATTATCCTCTATAAAAAGGCTCTGGCTCTGCGAAAAAAACGGGGCGAAAATCATCCGTCCGTAGGTTCGACGTATATGAACCTCGCCAACGCCTACGAAATGCTCGGGAATTTCAATAAATCGCTTGCATATTTCGACACCGCGCTCGCCATTCAAAAAAAGTTGAACATCGCGAATAATCCATACGTCGCCGCAATCCTAACGAACATGGCAAGCAGTTACGACGATTTGGGAATGGTGGACAAAAGCATGGAATTATGGTTGCAAGCACTCGCCATTTATAAAAATCTTTACGGAGAAAATCACCCCTACATTGCTACAATTTATAATAATATCGCCGTGCAAAGATTACGACAAGGAGATTACAAACAGGCGGCGGAATATCTCTCGAAATCCATCGAACTAAAAAAAGGAAAAGAAAAAGAACTCGGAAGCGCATTAACGGATAATTACATAAACCTCGGCGAAACTTATTTGAATTTGGAACGTTACGAAACGGCGGCGGAAGTACTTCGTAAAGGACTGAAAATCGCCAATCAAAATATGGACATTGAGCCCTACTCTTTAACCATGTTGCATTTTTTACTCGCCGATGCGTATTTCGCCGTGGATAAGCCGCAAAAAGCCATTGAAAGCGCTACGGCGGGTTTGCACGCTTCGGAAGAATTTTACGGGACACATTCGTTTCAAACGGCACGGGCGAACTATAAAACAGCCGTGATATTAATAAAACTTAGGCGATACGGTGAAGCGGGAAAATTTTTGCAAAAGGCTTATCGCTTTTTCTTGAAGCGTTCGAACGAATATCCGATATGGGTCGCTCATTCCCTTTTCGCAACGGGAGAAATAGAATACGGCAAGGGAAATTATCACAAAGCGATTAGACAAATCGAAAAGTTGGAGGAAAAATATTCTCGCCCGAACGGCACACTCGATTATATGAAAATTTCCAAATACGGTTTGGGAAATCTTTTTATCAAAGCCGAAGAATTACACGCCCGTCTCAATCTAAGGCAATTTGAAAAATACGGAAAAGAAAAATTTTTGCACGACGCAAAACGCGCCGTTTTACGCGCAGAAAAACTTTTCGAACACTTGCGTTACAAAGCGATTAAGAATGAAAAATCGAAAATCATTTTGTCGAAAAGAATGTCGGAAGTATTTCAACTCGGACTTGAAGTACTTTACGAATTGTATTCAAAAACGAAAAACGATAAATATTTCGAAACGGCTCTGAATTTGTCGGAGAAAAACAAATCGCTTGCGCTGTTCGAAAGCGTTTCGGAAAAACAACTTGCGGAACTTGCCCGATTGCCCGATACGACGTTTACGCAACTTGAACGATTACGTTCTCGCATTTTTCTTTTCGAACGGAAAATAGAAGCGGCGGAAAATGAAAAT